>NZUN01000075.1 GCA_002697205.1 Gammaproteobacteria bacterium
AAAGTAGACGTCGGCCGGTGTCAGGTTATCCAGGCTTTCATGGTAACGCTGGTGGTTGTAGTGATCGACGAACGCCTCAATCTGCTGTCCAAGATCACTCGGTAAAAAGTAGTGCTCCAGCAGCTTCGAGTCTGTAGCTTAGGACTGAAGCGTTTGTGCGATTTGGCTTACACCAGCAGCCTTTACGTCAAGATTGATTGTAGTTAACCTTTCAAATCACAAAAAGGATATTGAAGGCATGATCCAACTGCTAATTACTATTCTACTTGTTATTGGTCTGGCTCCTAAAAACGCTTCAGGTGAAGAATTTAATAATACTTTATTCGTCATACCCGACGGACTCGATTATTCTGGTAGCAATACCATTCCTCCTAAAAGAGTTATACCAAATACCAAAACTGTTCCATCACTATCGGGGAAATTATCCCCATCAACCTACGGCGTCGATGAGTATTGGGGCCAAATCGTAGACTTTGAACAAGATGTTTTCTTCGGATCAGATATCGGCCAGGAAGCTAGAGCTGGTTTTAGTTCAACCTTAAATTTTGTTATTGATTTTTATGGTAACTATGGTCCGACTGAATGGTGGATAGTGGGGAATGATCAATCAGCGATAGACCAGCTTGCTTCGTTATATGCTGACCGGCGGCAAGAGAGAAACCAACTTGACGAATATGATGGTGTTGGTGATTATGAAATTACTCTGAGTAATATAAAAGAAGGATTCGGTGGGTATGCTGGGGTTACAAATGCTGGACTAAACGGGTCGAGAGAAAACGGCTATCACCTGCTGATGGTTAGCGAAGGGATACTAACCGCCGGAGGGCAGCCAACTAGTCTAGTGGTAGAAAATCCAAACCTATCAATGGACACCGTGGCACACGAATACACGCATGTTGTTCAATCTGCATTGTTATTCAATAAAGAATCTTTTTGTGAGCCAGATAACTGTTACCGAGTGGGTTGGGGACCCACATTCTTCGCGGAGGGTTCCGCGGTGTACTACGGAGAATATATACCTAGAAAGTTACTTTACGACGGGGAAAATATAGTTTGGCAAAATTTACAAGAAGGGCTGAAGTCGAGGATGCAAAATATTATGAATCAGATCCAAACTAATTTAGTGAATTGCCCAAACTTTGACGTTAACGAGTTAGATTATTCAACTAGGGATTCTTGCTCTCCTTATGAGTTTGGTGCTTGGGGAACGGCATATTTATTGGATAAAGTAGGTGATCAAGATGCTATGTGGAAATCTTTTTGGCCCAACATAGATCAACTAGGCTGGGATCAAGCTTTTGAAGCAACCTTTGGACTTTCACTAGAGCAATTTAATCAAGAGTTTTTGGATTTCCTTCAGTTACCCATAGAGGAACAACTGGAAATTATTCCAGAACTTAAACCTAGCGATACAGATCTCGATGGCCTAATAAACAATTTTGACCCAGATGATGATAACGATGGAGTTTTAGATTCTGACGATGCATTCCCACTGGATGAAAATGAAACGGTAGATACAGACTCAGATGGGACTGGAAATAACGCTGATACCGATGATGACAATGATGCAGTGTTAGATGCCGATGATGCATTCCCGCTCGACTCTGCTGAATCGGCTGATACTGATAAAGATGGTGTTGGAGATAATTCAGATGTTTTCCCATTTGATGCTACTGAATCCATTGATACTGATGGTGATGGATTTGGAGATACCGCAGATCTAGACGACGATAACGATGGCTATTCTGATGAACAGGAAGCAATAGATGGCACCGATCCTCTAAATCCGTTCTCCTGCAGCCAAGGCTGCTTTAGCTTTGATATTGATTCGGATGAGAAGTTAGAGGCCGATGCTCTAACCGATGGATTACTTGTCATCAGACATCTATTCGGTTTCTCTGGCGATGCGCTTATCGCTAATGCTACCTCCAATGTCGCTACTCGCCATGATGCAACCGAGATTACCAGTTACCTCAACGATGCTGAGAGTGAACTAGACATAGATGGAGATGGCGAAGCCGGAGCTCTGACCGACGGCCTGTTATTGATCCGCTATCTGTTCGGATTCTCTGGAGATGCGTTAATCTCAGGGGCAGTGTCTGAGAATGCTCAGCGTACCACTGCTGAGCAGATAGAAACCTATATCAGCGAGCGTATTCCAATCCTGTAATTGCAGGAATAGAGAGATCTATGCACGTCTGCGTGGCTCAGGCATCTACGGGCAAAATAGACTGTAGTGCCAATGAGCAAAGTGTCTCTTAGAATTAGTGTCGGTGGCCCCAAATGGTCTGACGACGAGCAAAGTTAATATTCGGTCGGTCAGTGGCCGACAGACGGATCATCATCAGTTTAGAATGAGGGAAGAAGCCAAATGAGCGATATTTGATCACATTGAAGTGTTCTATAACCGCCAGAGACTTCATTTCACCGATAACTATTTATCCCCGGTGGATTATGAAAGATTAAAAAAATGCGTAACCATGTGTCCGGATAACTGTTGACGCATCATTGCTTCGAACATCAGGGCCTAAAGGGATACCCTCGGTTTTAAATTTTTCATTAGACTAAAGGAAAAACGCCCTTTCATAGGACACAACGCCTTTAGCCTTCTTAAATCCCATCCCCGTGTAATTGACGTAGCAAACGATCAAAACGATCGCCCGCTGTAGGCTGCGGATGTTGTGAAGTTTGTTGCGCCGGGTCCAAGTGTGGAAATGCAAACGCCAGTCTTACCGGTTAGCCGGCCATAGACGGCGGCCATAAACCCTGCAACTTGCTCATGGCGAGTCAAAATTAATTTAATCGTCTGCGAACGAGATAAGGAATAGAGGAAGTCTAAATTTTCCTCGCCGGGAATCCCAAAAATGTACTCGCAACCTTCTTCTTCAAGGCAGCGTATAAAAAGATCCGAAGCTTTACTTGTAATTGTTTGCACCTTAATTTAAAAACATGTGGAAATAAAATCTGGCTCAGCGCTTTAAGAGTTCGTTTGACCCTCTTCAGGCTTCGATACGCGAGACGAGTCAACGGATGCTCTTTCAAGTCCTCCACGCATCCACTGGCGTAGCGTCTTTGCCCGATTGTCCTGACCACTCTGGTTTGGTTGATCTGGAGCCAGAACCAGAGGAAACAATTTGAATTTATACGTGTCCATAACTCAGCATGGCATCAGCGACTTTCACGAAACCCGCGATGTTAGATCCTTTGAGATAATTGACCGTGCCTTCTGTTTCCCCATACTGAACACAACTATCGTGGATATCTCGCATCATATCTTCTAGCAGTTTTCGAAGATGATCCTCATCCCAGGCGATTCGAGCGCTGTTTTGGCTCATCTCTAGACCCGATACGCCAACGCCTCCCGCATTCACGGCTTTTGCTGGGCCAAACAGTAAGCCAGCATTCATAAATGCGTCCACCGCATCTTGTTCGCAAGGCATATTCGCGGCCTCTGCAACGGCCATAACGCCATTCTTGATCATGGTAGCGGCTTCCTCGCCGTTAATCTCGTTCTGTGTTGCGGAAGGAACTGCGCAATCGGCTTTCACACCCCAGGGTCGCCCTTCATGGAAGCTAATATTGTCGAACTCATCCGCCACCTCAGAAATACGACCTCTGCGAGCACCTTTGAGTGCCTTTATCCAATCAACTTGCTCCTGAGTGAAGCCCTCTCGGCAATGAATGAATCCGCTCGAATCGGACATGGTGATCGGTGATGCACCGAGATGTAGACACTTTTCAGCAGCATAGGTTGCAACATTGCCTGAACCAGAAATCAGGATTCGCTTACCTTCAACGCTGTCCTTGTGCTGCATCAACATGTTACGAAGAAAGAAAACAGCGCCATAACCGGTCGCTTCTGTACGCATTTTAGAGCCGCCGTATTCCAACCCTTTGCCAGTTAGCACGCCGACGAATTCATTGGTAATGCGTTTATATTGGCCAAACATAAAACCAATTTCTCGACCGCCAACGCCGATATCTCCAGCTGGCACATCAGTATCGGCACCGATGTGTCGATAGAGTTCTGTCATAAAGGACTGACAGAACCGCATCACCTCATTATCACTTTTGCCTTTCGGGTTGAAGTTGGCACCGCCCTTACCGCCGCCCATAGGAAGGCCGGTCAGGCTATTTTTGAAGGTCTGCTCAAAGCCCAAGAATTTTAAAATAGATTGATTAACGCTGGGGTGGAACCTTATTCCTCCTTTATAGGGGCCGATGGCCGAGTTGAATTGGACTCGCCAGCCGCGGTTCGTTCGAATATTGCCGGCATCATCGGTCCAAGGGATCCGAAAAGATATCACGCGTTCGGGTTCGGCCATTCTTTCTAGGATTTGCAGCTCGTGATATATCGGCTTGTCTGCGATATAAGGAAAAATTGACGAGGCGACCTCGTAGACGGCTTGAACGAATTCGGGCTCACCAGGATTTCGCTTGAGTACTCCCTCCATATACCGTTTCAAATATTCATCTGTTTTTTCTGAGTTTTGATGGATCTTAGACATCGATGGGCTCCGGGAGCTTGGGTTGATTTTAATTGCGCATCTATTTTTACATCGGAGACAGGCTTCTTTGGCAAGGCCCTTCTCTTATCAGCTTGATTGGTTTGGGGCGATGGCTCTAGATATTTTACTCGGCTTTTGGCGGAGGGCCAAACAAATAGGTGCTCTTGTGACAATTTGATTCAAACTGCCTCGTTTGTGCTCCCTTATCAACAGATCGCGCTTGTAAGTCACGGGTGATCTTCAAATTTTTAGTTAGGTCTATCGATTTCGGCTAAAATTTGGTGTCAAGGACGATATCAGAGCGCAATATTTGCAAACTAATCATCTTCTCTACTAATTTGCGCCTTAACGATCGAATCTAGCCGCGTTATCAGATAATCTGAAAGGGTAGAGGATCGTTCATTTTGGGTTAAGTCATGAACAACAGGTTTTGCTGGCTCGTCTCAGTGAGTGCCCAATAATAAAGATGAGCGCGTGTTAATCATGCGAATTCAATGGCTAACGCCAGAGTCCTTCTCGAGGTGAGGAGGGGCTGGCGGCGAGGCGGGAACAACACACAGCGCGCCGNGAACNATGTGCATGGTGCAGCAGGGGGCTGTCGTGGTTGAGAGTCAAATGAAGNGTCGAGAAGCGAATATTTTTATAAACGATNGGCCGTAGGGCGTTCCACGCGGGTTAGGCGTGGTAAAGTAGCGTGTGAAGGGCTTTANNAAAAGAGGGTGNNTGGCGATTAATCATNTTAGCAGAGCTGCCAATCGATGCTGGTGGCNGCGCAATATTGTTAGACCGATTTTAACAGCAGTGATGTTGATGGGATCGGGATTGTTACAAGCAGGAATGGCGGAGACCAATGCCGTTCATGCTGAGANGTTTTCTGGCGATGGTTTTCCTTCGGCTACTGAGTGTGCGGAGTGTCACCCCAAACAATACAAGCAGTGGTCAGTCTCACAGCATGCTTATGCTCAAATGAGTCCTGTTTTTAATGCAATGCAGGCGACGGTGATGAAATTTACGGCGGGTACAAATGGTGATTTTTGTATTCGGTGTCATAACGCCGTCGGGATGAACCTTGGCGAAGAAATATTCATGAGCAATATTGATCGCCATCCAACGGCAAGAGAAGGCGTGACCTGTATTGTTTGTCACCGNCTTAATCAAAGCTACGGCAAGATTAGCGGCCGCCTCCATATTGAGCCTGGTCCCNTCACAGCTCCAATTTATGGCCCAAGTGGTGAGCCCCAAGAACTTGACAATGCAATTANCAAAGGTGGGCTTCAGATAGATAATGACAAAGCNGGCCGTAAGGTTCATGGTAAAATCAAGAGTCTATTTCAACTCAATACATCAGGCTTTTGCGGTACCTGTCATGACGTCAATCTCGTCAATGGCTTTCGCTTAGAAGAAGCCTTCAGCGAGTTTAAAAACTCGCCCGCAAATGANAAAGGCATCACTTGTCAGGACTGCCACATGGGTAAGGAGCCTGGGAAGGTGCTCGCCGATAAGTCAGACCCAGATTTCCACAAAAAGAACTATCATTTTGGCTCTGCCGCAAAGGTCGGAAGTCTTGAGACGGAACCTCGAAAGCTTACAAACCACATGTTTGTAGGCCCAGATTATTCAGTTTTGTCCCCTGCGTTGTTTCCATTGGATACGCGAGCAATCAAAGAAGAATCTGAAAAGGATAATGTGCGCGCTAAAGGTATGGCGACGATCAGAGAATGGCTAACCTTTGACTGGAAGGCGGGCTGGGGCACAGACGCATTCGAGGATGAAATCGATGATGATTTTGAATTTCCGGAGCGGTGGGAGTCCGTGGATGATCGATANGATGCTCGAGAAATCATCACCGATAACCTCCGGTTGCTGAAAGAAATAGAAGTAGAAAGATTGAAGTTGTTCCGTAACGGTTATGTCCTTGGCGACATTAAGATNGTGAAATCAGGCCGTAAAGGTGTTGAATTCGCGGTGCAGGTTAAAAACGGGACGGATGGGCATAATGTTCCAACTGGTTTCGATGCTGAGCGATTGGTCTGGCTCTATGTCTCAGTGGTGGATGCTAATGGTAAGGTTGTCAAAACCTCCGGCGGCNTGGACCCCAACGGGGACCTGCTGGANCTTCATTCCAAGTATGTCCATAACCACGAGCTTCCGCTTGATAAAGAGCTCTTTAGCCTCCAATCAAAATTTCTAACACGCAATATAGTGGGCGGAGAGCGGGAGCAGGTCTTGCCTGTGAACTATTCTGCTAGNCCGCTCATTTTCTTACGTCCCTCGCGAAATTCGACTGTCCTGCTAGGTCGCCCAAATGGGGCTAGAAAGCACAAAGCAACGATAGAGCCGNTGGGTGAACGCTGGGCTAACTATACCGTGACTAACAAGCAGTTGGCCTCGGGAACTGGNCCCTTCAAGGCCGTGATACAACTCAAAGCCGCCATGGTTCCAGTCAACTTGATCGATATTATTAAAGACGTTGGGTTTGACTACAACATGAGTGCGCGAGATGTCTCTGATGTGTTGGCCTACGGGCATGTCGATGAAAATGGGGATGTCGTCATATGGGACGAGGACACAGATGACCCTGTTGAAAATCAGGTTGCNGGCCACCAGATCATNTGGGAAAGAACGCTTGAAATCCNANGCTTNCGCTGATGCAAGNGATGAATATGTGTTCGGGCGATTCGGTATGATCTTCAATAGGAAGACGGCAACGGTCGCACTAATGTGTTTGCTGATGGCTCNCTTCACGGCGTACGTTGCTGGAGGCGGGCTCGACGCCAATGGTGAACGAACCAGCCGNATCTCCGATGATGCTGTGACGGAATTAGACCTCGATTCAATGCCGAAACGCCCAAAGCCGATTNTGGATCTTGGCCCCAAATTTCTTNGTAACGGCAATATTAGTCGGGGCATTGAGTTACCGACGGGAGCNGTCTGGCAACCTGCGTTGATGGTCTTTGGAACCTATCGATCGGCCTTACAGTCTTTCACNCGTGCAGATGAAACCTCATCGGAGTGGGCGAATCGGCTTGATCTCTTTGCGAACTTGCAACTGACCGGTAGCGAGCGGTTTCTGATTGGCATTCGCCCGCTGCAAGATGAAGGTCGTTTTACCTCTTATCAATTTGAGCCGAACCTCGCCGAGCCTAANGAGCGAGGTTGGCAAGAAGAAAGCAGCGCTGACCTGACCACTTTCTTTTTTGAGGGTGATTTTGGTGAGCTGTTTCCAAATCTCGATCCTGAGGACCGTAAGCACTACGATTTAGGCTTTTCTGTAGGCCGGCAGCTACTCAATTACCAGGAAGGAATGTTGCTTAATGACACCATTGATGCCATTGGTATTACCCGAAACACGTTATTGCCAAAAGGCGGGTCTGACTTTCAGGTCACTTTTTTGTATGGCTGGAACGAGATACATCGCGGCGATAATATTGAGCGGGACGACTTAAGCTTGTACGCCTTGTTTTTCGCTATGGACCGACCTAAGACCACGATTAACGTCGATCTCGTTTATGTCGATGACGAAAGCATCTTTGATGCGGATGGATTTTACTACGGGGTGAGTGATGTACGGCGAATCGGACACTACAACTTGTCCTCAAGAATTCTAGGTTCGAAAGCGATTAATGGCGAATCGGCCGCTGTGGGTGACGGACATTTGGTTTTTGCAGAACTCTCCTGGACGCCAGCTTGGTCGGACAATAATATTTACGTCAATGCCTTTGCAGGTATCGACAATTTCACCTCAGCNGCGCGAGACCCATCCACAGGAGGGGCCCTTGGACGAACTGGTATTCTTTTCCAAGCCGTCGGACTTGGTCGATACGGCGCCCCATTGGCTAACCGAGCGAGCGAGGTGGTAGGCGGTGCAATCGGTATGCAATGGTTTATTANTCCCGTGGTCAATCAATTTATATTTGAATTGGGNGTGCGGCAGGATACACAAACCCATGATGGTTCTATTGCCACCGGAATGCGGTACCGTCATGTCCTCGGCCAGCATGTCGTCGCCCAGTTCGATGTTTTTGCATCTGCAAATGAATCACGAGAAAACGATTATGGAGCACGGTTCGAGTTACGCGTAGAATTTTAGATNTAGGCAACCTGACAAAAGTGAATAGGTTATGAGCGCATTAGTTTCGAATATATATTGGATGGCGGGAGCGCTAATTCTTTGTTCTGTTTTGGCGTACTTGGCGATCAATATTCTCGCCTCACTTCGGCAAACTACGAATGACACACGGTTGCGTCTCAATCAGGTTGAGCATCTAAGTCTGCGAATCANGCGAGCCCGCAAAGATCAAGAAGACGAGGTTGCGAAGTCGACGGCTTGGTCTGGCTCCCGAAAGTTCGAAGTGGTGCAGACACAAATAGAGAGCAGCGATCAGCAAATCTGTTCCTTTTATCTTCAACCCCATGACAAAAAGCCAATACCCTCCTTTGATCCGGGTCAATTNCTAACCTTCGAACTGGATATTCCAGGACAAAGCAGCAAGATTAAACGTTGCTACTCCCTGTCAGATGCGCCCCNCGAGAGCCTTTATCGTGTGTCGATCAAGCGGGTCCCGGCGCCCAAAGGCGAGCCAGAGATTCCGGCGGGTTTATCTTCAAATTATTTTCATGATCAAGTTAAGGTCGGCAGTATCTTGGATGTTCGCGCGCCGTCAGGGAAGTTTTTCCTCGACACAAAGAGTACTCGGCCTGTCGTGCTGATTGGCGGCGGTGTGGGGTTAACACCCGTAATGAGTATGCTCAATACGGTCATTGCAGGAGGGGGTGACCGGGAGGTTTGGTTCTTCTATGGTGTACGCAATAGTGAAGAGCANGGTATGCGCGATCATCTTGAGGCCGTGGCAGCCAATCATTCCAATATTAGAATGCATATATGTTACAGCGCGCCGGGGGNGGAGGATGTTTTAGGTAAAGACTATCACCACAAGGCTCGTGTGGGTGTTTCCTTATTCAAAAAAGTACTGCCTTCAAGCAATTATCAGTTTTTGATGTGCGGTCCTCCTCCCATGATGGAGTCCCTTGTCGCCGACCTCGATGAATGGGGAGTGCCCAAAAAAGATGTGNTTCGAGAGAGTTTTGGCCCAGCCTCTGGTAGAAAGGCTCCGCCGAAAGAAGTCAATCCGAATGCCCAGGGGCCCGAAGTNGTTTTCAAAAAGTCAGGAAAAACCGTGCGATGGGATCCAGCTTTTGATAGCTTGGTGAAATTCGCAGAAGCAAATGGATGCGATATCCCATATGCCTGTCTGGCTGGGAACTGCGGTACCTGCCTGACGACGATTATTAAAGGNGATGTTGATTATCAGGATAACGATCCCGATTTTGAATCAGAGCAAGGAACTTGCCTAACTTGCTCNTGTGTACCGAAGGGACCTATAGAACTTGATGCGTAAAGGGCGTCGAACGAAAAAAGCGCCAGAATTAGCCCACTCATTGAACGAACTGAGGAATGTTGCATATGGAACTAGCACTGAAAACAAGACGTAACTTAATGCTAAGNCAAAAATGGAAGCAAGGGCTCGTTGGTAGCGCATTGCTTGCGCTGCTTGTGGTTTCGAACCCGATGGTCAATGCAAGTGGTTGGATGACCGAAGAGGAAGAGATAGTGANGGCCTCGATGATTGTCGGGCCAACAAAGAACGACGACAACTGCTCTTCCTGTCATGCTCTCGAAACAGAGGCTTGGGAGGCAACCAGTCATTTCGCAACATTTAAAACCCGTCACCGTACTGATGAAGCCAAAGAAATTCTGGCCAACATGGGTTCAAAAAGTATGAAGCGCACAGGAGATTGCAGGCAGTGTCACTACACTTCTGAGCTCAAGAACGAAAAAGTTCGAGCATCATTTGGTGTCAGTTGTGAGTCTTGTCATGGNGCAGGGCGGGAGTGGCTCGCGGTTCATTCAAAGTTAGGCGGCGATATTAACGCGTCAGATTTAAAGTGGGGCACCGGTAAGGAACAAGCCGCAGACTCCCGAATGCAGCGGCTCGCGAAATCCCAAGAAAAAGGCATGATTAACTCAAGCATGATTTACGCCATCGCGAAAAATTGTTTCGGTTGCCATACTGTTCCTAATGAACTGATCGTGAATACAGGCGGACATAAAGCAGGCAGCGATTTTGATATGGTGGCTTGGTCGCAAGGAGAAGTTAGGCACAATTTTAGTAGCTCCGCTGGCGCCCCCGATGCCCCAACAAACCGAACGGCATCAGCAGAGCAAAAGCGTCGTCTCTATGTGACCGGTCTGATGGTCGATCTTGAAACGACATTATCGAACATTACGCGCTTAAGTGAAAAGAGCGGGACCTATCATGTGGCGATGGTTAAAAGGGCCAATGACGTACGCAATAAATTAGATGCGGTTCTATCGGCTCAAGCAATATCTGAGTTATCGGCTGCGTTAGAGTCTGTTCCCAATCCTGTTGTGGAAACTTCCAGCATCGACGCGGAACTGCCCGGAAAATTAGGTATAGCCACACAAGTTTTTCTAAAATCGCATGATGGATCTGAACTGAGTGGGATTGATGGCTTAATCCCGACGGTCTTGAAAGGAACGCCTTATTAGAAAGAGACAATTCAATAGAAACCCCGATTGAGCAAGCAAACTGAGGAAAAACTTTGGCTGGAGAAACGAAAGAAAACCAAGCTCAGTCTGGGACACTTAGCACGTTAGATAAGCCCAAACGATGGGATTTACCTTTCAGCCAAGATTTGCCGAACGAGGCCGAACGCCGAGATCTGACAGAGACCGAATTGGATCGATTACTTCAGTCAAAACCTTTTTCAGCAATGGATCTCGACAAGTTTCCAAAGTCCCTGGCCGTCAGGGACATTCTTCGCAATGACACAAGAATTCGAAAATACCGCAGCGGCGATGCCGTTGTGAGTGCAGGCGATTACGGAAATTCTGCTTTTTTAATATTAGAAGGGGATTGCCGAGCCATTATTGAAGGTTTGGATCAGAGTGCTTTAGGCCGGACAGAGCGGAAACGCCACAGTGTTATGGGCTCTTTGATCAAAATTTTTAATAACCCTAAGTTGCCCGAGGTTCGTGACGCACAGCACTATCCCCAGATGGATAACAAAAAATTACAAGCAGGAGCCTCCGGCAACAGACCGGGTATTAGCACGGTTTTTGTCCAAGATGTGCCGAACGTCTTAGAACTCAGTCCGGATGCGTTCGATGCCACAAAAAACAATGTGATGCCCCAGGGTAGCTTGTTCGGTGAGCTTAGTGCGTTAGGGCGTGTACAACGCTCTGTGACAGTTGTCGCGGCTGATCCTACAACAACCTTATTAGAGATTCGTTGGCAGGGCCTACGTGATCTAATGAAATATGACACTGCCCTTCGTGAACATGTGAACGAATTGTTTCGATCGCATGGGTTACAAGGGGCTCTTCAGGCTTCTCCAATTTTGGCAGCGGCGGACTTAACGCAGGCTCAGTGGGATCAGGTTATTGCTGAAGCGGAATTCGAAACCTATGGCTCCTATGATTGGTACGGAAGTTTTCAGCAAATAAGGGGGGAAAGCGTGGACCCCCTTTCTCAAGAGCCCATCATCGCTAAGGAAGGCCATTACCCGAATGGTTTAGTACTGATCAGAGCAGGCTTTGGCCGGCTGAGCGAGAAAAATGGCGATTTTGAGCAGACGTTCGGCTATGTCGGTAAAGGTAACGTTTATGGCTTAGAAGAGCTTCTCCACAATGTTGATGTGGCGGAAGCTTTGCCCTTGCAATCAACTTTGCGCGCGGCGGGCTATACCGACATTGTGAGAATTTCAACAAAAACATTCGAGGACTTAATTTATCCGGGTCTAGAGGCCGCGAGGCAGCGGGGCGAATTATCAGTTTCGTTCTTAGGAGAACAAATAAAACGGCGTTCTGAACGCCGAGTCAAGATTGACATCAACCCTACCCAGCCTGAGATGAAGGCGGACTTTGATCCCTCGATGATGGAGTTTCTCGTTGAAAACCGACTTATGAATGGCACCGAGACAATGATGATCGACCTTGATCGCTGCACTCGATGTGATGACTGTGTCAGGGCCTGCGCTAGTGGACATGATAATAACCCGCGGTTCGTTCGTCATGGTCAGATCCATGGCCATTATATGATCGCGAATGCTTGTATGCATTGTGAAGACCCTGTTTGCATGATCGGTTGCCCAACTGGCGCAATCCACCGAACCGAAGGCGAGGGTAAAGGCGAAGTCGTGATTAACGACCTCACCTGTATCGGCTGCGGAAGTTGTGCCAATAGCTGTCCTTATGAAAATATCCGGATGGTGAATGTTAGAGATCAGTCCAATCAAAGTGCTGTGATGGTTGATCCTGTGAATGCGCGCTCGATCGTTAAGGCGACTAAATGTGACTTGTGCGTTGATCATCACGGTGGACCCGCTTGTGAGCGCGCCTGTCCTCATGATGCTTTGAAACGCGTCGATATGAACGACATAGATCTTTTGTCGGATTGGTTCAATCGATGAGAACCTTTAGTTCACGACGTGCTAAGGCTGTTGTCTCGAGCTTGATCGTGGCTGGTTTCTTTTCGGTCTTTATTTATTCCTTTGAGTTGATGCAAAAAAATGCAGTTAATCTTTCTGGCTGGATTTTGTTGGCACTAGCTCTGGTTTTGACGTTGTTTAACGCGCGGAAGAAATTAACCTATCCCCCACTAATAAAATCATCGATTTGGCTGCAGTTTCATGTGTACATCGGTTGGTTGGCACTTTTGATATTTTTCTTCCACACGCAATGGCAAATCCCCAATGGCCCATTAGAATCCGTGCTTTATATCATTTTTATGCTGCTCGCACTTAGCGGGATCCTGGGCGTGTTTGTGACTCGAATCCTACCCAAACAATTGGCAAGTCGTGGAAGCGAAGTTATCTATGAGCGAATTCCGATGTTCGTCAGGCAATTACGTGAACAAGCAGAGCAACTGGTCCTCGAATCAGTCGGTTACAACAACTCAACGATTCTTTCTTTGTTCTATCAGCAAAGCCTTGAAAGCTATCTTTCTGGACCCTCCGGTTTGACTGCAAAAATTATTCGACGGGATCAGGAATATCTCCAATTGCAAAGTGAGTTGAAGGCGCTGCATCGATATTTGACAGAAGAAGAGTGCGATATCGCTGACCAATTATCGGCCATAGTAGAGACCAAAGACGACTTGGATTTCCACTATGTCCGTCAGGGGGTCCTGAAATATTGGTTGTTTGTGCACATTCCCTTGACTTACTCAATGCTCCTGTTCGCACTGGTTCACCTCGTATTAGTCCAAGCATTTTCAATAGGTCTCTCGTGAGAATTCACCTCCAAAATATCGGCTNTAAAGATAGTGAATATGAGCGGCCCAACCAGGAATGGGTCTGTGGTTGGACTCGGGATGGCAACCCCTGTAAACACGGTCCCGATGGNGATGGCCAGTGTACCGCTCACGCACAAGCCATTTGTGACCCAAAAAAAGAAGGGGAGCGGTTTAAATGTACGCGGGCTGGCGCCTTNGGCGGTCCTTGTGAAGATGGCCCGAGTCCTGACGGAAGCTGCGCCTGCCCGACACCCGAACATCTCGTTTGCCAACCGACTCGAAATATTAGGGCGCGGAGAGGTCGAGCCGTGGTNATGNTAGCTGTTCTCAGCTTTGGATTTTTACTTTTGATGCTCGGAGGACCCTGGGTACAGTCTTTCGTCAATCCGGGTCAGCTTAGTTCAGTGCACCTTGCCATACAGGGCAGCAAGGGTGTTGAGAATTGCGGGTCCTGCCATGCTAACGGCGACGCGGGCCCTTCGGAGTGGTTTAAGGCAGCATTTTCCTCGGTGGAAATGGCACACGAAANCGGTTCGGCTGCTTGTTTAGACTGTCATTTCATCGACCCTGGTCTTGGCCGCGAACAGTCGATGTTGGTCCATGGCGCAGATCCTAGTGTCATGGACCAATTGACAAACGCAGCCCTTGACGCTTCCGTCTCTAATACACAGACCCATCGCGTTTTAGAAATCTCNGGTTTAATACAAGGCCCGGTCAGTGTTGCAGACGATGGGCTCGCTTGTNCAAGCTGTCATGCGGAACATCGTGGTGCTGACCATGATCTGCTTTTTATGAGCGATAACGAATGTCAGGCCTGCCATCAAAACCCTTTTAAAAGTTTCAATCAGGGCCATCCGCAATTTTCCCAAGGGNNGCAAGCTTCCGCGGGCATTGTCTTTGATCATGCTAGGCATGAAGGTCGGTTTACATCCGAAGCGTTAGAATGTGGTTCCTGTCATATTGCCGATAAGACTGGACGTGAAATGGACGTTCTGCCGTTTAAGCGCTCTTGCCAGGGGTGTCATGAGCAAGGATCGAAAGACCACCATGGGGACAAAATCAAGAAAAATGCNATTGCAGTCTTGCAGTTGCCAGAAATGGAGTTTGATGAAGATGCGTACTGGCCAACCGACTATGCCATTGGAGAATCTTTACCCCCNCTAATGGCTTTGATGTTGCTCGGCGATCCTCANGCGGTCTCTCTCCTTGAGTCGATCTATGACGGGGATGGTGCCGATGGCGATCTTTATGAATGGTTGATTTTGACCGACGACGAGGATGAGCCCGAATTGCGGCTTGATCTCGCACTTGCGCTTAAACGGTTAGTTTCGGATCTGTCGGATAGTTCTAAGCGAGGGGCCCAGGTCCGCAGGGAGCGTCTGAGTCGCGCTGTGAATATTGATGCTGATGATCAGCGTNTAACTCAGTTTTCTAATGCATTAGATGCTGCGAGCTTCGTCATGCAGCGATTTCAGCAACGTTATTTGCCACAACTGGCTGACGATCTTGATGGTGCTGAAGTGAGCGCTGACGATGACGAATTCTTCGAATCGGAATGGATCACATCTGCCGGNATGGCTGGATGGCGGGTNGACTCGGATGAAGGGCTCGTCAGCTACCGACCGGTCGCGCACGCTGATGATCTTCTTGCGAGTTTGATGATGCTGATGCAAATTGATAGGCCGAACGGTAGTGCACAAGCAGTGGTTATGGGACGAATTAATGAAGCATTCGAAAACGACTTCAGAACTTGCACGAAGTGTCACTCCGAGCAAAACGGAGAAATCGCATGGACATCCTCTGACCGAACGAAGNGGCTCTCGGGGTTCGCTAAATTCAACCACAGTCCACATCTGACGATGCTCGCCAGTCAATCAGAATGTAGCAGCTGCCATGTTCTAGAAACGAGTTCTCATGGTGTTGAAATGGCNGGTCTTGAGNCCGTTAGGGGCTTTCTTCCACATCGAANCGAAAGCTGTACATCCTGTCATGCGCCGGGCCTTGCAAATAATAGCTGCCTGAATTGTCATCAGTACCACGAGGAACGTCCTGAATAATGATTCAGACGACTCCTCCAGACCTGTCTGCCTAGGGCGCTTTAAGTTCAAAAAATACGGGCCTTAAAGATATGGCAGGTGTTCTGGATTCGCCATGTATGTCGTCAGCCCATATGGGACCACTAGCACTAAATTCTAAGAGACACCTTGCCCATTGGCACTCCAGTCGATCCTGCCCGCAGGTGTCTGAGCCACGCAGACCTGCATTGATAGCTCTTTACCTGCCTTATCCGTCCACATTAGTAATACCTGTAATAGCAGGAGTCCCATTCTGTGGAGTGGGGGTTGCCCGGGGGTGGGGTGCTTCTTAGCCGGAAATGGTTGGTGAGTAGGATAAAAAAAGGCACTTGCCTGGGGCCTAATAGATTTTTTGTCGGTATCTGTGACGGTATCCGGTTATATAACTTCTAAAATAGTATAAATTTTAATAGCTTATAATCACACTCCGGGCGGTGTCGTCCAGACCAATTCA
>NZUN01000076.1 GCA_002697205.1 Gammaproteobacteria bacterium
TAACTCACTCTAATCAGGGTTGTCTGCTCTTTCTGGCAATTTAGCAGATCCCTCCTTATGATTTGATAAATTTGCAGGTGGTACCCTTACAGACATCTGGCTGTGCTAGAGTGCGTGCTAGATTTTAATGATTCGTAATGTTCCATGAGCAATATTTCCACTTCTGCGCTGTTTCCACCCCGCTACAGAAACTATGCCCTTGGGGTTCTATTCCTGGGATACGTGGTTAATTTTATTGATCGTTCGATCCTGGCAATCCTGCTGGAACCCATCAAGCATGACCTGAGCCTCTCTGATTCAGAACTCGGGCTGCTGGGAGGACTGGCATTTGCCCTGTTTTACGCAACCCTGGGCATTCCCATTGCAGCGCTTGCTGATCGCTGGTCTCGGGTAAAAGTACTTGCCATCTCCATGATAATCTGGAGTGCCATGACCGCCCTGTGTGGTATGGCATCTAACTTCCTTGCATTACTCATGGCAAGGATTGGCGTTGGCGTTGGCGAGGCAGGTGCCAGCCCACCCTCGCACTCCCTGATATCTGACTACTTTCCGGTCGAGTCGCGGGCCACAGCCTTATCTATTTACGCGCTTGGCATCCCATTTGGGGCCATGATTGGTAATTATGTTGGTGGCTGGGGCGCCGAAGAACTCGGCTGGCGTACCACTTTTTTCCTGGTCGGCATTCCGGGGATTTTCGTGGCGTTTTTAATCCTTGCAACGCTAAAAGAACCGCCCAGGGGACTTTCAGAAAAACGCGAAATTAAACCAGACGGCACTGCGCCCCCAACGATGAAGGACGTATTTAAATTTCTCTGGACCAAAAAATCATTCCGCCACATCGGCTTTGCTGCTGGTTTACATGCTTTTGTCGGTTACGGCGCAGGTACCTGGAACGCACCTTTCCTAATCAGAAGTCATGAAATGCCCATTACCGAAGTCGGTAGCTGGTTAGCTATTATATCCGGCATCGGGGCTATTGGTACTTTTGCTGGCGGCTTTCTCGGCGATAAATTCTCCGATCGAACGGGAGACCGCCGCTGGTATCTCTGGGTATGCGGCCTATCTACTCTGATCATGGTGCCTTTCCAACTAACAGCTTATCTGTACGACGGCCTGTGGGCGGTTATCCCATCACTATTCGTGGTGTCCATTCTTGGCGGCATGTATCTCGGCCCGTCTTTTGCCATGACGCAGGGCCTGGTCACACTCAGGATGCGGGCGGTAGCATCAGCCATCTTATTGTTCATGTTGAACATTATTGGTATGGGCCTGGGGCCCTATTTTGTCGGTATTGTCAGCGATCTGCTAGCACCCCAGTATGCCATTGACTCGTTGCGCTACGCCCTGTGCATGGCGGTACTGGCAAACTTATGGGCAGCGATACATTATTTCCTCGGGGCAAGCTCTCTGCGCGCAGACCTCACGGAAACCGAGGCATTATTTACACAACAATCCTGACTGCCGAGCCATTACAGAAACATTAAGCGTAGCTCGAATGTAGTCAGTAAAACCCTTCCTTTGCCGCCGCTGAGCACCGAGTCATTGATGATGCCCATGAATGTTGAGCCTTTAATCATGACCCTTAAGTTAGCCAATCCCGGTATCCTTGACTAAAAGGCAAAAAGATAAACACAGCAACCCTCTCCGACTGACAAAAATTCAAAGGACCAGGTTTAGTCAATTAACTGCTAACCGAACGAACCAATAAAAATTTAATCTTCAAATAGACATCTTGGTTTGCTACTTTTTATTTCATTGATGCAAAATGACCCTAGGTACAGGTATACTCAGGAATCTTTCTCGATATCAGATATATAAAATAAAGCAGCAATAAGGAATTAAATATGTTGTGCCCAAAATGTAATGGAGTAATGGAAGAAGCAACCTACGGACGCAATATGACCATAGATCGATGTACCCAATGCAAGGGAATCTGGTGTGATACGGGAGAAGCAGAAGTGTTAAAAGGAAAATGGATGTCCGATTTTCTGGACTCTGGCAATGTTAAAACCGGAAAAGTTCACAACAAGATAACTGATATTAACTGCCCCCGATGTGGCGTTGAAATGACTCATGTTAAAGATATGGAGCAACGGCACATTGGTTATGAGGTCTGCGAAGAACACGGTATGTATTTTGATGCAGGCGAGTTTACCGACTACAAGTACGAAACTGTTATTGAAAAAATAGTGAACTTCCTGCCAAGAAATCGAAGCTAGGCCAGTGGAATTCGGGGATTAACCTTTTAGCGGTTATCCCCGACTTGCAAGATCTTAAGGCTAAGCTGCCCGATCCCGCAGCCAATCATTTCGATACACTTAAAGTCTATACTCTTAAAGATAGTCGACTGAAGAATCACCTGAGGAGCTTCTTCATTTTGATCCTAGATAGTCAACCAGCCTATGGCTGGCACAACAACCAAAGCCTGCAAAGATTACTCACCGTGTATTCTAGCTAAACCTCTATAATAGTGGATAACAGTGGATTACCCGGGCTGGGGGGACTTAAGTTTCCTCTGCCGTTTATGATCTGCCGGCCAGTCGGTACGGTTCTCGCAGAAAAATATAGACCATCACCAGGACACTGTACCCTAGCAGAAGTAACCAGCCGGTGTCGCCAATGAAATCCCAGGAAGAGTAGATGCCGTAACCGTAAATAACCACGGCGGTAAGGGGCAGGAGTCGGGTTAGCAGCACTGGCAATCTGAACGGTGCCAGACGATAAGCTTCAGGATTGCGCTTGGCTAGATTATAAAGAGCAACCACTGGAAACAATCCAAAAATGGCACCCACTGCATTACCGAGAATTGCCACATAGGTTAATGTCATACCTGTCATGATAGGTAACATGCCGACTGCAAAAAATACTGTGAGGAAAATATAAGGGGTACCAAATCGATTTACGACTGCTAACCTGGCCGGTAACCAGCCATCTTCTGTGGCCATATACAGACCGCGAGTACACCAGGCAAAGATGGCGTTAAGTGAAGTCACTAGCGATATCATGATGCCACCTGCAATAAATGCAATGTAAACACCGGGAGAAAAGATAATCTTCGCTGTTGCAGCCAGATTCCTGCCTGCAACCTGGTCAAGCGGCAGCACGCCAGTGGCCACCACCGCAATAAGAATATAAAGCAGGCTGACAACCAGCAAAGAGATTCCCATCACCAGGGGAATCATCCTGCCCGGATTCTCCATTTCATCCCCGAACTCAGATATAAACTCGGAACCAATCAGGCTGAGACGCAACAAAAATGCTGCAGCGAAAAAACCACCAAAACCGTTTGGCATGACTGTGGGCAACTGCCTATAAGGCGCATAATCCTGAACATGTGTAAGACCAAGCGCAATGTACACAGCCAATGCTGCAAGCAGACCCAAAACCATCACGCTTTGAAATCGTGCAGCAGTTTTAATACCAAGTAAATTAGCAATAAAGCAAAGCAGCATGATGGTTGCAGCGACCAAAGTCATATTCAAGCCCGGTATCAATGCCTCGCCATATTCTGCGAATCCGATCGCGTAACTCGACAGTATCACCTGCCCTGCAAGCAGCAGCGCCAGATAGAAAAAAGAAATCTTACTGCCCAGGAGGTCTCGCACGTAGGTATAATTGCCACCGGTGCTGGGAATAGCCGAACCCAGGGCAGCGATACATATCGTGGGAATGGCAACAATGCCTAACGCCAGTAAAAAGGCCCAGGGGGCGCCATGACCAGTCATGCCAATGCTGACCCCAGTTAAGACAACAACACCGGTGCCGATAATCTGGCCTAATGAAATACTCATCAGGTCCCAAAACTTTAACACCTTGCCTTCAACTGGTTGGTTCATTGTAAAGCTCGCAGGTTTTCTTTTATTTCATAACACTGAAACTGAGGCAACAGTTAGGTCAATCCAGCAATATTACCTTATCTGCTGTATCGCCTGATCCAGATCAGCAATCAGGTCTTCGATATTTTCTATACCAACAGAAAGCCGCACTGTATTGTCCGCAATACCGGCTTTTTCCCTTTCTTCTCTGGGTGTCGCACTATGCGTCATGCTGGCAGGATGCTGAATCAGACTATCCACGTTACCCAGACTCACGGCAAGCGTTGGAATGGTCACAGCATTGGTAAATACCATACTATTTTCTAAACCACCGCTGACCTTAAATGACACCATGCCGCCGAATCCATTGATCATCTGCCGCTTTGCCAGATCATGATAAGGATTATCAGGTAGACCAGGATAGAACACCGCTTCGATCTGAGCTTGCTCTTGCAACCAGGTGGCCACCGCCAGGGCATTGTCAGCGTGCTTCTGCATCCGCACTTCAAAGGTTTTTAAGCCAACATTTATCAGCGACGTATCTGTAGGGCTTGGCGCGACCCCCAGCATTTTATAGGTCAGACCAACACCATGGCCGCCGGAGGCCATATAATCAAGGTGGGTGCTGACGATGGCACCACCAATGACCTGGCCATGGCCGCTGATATATTTTGAGGTGGAATGTAGAACAACATCACAACCGAAGGTTAGCGGGCGCTGGTGGTAGGGTGTGGCGAAGGTATTGTCAACCATAACCCAGATATCCTGTGCATGCGCGACCGCTACAAGATGTGCCAGATCCACAATTTCAATATTCGGGTTTGATGGTGTTTCAAGAAAAATCAATTTTGCATCGGCATTTTCAGAAATTACCTGGGTAAGGTTTGCTGGCCTGACATCCGTGAACCAGACCACCTCTATGCCAAGACGGGGAGCGAGCTCATACCACCACTTGAAGCTATTACCATATAAGCCACGCTGGACAATCGCCTTATCACCACTACCAATTTTTGCCAGCACCGCAACCGAGGTCGCGGCCATACCTGAAGAGGTTACCTTTCCTGACACAAGTTCAGACGGATCAATATCGGACTGTGATCGAATCAGGTCGATACCTTCCATATAAGCGATCTTGTTTGCCAGATGATCCATATTCGGGTTGTGGGTTCGTGTATAGGCATAACCCTTTTTCTTACCAGCAAATACATCACCGGCCTCTTGCACCGTGTCAAAGCCAAAGGTTGAAGTCTGATAAATAGGCATGAGATGAGCGTGTTTGTCATGACTGCCCTCTCCCACGTGGTTAACGATGGTACCCATACCATGTTCTGGCTTTACTTTTTTCCCCGTCATGGTTTATTCCCCGTTAATGAATGGGCTGCACGATTAGATCAGCGACCATGCGTTATAACAGAACTGGTGGTATGCATTGTGTATCCGTTGTCTGCTGAAGGACATCCAGCATCAGGCTGACCATGTTTGACCTCACTTGACTGATGTTACCGCCAACCAGCGTGATCTTCTCTTCCAGGCCTGCCGCGAGATTGATGGGCAGAGCAACTGCAGCGAAACTCATGCCAAGCTCAGCTGCAAGGTAAACCTCAGGGCAGCAGGTCATCCCCACGACGTGTCCACCTAACTGGTGATACATCCTGATTTCTGCCGGAGACTCAAATCGCGGACCGTTCGTCGCCACATAAGTTGCACCGTCATGAACCTTGACATCATGCTTAGCACCCAGTTGCAACATGCGCTCACTCATAACCGAGCAGAATGGCTGACTCATTTCAACGTGGCCAACACTTTTGTCAATTTGGTCAAAGAAAGTAAAATTCCTACCGTGAGTGAAGTCGAGGAAATCTCTGAGTACGGCAAGTTCAGAGACAGGATAATCAGCTGAAATTGACCCTACTGCGTAGGTAGACAGGATGCGCTGCACACCCAGATCTTTGATCGCTTTCATGTTGGCACGATAGTTTATCTTGTGCGGCGGCGTAGAATGATCCGTGCCGTGCCGGGTTAGAAAAATGATATCATCATGTTCACCTTTGCCGACATAAATCTGTGCTATTCCATATTCGTTTTCGACCTGCTTCGCGTCAACTTCAACGCCTTCAAGACTATAGATTCCAGTACCACCAATGACTGCGGCAGGCATAATGATTCCTTCTAGTTAATTACCATTTTTGTAACCCAGACAAATCGTAAGGGCTAACAATGCCCTGCAGAGTAACAACGCCGGAAACATATTCTGGCGGCGTGATGTCAAAGGCAGGATAGCAGGCCTGTACAATATCAATCGTCGTAGCAGTCCCTAAGGCAAGCTTTACCTCTGCCGGATCTCTTTGTTCTATGACGATATCATCTCGGCTTTTCTTGCTCTCATCCCGGCCCCAGGCGAATGCAAAAAAAGGTATATCATGGGCACGAGCGGCAATAGCGTTCTGATAGGTGCCAATTTTGTTTACGACATGGCCGTCTAGGGTGATTAGATCTGCTGCGGTAATGTACTTCTGGATTTTCTGCTCCGACATAAAATGTGCAGGCATGTTGTCTGTAATCAGATTGACCTTAATACCCATCTCCCGTATGGCTGGCGCCGTGAGTTTTGCACCCTGAAAATAAGGCCTGGTTTCCGGGCTATAGACCGTAATATCTTTACCATCTCTGGCTGCAAAAGCGAGCGACAGTATAAAACCGGCCTCGCCGAAACAGTGGGTAAGGATACCCTCTCCATCTTTGATCTGATCTGCCATTGCCCTGGCTCGCAGGGTGTAGTCATCAAAAATGTCCAGCAGCATCGCCGTTATGCCCCCAGCGATGGCGTTATCCACATCGTCACCTTTAGTCACAGCCTCTTCGGCGATAAAGATAATCTGATCCAGGCGCTGTTTCATCGCCGTATTGGTCGGACGAGTGCTGATCAATATTGCCTGGGCCTGGCCAAGTTCCTTAAGCAATCCTACGCGCCGCTTTTTGCTGGCGCCAAGCGCCGCTTTATGTTTGCACGTCAGCAATCGCAATGCATTGACTGCAGCAAGCCAGGGTCCACTGCCCTGGGTAACCATATCCTGAATCGCTCTGGCTACATCGTCAATATTATCGCAGCTGACAAATGACTGCTCGAAAGGATATTTGCGCCGGTCGCCGATGAGTACCTTACCCGATTCAAAACGGGCAATATTTTCTGGCTTTAATATGAAGGGCAGAAGTTTGTAAGTACCTTCCTGTTCAGCAGGAGAGGGTTGAATTGATGGTGTGAGTCTTTGGCTATCCATAAATGGCTTACTCAGTAAATAGGACAAATCAGCCTCGGCCATCGGCCGGACGCTTGGACAATTGTCTCATTCAATTCAAGTGGTTGGAACCGCAGACTTCTTTAGGCGGGAATCTTCTTAATTCCAGTATCTTTTCTTTCAGGACCATAGCCCAGACTAGCACAATCGCGCTTTTAGTCTGTGCCCAGGGCAATCCGTGAACGTACCAAACCTCCCCTAACCTCCTGGCTAGCGATATTCTCTACAAAAAGCAAATCATTACCGTATTAAACTGACCCGCATAGATTCGTATCCGATCTTGTGCATGGATCAAGGTGAGCCTAAAAATATAAATTCGCGAGACCCTGCGCATTAACTGGACCCCAGAAACGAGTTTAGATGCTAACCTTAACGCAGGGCTTACAATATCGCGTCAAGCCTTATACTGTTCCGCTATCACGCCAGTCGAGTATGCACAGGGAGTACGGGACAACAGCTGTCGGGCAAGCATGGCAAGAAGCACTGATGCAGCACTTGCTCATCAAATACACGCTCATCCATCAGATGTCATCAGCTCGTAAACAATCTTGTATTAATGGGTTCAATACTATTGAATGGGATCAGCAAACCTTATGAGTTTTTCCCCGGAGCCCTCAATGTCAGTTGAACCTGCTCTTATTCTTTACTATTTCCCTCGGGCCTGTTCGCTGGCTGCGCACATTGCACTGGAGGAGTCTAGGCTAGATTATGAGCGCCGCATAGTGCACCTGCCCAGCAAACAGAATCATTCGCCCGCTTATCTGGCCACCAATCCAAATGGCGCCGTTCCTGCGTTGACCATCGATCAAAACACCCTGACCGAAACCCAAGCAATTCTGACTTACGTGGGTGACCAGTGCCCAGGAGAGGCGCTCATGCCACCACCAGGAGATTTCCGTCGTTATCGCGCCCATGAATGGATGAATTTCCTATCCAGCAGTGTACATACCTACGTGCGTTCAATTTTTCGCTCGACGGTATACGCTGGTGCGGATAACGCTACCTGCCTGGCTGTGAATGCCCAGGGCGTAAAGAACCTGGCCAAAGCTACAGCCATTATTGAGAGGCGACTGGGTGACCAGACATGGGCACTTGGAGACGCGTTCTCGGTTGCTGACGCCTACTTATTTGTAATGTATCTATGGACTACCGACGAGCGAGTATCATCAGTACCCGAACGACCCCGCTGGGATGCGCTGGCGAAACGGGTGTGGCAGCGTCCAGCGGTGCAACGGGTTGTTGCAATTGAACGGCAGGACCGCAATTATGAGATTCCCTGGGAGTGAGGACAGTATGAGGAAATCTTTTCTATGAGCCTCTACTATGTACAAAAGCTGCTTTATAAACTAAACCGAGACCCTACCCTCAAGCAGCGTTTCGATTCAGATCAAGATGCCGTTCTGGATGAGTATTCTCTGTCGGAAGAGGAAATTAAAGCGCTTAAAAGACCGGATATCGGCCTGCTCTATGTGCTCGGTGTTAACGGCCAGTTACTGATGCACTATGCAACCATGAGCGGTTACAGCTGGCCGGAATATATTCAGGCCATGCGTGACGGTGTCGAATATTATGGTCCTGTTCGCGAAGGGATTTATGCGATGATTGATGGCAATGGAGCCACATAAGGATAATTCATGAGTCTGGTTTACGCTGGTACCTGTTGTCACTCGCCAGGCATCACGTCCCGAGGTGAGCTGGCAGACCCGGAGATAAGGCAGCAACTGCTCCAAGCTTTTGATCGACAACGTCAGGCAATTGAAGACGCCGATACTCAAGCTATTGTAATGGTATCCTCTGAGCACTTCGCCAACTTCTTTATGGATAACATGCCAACCTATTCGATCGGTATGGCCGATGAATACGAGGGCCCCATTGAAGACCCCGACTGGCTTAAGGTTCCCCACACTCGAATACCAGCAAATCCAGACCTATCACTTCGAATCATCCAACAGGTCCTGCAAAGCGTTGACGTCAGTTACGCCCAGGAATGGAAGTTTGATCATGGTATGGCGGTTCCCCTTCACTTTCTTACGCCGGATTACAAAATTCCCATCATCCCAGTTAACATTAACTGCCAGAACCCACCCTTCAGCCCATTGAGCCGAACCTGGGAGCTGGGCAAAGCTCTGCGCAGAGCAATCGATATTGCGCCTGAAAGAATTGCTCTGATTGGTACTGGCGGGACCTCCCACTGGCCCTGCACACCAGACTCCGGGAGGATCAATGAAAGCTGGGATAACGAAATGATTAACCACCTCATCAATAAGCGTAAAGAGGCTCTTTTAGCTTATACAGATGAAGCGATTTATCAGCAAGCTGGACCTGGAGGGTACGAAGTTCGCACATCGATTTGTATTGCCGCTGCCACCGAAGAGCAGACTGGAGAAATCTGGTTCTTCGCTCCCATACCGATTTTCGCCACTACCTGCTGCATTACCACGCTATATCAACTAGAGTAAAAAGCCTGAACTGTTTCAGATTCTCCCTGCGTATTACTCAAATCGATATCACTTAGCCAGTATACAATCAGACTACTTTCATAGGTGCAGACAAAGCTCTCTGCTACTTGGGTGTGAATATACGTAGAAACACATCATCATCGTTAAACATCAAATGTTTGAGGGCGCCAGCGGCATGCACTAGCGTTACTACAATGACTGTCAAGCCACTGTAGCCGTGCACGCTTGCACATATTTCATGGAGAACAGGATGTCCATCAAAAGGGCCCGGTATGCCAAATCAGCCAAATACCTCAATCTCATGACCGCCGGACCAGACCACTAACGGACCAGTCAGCAGTAGCACTGCCATTGCAAGTAACAGCAGGGCGTGAGCCAGCTTCGCAACCTTATGATCCAGATCACTTTGATTGTCTAGCCTTGGATGCCCGCTTTTTATACGCCAGCCTATCCTTAACCACAGAAATAGATAGGCGATGACAGCAATAGAAATATGCAGACTAATCTGCTGTCGCTGTTCCTGCTGGGTATCAAGTATCGATGCAGAGTCAGCAATAAACCAAAGAGTCAACACAATGCAGGCTGTTAACCAATGCAGCAGGATAGAAATCCAGCCATAGTTGCTTGGGTTATCTTTAAATTGCAAATCGATCTCCCAGGCTGTCAGTCGCAGGTTTTCATCGATTGCCAGCACCTGGGGCCAATCTCAGCTGACCGCATTTGCAAAGGGGGTAGAGCTCGTAACCCGCTTCTAGAAGTCTGTCGATGTCTGTATTGCGCGTCACCTCAAGAGAGTCTCTAGCCGTATTATCCGAGGCAAAGGAAAAAGCCTGCCAGGCAGGATCCTTGATGCCTCCGTTATCG
The DNA here is from genome assembly GCA_002697205.1 of Gammaproteobacteria bacterium. Lineage (GTDB taxonomy): Bacteria > Pseudomonadota > Gammaproteobacteria > Pseudomonadales > Azotimanducaceae > UBA9926. The sequence continues at coordinate 10,435 of NZUN01000076.1, forward strand.
TCAGGCCCGGTACCGCCAGGATCCACCAGAGAGTTAGCCGTAATGGTTCTGATAGCCGTATGCTCAAGTATCTGCCATTGCTCTTCGGTTCGTGGGTTGTGTGCCGCCCGGAGCATGTCTGATGCCGGGACTTTTATGGACTCCACCACTTCCTTAACGGTCAGAGCAGCATGAGAATTCGCGCTTGCCCTGGCGCTGGCAGAGGCGACTAGAACCAGGCCAATCGCTAGAATTTTTATAGGCGACAGATAAGGCATGACCTATACTCCCCCGGTAACGTTACCTGATGGACGTCAGGACGGTCTAAATCTGTGGCCCTATATCAATATACTCATGACTATCAAAGTTCCCGCTGATTTGCACTCTGATATTTATAGGTCGGGTTTCCAGGTTCAAAAAGTACCAGCCATGATCACCACCGAAGGGAGTGTCGAACTGGCCTGATTCCCCAGTGCCTTCTTGCGTTTCCAGATACCTGACAACTATTTCCTCTTCGCCGTCTTCCCCCACAACTAGCGTGTGGCCGTGAAGGTCAGCATAAACCAGATCGGTACCACTATGCCAAAGGTAAGACAGTCGGGCATTTGCCTGCATTTTTAACTTGAATTCACCCTGCCCATAGGGCTCGAGTACCAAATCCACATCGACAAACTTAAGCGGCGGCTGGTGATTAATATGCAGTGGACTGGCGGCCGCCATTGCGCTCTCTTCGATCTCAGCGTTAACGTTTTCTACCGCAGCCTGGTGTGAAAGTCCCCTGATTCCCAGGACTGAGCCTACACCCGTCGGATCTATGTCATATTCTGCTGGCAGTATAATCGTTAGCAGTAACACTATGGCTATGAGAGCTGCTATACCAGTATTCCTGATCAACTTATCTTTAGGGACGCGAACATTTTCATTAGACATGTTAATTATCCTTGCAGTACCAGGTAACCGGTTAGTTGGTAGCCCACCAGGACAAAACCGGTCATCATTAATACGGTATTGGCCAGGATCGTATTACGTTGAAACTGATTACTTCTTCTCAACAGGCCAAACACCATAATTAGAAAAGTCAGCGCAACCAGTTGCCCCAGTTCCACCCCCACATTAAAAGAGATCATATTGGCTATCAGGCCATCCTGGGAGATTTTCAAATCCTGCAACTTAGTCGCCAGGCCAAGGCCATGGACTAGGCCAAACAGAAAAACAGCAACCCGCGTATCCAGCCACGAATTAAAATAGGCACGAAAGCCGCCCAGGTTTTCAAATGCCTTATATACAACCGACAAGCCGATGATTGAATCCACCAGATAAGGATTGACATGCCAGCCTGCCAGTACCCCCCATAACAGGGTAATGCTATGTCCCAGGGCGAACAGACTGACAAACACAGCTACGTCACGAATCCGGACCAGGAAGAAAATAACACCCGCCAGATATAGCAGGTGATCAAAACCCGTCACCATGTGTTTAGCGCCAAGATAGATATAGGGTATGACTTGAGCGCCACTGCTCTGTTCTAAAAATGCCTGATCACCACCGCCAATTTTATGAGCCGACACATTCAACGCAAATAGCAGGGAAAATGAAAGCAGTGTTACTGCCAGCAATAGACCGTTAATATTACCCAGGCGTCTGATCATTTAATTTAGAACCTCATCCCGTGCCAACATAGGGAATCATTCGACCACAGATTAGCACGCTGAACCACAATACCAGGGACGTTGAAGCAATGACCTTAGCCAGGGCAGGCGGCGTGTTGGGATCTAGCCAGGTATGCATTTTTCTATCTACCTTTAAATAGAACCAGAGGACATTAAGACCTGCCAGAATAATCAATGCAAACTTGACTTGGAATCCAATATTTATGGCATAACGACCTGGGTCCCCAAAGAAAAACAGTATGCCAGAAGTAAGATTAATACCGAATCCAATGACCACAATGATTAACAGAGTATGAGTGGCTCTTGCCGGTATCTGAGTTAAAAAACCCATATACCGTAAATCGATAACCAGTAGACCTCCCAATAGCAGAGTAAGCCCCGTAAAGTGCAGTATTTCCAGAATCACCCAGGTCCAGTTCCAGCTCAACACCCATTCATTTAGGGGTGTTGCGACAGCCCAATCAACCAGTACTTGTAACATTATTCTGTTCCCTTCATTGACAGCTATTAATCTATATAGGCTATTAATCTACCAGCGATGATTGCGGTTACCCACAAAGCAAGTGACGCCAACGCCAGAACCTTTGCTCGACCCGGAATTGCACCTGCCGAGTCCCAATACTGACCCTGTTGTCTGACCAAACTCTGAATAAACGCTGCGTTAACTAAAGCGAGAATGATGGCGGTAATTTTTATCAGGAACGCGATATGGGTTGCAAAAAAAGTTGCTTGGGAGATAAACAACGAAATTCCTGATATGAGATTGATCAAAAACCCTGACCATGCCAGCTTGAGCAAACTGCTCAGACCAACAATGGGGATATCCGAAAAAAACCCCAGCAGGCGCATATTCAATACAAACAGAATACCAACTATTATTGCTAATCCTATGGAGTGGGAAGTCAGCAGAATCGGATAACCCCAGGCCGATGTGCCCACCCAATCAGCAAAGGCACTGTATTCAAGCCATTCTAAAAAAGCCATAAGTCTATCCTGCTTCAATTATCGTTGGATGCGGTTTTTTTTCATGCTGTTTCCCACAATTTAATACAAGCAGGCATGGTCATGATGATGCCAAATCTATTCTGCTTTTGCATAACCTGAGCAGCCACCTCTGTAGACAAGGATCAATGTAACTGACTCGCCTGATTTAATAAAACATTAATTTATTGTATGGCCATACTAATTTATTGATATAAGTTTAGCGTTCACTATTGAGATGACGATCTTGCTTGGATGCAACTCGACACCCAAAATATTCTTTTGCGGTTGCACAAACCAAGCATTTAAGTGATGCCAACAAGCACCTGCTAGAGGCGCTCGGTACAGCGCTATTCATCACAAGCCGGAGGAATCCAAGCAGATCGGTATTCATTGTGATTGTACCCAGTGTCAGCAGCGTCCTGTCGGTTCCTCGGTTTCGAGAATCAAAAAATACTATCCCAACATCGTGCTGAGAATTGATGAGGCCACAATGCTGGATATTCGAAGGTCATTGCATACCGGGCCTGATTAACTGACCAGCAAACATCGCATACTGATACTACCCCTGTAGAAGGTGGCATTGTGCCAGCTCAAAGCATCCCCACGGGTAGCAACACCAAGTACATACAGCAAAGGCAGAAAATGTTCGTTGGTAGGGTGCGCCAAGCTGGCCAGTTGGCCCAGTGACTGGTAGTTGGCGACGTCATCAAAATTCCCTTGCAGTACTTTCCTGGCGATAATCTGATCGAATTCCTCTGCCCAGTCNAANGCAGTTGCTTCCTGTTTACGCAGGCGCAAATTATGTACCAGATTCCCACTACCCAAAATGAGCACCCCGCGATTCCTTAACGCTGATATTTCTTTGGCTAAATTCAAGTGCTGCATTGGNGATAGATCAGCATTGATACTTAACTGAACAACNGGAATGTCGGCTTCGGGGTACATATGCACCAGAACACTCCAGGNGCCGTGGTCAAGGCCCCAGTCTACTGTGGTACCGATTCCCTGCTGAAGGCCCTCNGACAGCATTTCCTGCTTAAAACCTGGGAACCCTTTCACTGGATATTTAACNTNATANAGCGCTTCNGGAAAGCCATACATATCATAAATAATTTGCTGCTGCGGATTGCTCGTTAGAAAGCTACCATTTCTTGATTGCCAGTGCGCCGAGATTGCCAGGATAGCNGTTGGTCTGGTTACCTTGCTGGCAAGTGACCTCCATGCAAGGGTGTGNTGATTCTCGGCAATCGCGTTCAATGGCGAACCGTGTCCGATAAAAAGCGCTGGCATGCGCTCGGTCTTCGCCAGACCACCGGCAATAGTCGAATCGATCAGGGTTGATAAACTCAAAAGCGATGTTACNCGAAGGAACTCTCTTCTTTTAATTAGCATTGNTAGAATTTATCAGCCAGGTAACGAGAGGTTATCCGTGTAAATACANGTAGCTTCCTTTACGTCNGATCTCAGGACTCGATCACGAAATTTGACATGCTTCCATTCACCAANCCAGTGATCTGGATCGGTCATGGTGAGTTCCATCACTAAGGTGTTGTTATCGTTGATCATGCGATANCNTTCGATAATTTTCAGTTTCTTNCCNGATTTTATNCCGGCTTGTATCAAGTGGTTTTCATCGGTAAAACCCGTCGTTTCAACAACCAGCGTATCTCCCTGCCAATAGCCCAATGATTCACCACCCCAATTTCGATCCAGATTGCTCTCCGCAAGCCTGGCCCGACCATCTAGGTAGATTACACGNTATTCATTACTTAACCGCGAGATCATAAAAACAGCNGTTGGGTACTGCANCATCATCAATGAGCCGTAACGGGTCATTATCCGGGGCATACCGGCTGGATAACATTGCGTAGCAGGATCACCAAAACGAANGCCANTAATGGCTTTTTCTTTATATAGGTTGTAATAAGCTTCCGCTTCCGGTGTGAGTTGCGGCGTCGGTTTGAATTCATAAGAGCCGTAATTAGCCCGGTACTCATCTTCGCCACGATACTGCCAGACTCCCGTCATATCAAATGCGGCTGGCGCTCTTGCCCTGGCCAGATTTTCAGGATCGAGTGCACCTGCTGAAGTGCCTGTGGCAGCATCATCNCCCGCAGATTGTCCTTTTGAAACAATAGGTAACTGGCTCGGTCGCGTTTTCTTTTCGCGCANCTGCCAGGTCTCGCCCACGGGTGGCGGCACATATTTGACNAGGCTAGGTGCCACCTGGCGNGCNCGGTCCTGCTTCTTATATTTTTCTTCTACCTGTGAGCTATCCATTGAGTAGGAAGANCCATCCGACGCCACCAGTCCCTGTAACAGTCCGCCAGGTTTGCCTGATTTCAGGGGCCGCATTTTGACCGTTATAACATCACCCTTGTTAACAGAATCCCGATTAAACCCCGTGGCTGTCAATGCGGCTACACTTTGACCTTCNATTTTCCAGAGNTCTGATTTTCCATCGGGTCCTTTTACTTCCATATTAATAATCAGATGCGGATTACGATAGATAAACCGAGTGACTGTCCCGGNTTTCTCNATNGAGGCTTTACGATCAAAAACAGTGGCACCATGGTGCGCAGCTGCGCTGCTTACAACTAAATATACAACGNCTGCTAAAAGACCTTTTGTTAATTTCACTGGGCACTCCTAATGTTTGAGCAACGCGTTTCGTTGCCGAATGTATACCGCATAAGCGCAAATGCGCTCACGTCAATCAAGCGCTTTCTACTGGCTGGTCAAGTACATTTTCGCACTTTCAACNGTGCAAGCNGCCTGCACCANTTCCCTGTCAGCGAGCTTTCGTACCTTATGCATAATGGTAACNGGCTCGGTAAGATAGACCGGGTCAGTGACAATCATTTCAATTGTAATAGCCAGACCATCATCGGACAAAGACAGNCGTTCCACCAGGTGTTTCTGATCACTTGAATCAACCCCGGTATAGGTACCCCAGCGATCAGCAACAAAATTATCAGTTTCAATAACTAATTCTTCACCCTCAAACCATGCAACAGAGTGACCCTGCACNGAACGCTCTCNTGCCANACGGTTTTTATCAAAGTAGATCGTNCGCGGAATATTTCTTCCCTCATAGTTGATCGTCATGGTGTTATCGCTATTGCGGATAATCTTCATGGGATAGGGCAGGATGGTTGCTTTGGGTGGGCCAGGATTGATGCAATCGGTTAACGGGGTCTGGCTNCCATCAAAGTTGTCAATATTTTCCTTTGCCAACGCTGTAAANGGCCAGTCATCCTGCGGTAGATAACGTTTGGGAACACTCAAATGCCTGGACCACAAGCCAGAAAAGTCACTAGACGGCATAACAACCTCGGNGTGCAGCTTCAGCGTCAGTCTTGTGCCGTCGGATTTTTCCAGCCAGTTCAAACCTGAGTAGTAGCGGCTGGGATTTTTATCNCTTGCGCCACTCCAGGTTATAACGTCGCCTTTTTTCAGCGATCTCCTGGTCCAGCCTCTCTCCAGCATACCNGGTGGATGTATCATCTCAATACTGTAGCGAACAATCTCGCCTTGGGGGTTGGCCGCATCTACCTTGATATACACATGCGGCATACTCCAACCATACTTAACAACAGTACCCTTGTTGACTATCACCTTGGTTCTATCGAGATTGGCGTGTGAATGGTGCGCGTATACGTTGGCAAACAGCATCGGCAACGTTAAAAAGAAAACGACTGCGATGCCCCTGATATAAAGCACACTGCAAAAGATCTGTTTTGCCAAAAAACGCATTGGGAACTCCTTGAATTAGTCGTTCTGTACAGACCCTGTCATAGTCTAAATGACCTGGACCTGACTCTGTGGATTTACAAGCAAACACCACTGCTGTGTTGGGTACCCTGTATTGTACTTTATCTGTATAGGCTTTAAATCGTTGTTTCCTGAGTAACCCATAAACAGCCTATAGGAGATTAATCGGTTTATAAAATACCAATTATTGATATACAATTTCAACTTTTTTAATGGATTAGGCCACCTCCTTTCAGGCAGTCCAGGTTTGAAGAGGAAGCAAAAACGTTAAGGTTGTTCACACATTAGGGAATTTTGTTAAATAATAGACCCTTTGTAACGATCTGATACTCGCAAAACTCAATGGAGGCTCTATGCCCACAGCGCTAGTCTGCTCCTCACATAGTCCCTTGCTGTACTGTTTCGACAAAGCGCCGGCTGAGTGGGATGTAATTCAAGCAGGATTCCTGACAAGCCGAAAGTTTGTTGAAGATTATGATCCCGAGCTCGTCTTCATCTTCGGCTGTGATCACTTCAACGGTTTCTTTCTTAATAACATGCCTGCTTTCTGCATAGGCCTGGCTGCCAATGCGGCGGCCGATATCGGTGGTTTCACCGGTAAGGTTGATGTGCCGCAGGATATTGCAGTGGCCGCCGTTGAACACCTGCGATCTAATGGCCTTGACCCTGCTGTTTCTTATCAAATGATCATCGATCACGGTTTCTCACAGACGCTTCAGCTAATGACGGGTGGCCTTGATGCAATACCCACTGTCCCCATTTTTATTAACTGCATTACCAAACCCTTTGTACCTTTTAGCCGGACCATGTTACTGGGTGAGAAGTTAGGTCAATTTGCCAATAGCCTGGACAAACGCGTTCTCTTTCTGGCATCAGGGGGCATGTCGCATCATCCCACCCGCTATTACCCGCCTTTTGGCGAAGGCGAGACGCAGGTCATGGCATGGCAGCTTTCAGGCGGCAAGGACCCGCTATCCATGACATCTGAGCAGTGGCTAGAGCGACTGGACACCATGCATCATGAGGGTGCCAGCATGATCACCCGTGGCGAACGTACCGCCCTGGACATGCGCTTAAATGAGGTAAGTGATCGTCGCTTCCTAGATGTACTACTTGAGAGCAATTTAAGTGAATACCTGAACTGGGACCAGGATCTCCTCGTCCAAGCAGGCGGTATTGGATCAATGGAGTTACAGACATGGATAGCGGCTACAGCTGCCCATTTAGCCTGTGGTGGCGCTAGACCGTCATTAGATGTGTACTCGGTTGCTCCGGAAATCGGCATCGCCTGTGGCATTGTTCATGCTTGAGGCATATCCTGCTCATGCTAATAGACCGTTAAATACTGGGGCGGACTTAAACACCTAATCGATCTGGCAGCGCCAGGTCCGTTCATGCTGAAAAGCAAACCGGTAAAGGGTCGGATATAAAAGCTGCTCTGTGAATCGAACATTGTAAGCAACGGATGGCAATTATCGGACACGGTGTGCTTTATGTGCGAATATTTCTTATCATGATTTCAGGCTAGCGGATTTCTATTACCTATGGCAGACCGGAAAATATATTAACCCAGCAGTAGGCTACCAGCAGCAATTACGTTTACTAATGATCGGCAGGATGAGATTGATGGGATTCGCTTTTGCATAGTTTACTTCTGTACTACTTATCACTCGGAACCGGGTGAACCACACAAACAGGCAGGGATACGAACAATGGCAAATAAGCGCTCGAATACACCAGCGGATAAGGGTAACCGAATCAGCCGAAGGGGCTTTATCGGTGCGAGTGTTGTCGGTGGTGCCACAACGGTACTGGCACCGGCAGCATTAGCTGGCAGTTCTGAAATATCCGATAAGAATCAACCGAAATCGACGCCACCCAGTGAGCAAAAAATGGAGCGAGAAGTGGGTAGCTCCGTACCGCCTAAACCGGCACACACTGTAAGACGAGCTGCCTCAGACCTGATGGTTCAGGTATTAAGAGACCTTGAAATCGAGTATGTAGCACTCAATCCTGGTTCAAGTTTTGAAGGTTTGCAGGAATCACTGATTAACTACGGCGACAAGGCGAACAGCATGCCTGAAGTCATATCTGCCTTGCACGAAGGATCGGCGGTTGATATGGCCCATGGCTATGGACGCTCTGAAGGCAAACCGATGTGCGCGCTGATACAGGGAACGGTTGGTCTTCAGAATGGATCAATGGCTATTTATCAGGCTTTCCATGGGCAGACGCCCTTGATTGTTCTGGCTGGCAATGATGAACATAACTTTTTGAAAGTTCATACTGGTAAAGACATAGCAGCACTGGTACGGCCTTTTACCAAATGGGATGCACAACCCAAAACACTGGAACAGACTCTGCTGGCACTGCAGGAAGCGTATCGACAGACCATCACCCCACCGTGCGCACCCGTCCTGGTGGTTTTAGACTCAGAAATTCAGAAACAGGAAGCCGGTGATCTTCAAGTTCCCGTATATAGTCCGCCCAAAATCAGTGGTATCAGTCAGCAACAGGCAGATTCGATTGCCCAGAACCTGATACTGGCAAATAACCCGCGCATCTCTGTTGGTCGGCTACGTACACCCGAAGGCATTAACAACGCAGTGGAACTGGCCGAGCTGGTAGCTGCGTCGGTGCAAACATCGGCAACAACAGGCCCTATGAGCTTCCCCCAGCGACATCCCCTGGTGGGGCCGGGTTCCAACAACAGTTACGACTACCATCTGGGACTCGAAAAAGCCGCTGCACAGGTATCAATAACGGGTCCCAACCTAAAATCGCTAATTGAACGAGATGTTGCTGGTGTCCGGTTTGGATGGAAGGAGGATCCAACTCTGAGACGGGGGCCAAAACCGGAAACCTTGCTCAGCGCTGATGCAGAAGCGAGCATCCCCTTGATTGTTAGTGCAGTTAAAGAACAGCTAAAAGCCAACATCAGGAAATCCATAGCTGAAAGGTTGCAGGCGAGCACTAAAGAAAACCATGTTTTTAGGATGAAATCCCTGCGCCAGGCAATCGAGAAGAAAAGGCCCGGTTGGAATGACACGCCAGTCAGCCTGGCTCGTATGTATGCTGAGCTATGGCCTTTGATCAAGGATCTGGATTGGTGCCTGGCCTCACCTACCCATTTCAGCGGACGTCATCATCGAGAACTCTGGGATCATGATAAGCCTTACAGCTACTTGGGCCAGTTCCCTGCAGCTGCACTTGGTTATGGCCTGGGGTCATCAACCGGCGCCGCTCTAGCCGCCAGAGACAGGGATCGGATCGTGATTAATATTCAAGCCGACGGCGATTTTAACTATATGCCGGGATCAATCTGGAGTGCTGCCCATCACAAGTTACCGATGCTAATCATCATGCACAACAATCGTGCCTGGCACATGGAACTCATGTATGTTCAATACATGGCAGGTGTCCGAGGCCGAGGAACAGACAGGGCCCACATTGGCACAACCTTCAGAGATCCTTATATCAACTTCGCAAAGATAGCCGAGGGCTATGGGATGAAAAGCGAAGGACCAATAAGTGACCCGAACCAGATGGTTGCTGCTCTAAAGCGGGGTATCAATGCCGTCAGAAACGGTGAGCCTTACCTCATCGATGTCCTAACACAGCCTAGGTAAACACTATGATCAAAATACTAATTTCTACCTTACTGATTTACATGGTGAGTTCTCTTCCAGCAACTGTATTGAGAGCGGCCCCAGCTACACCAGGAACGATCAGTGGAAATGCAGATAAAGGCGAGGCGCTTTATTACAACCATGGCTGTTACGCCTGTCATGGCTATAACGGCATTGGTAAACACAATATAGCCAATGACGTCAGTGGCATCATGATGAGCGAGGCGGTCTATCTTATTTTCCTGCGGGCTCGTAGCGAACTCAATCCGCCTTTGCCCACCCAGCGGATGCCGCACTATTCAAAAACCAGCCTGCCAGATCATGAAGCACTGGATATTTACGCCCATATAAGAACCTTTAAAGACACGCCGCCAGAGGCAGAGTCGAACGCAACAATGCAGGCAATTATCAATTCTGCACAATCCCAGGCACCGCAGTAAATTGATGAACAATACCGCTATGGAACCTTGCCGGTTTCACTCATCGCATTACCTGACGCGCAACTGGTAAGCCAGTATTCCACCGACCATCATAGGTATCGCGAAGGTCAGGAAATTGGTGGTAATCGAGATGCCGGTAGCAATCATGTAACCTGCGACTCCCGGGCCGATTACCGCTCCCAATCGTCCCAAACCAATCGCCCAGCCAACACCGGTACTGCGAATCTCGATAGGGTAGATTTTAGCTGCGACAGCATACAGGCCCGTGTATCCACCTTGAAGACTGATGCCAATCACGAAAATTAGCGTCATTAATATGGTTTGACTGGCCTGGAGTGATGCCGCAGCAGCGAATACCCACATCAGTGCCGCAGCAGTAACTGCAAAGATACTGATCAGCGTGGATAGCGACCACCTGGATGCCAGCCACCCCAAGGTGAAGATTCCAAGGACGCCACCGAAATTAAATAGCGTGAAAGCCAGGTTACCCGCGTCCGCGGGGTAACCGAGATCTATGATGAGTTTGGGTATCCAACTCATCAGAAAGTAGAGCGTGCTGATGCAAAGAAAAAATGTGGCCCATAAAGTCAGGGTAGAACGCTTTAGCTCCGGGGTCAGTAGCGAAAACATTTTCTGCAGGATACTCTGGTGGTCAGCTTCGACGACTCCGTCTGACTGATTGATCAAAGGCATCTCGGTTAAAGGCTGAACCGAAAACCTGGCTAACACCTTGTTGACCTTCTTCAATGCCCCTTCAGGTTGTTTTTTACACAGAAACTGGAGTGATTCCGGAACCAGCAGGAATGCAACGACCGCGAGGCCAATGGTTATTGTGCCGCCAACTGCAAACATGCCCCGCCAGCCAAATTCAGGCACAATGCTACTGGCAACAAGCCCCGTCATCATGGCACCCAGGGGATAGCCAGACGTTACCGCAGTCACTGATAACGCTCGAAATCGTTCAGGGCTGTACTCGGAAGCGAGTGTAGCAACACTGGCAAGCATGGCGCCGGCACCAAGGCCGCTGACAAATCTGAGGAAGATCAGCATCGGCAACGAATTTACCAATGCAGTCAGTATTACCGTCGAACCCACTAACAACAATGTGATGATAATCATGGTGCGCCTGCCNATGATGTCAGACAGGGTAGCCAGAAACATTGCGCCCATCATCATNCCGGCAAGCGAGAAACTGAAAACGAGTCCTAGCTTGTCAGCAGTCAACTGCATGTCTTCACCGATCTGGTGAGCCGTCACAGCCATGGCGGTAATATCGAANCCATCAATCATATTGAAGATAAGACAGAGCGCGACAATCATGATCTGTTGTGCAGAAAAATTACCGCGATCGATGAACTCACTGATACTGAGGGGGGCTGTGGNCATTATCTTTCATCCCATTTAGCGTAAAGTTTTAAAGGGCCCCTNAAGGTGATGTTTGGGGCAAACGAAAAATCCTGGTTGTCGACCAGTCGAAGGCTGGGAACACGCGTCACCAGCGCCTCAATTGCAATCCGCGTTTCCATTCTAGCGAGCCGCGCGCCCAGACAGAAATGGATACCATAACCGAATGCAATATGCTTAGTGGCATTAACCCGATCAATATTAAATTCAGCAGGCGCNGGAAACAGAGCCGGGTCACGGTTGGCCGAGCCCAGACTGATAAAGATTCGAGTTCCCTTGGGAATGTCAACGCCACCAAGACGGGTATCCTGAGTCGCAACACGACGCCAGCTGATCTGAGGAGANTCAAANCGNANCACTTCTTCCAGCATTCCGGGTATGAGTGACAAATCATTGCAACAGGCTTCCCACCTGTCACGCCTGGGTAGAAGATTCTGCAGCGTCAGNCCGATAAAGTTGCTGACGATTTCGTGACCAGCAAAAGACAGACCATAGATAATGGATTCGACTTCACGGTAGGTTAGTTCTTGCGGATTTTCTTTGTGCGCAGCAAGCAACTCAGAAGCAAGATCATCCGCGGGCTGTAAATTTCTACTGGCAACGAAGTCCCGGCAATAGCGCCAGTACCTGAGCATATTCTCAGCAATCTCTACCTGTTCTTCATCNGTGGGCTTACCCCAGGTGAAGATCAATCGATTCGAAGTCCAGTAGATCAGCTTCTCATCATCAACTTCAGGAAAGCCAATAAACCGGAATATGACCTGCCCGGGCAACGGGTGTGTAAAAGACGAAATAAATTCGGCTGGACCGCCTTGATCAAGAATCTGGGTCAGTAATGTATCGGTGGTTTCCCGAATATAGGGTTCGAGCAGTTTCATGCGCCGCGCATTAAAGCCGTCGCGCGTGTACTTACGAATTCGGGTATGTTCTGGCTGCTGGCTATTAGACATTACAGCCTGGGGGTTATAGTCGTCTGCGGACAGGATTGCCTTTGCTCTATCGCAGACCGGGAAAACAGGGTCCTGGACATTTTCTGAGGAGAAGACNTCATGGTTCTTCAGCACTTCCATCACATTGTCCATTCCTGTGACAACAAGATATCCCAGTTGCTCCGCGAAAAAAATAGGCCTTTCGGCACTCANTTGTTCCAGTTGCGGATANGGGTTGTTCAGATAATCCGGATCAAAGGGNGAAAATGCGNTATCGACAGGGCAGCCAGTAGGCTGGGCAGACGGTGGGATACTGATTTTATGATAGGCATCCGATTTTTTATGACTCATTGGNCCTCCCAGGTAATTTNGATATTATGCTCGTCTTGCTCACTTTGAAGTAGCTTTTNCAGGTTTAGNTCGTTCTGTATAGGTTTATTTTCANCGGGTATTAACCGCCTGGTCATCATCAATTTTCTCAATTAATTCATCCAGCAGTTCATAAAGCAGTTCCAGTTTACCGTATCCAAATTTTTCCGTGATNAGGTTATAACGTTCCACGGANGCGGGGGCAATTTNCTTGAATAGCTTTTCACCAGCCACGGTCAGNGAAATCACAGATCGTCGATTATCAGCCTCTGAGTGNCTACGTGTGACCAGTATACGCTTTTCCAGATTCTGGATAATCCGGGACANACTTGGCATCAGCAGAAAGCAGCGGTCACCTAGTTCAGTAATATCAAGACCTTGTTCNTCATTCAGTGCGCGTATTACCCGCCACTGCTGGGAAGANAGNNCNTTTTCACGCAAAGACGGAATGAATTTCTTCATAACAGCCTCCCGTGCTCGAAGCAGCGCCATGGGAAGAGAGCGGTTAAAGCCGCGTAGTTCTTTGCCGGCGGTAACCACCATCAGGCAAACTCGTCTATCACTTCATTAGACANAACACCCACGCCTTGAACTTCNACNTCAACAATATCTCCAGCTTTCAAATAAACGGGTGGATCAAACCTGGCTCCAGCACCATTGGGGGTTCCCGTGGCTATGATATCNCCTGGCTTGAGATTGAAGAACTGAGACATATAGGCGATCTGNTATTTTATCGGGAACATCATGTTGGCAGTGGTATCATTCTGCCGCTGTTCACCGTTAACCCGGGTTTTAACGCGCATATCCTCAAAGATAGACGCGTCGAATTCATCAGCACTGACCATCCAGGGGCCAATACTGCCAGAGTGATAGAAGTTCTTTCCCTGGGTTACATTGAACTTCGAGTGCCGCAGCCANTCTCGAATAGTGCCTTCATTCATGATGGTTAACCCGGCAATGTGGTCGTAAGCATCGTCTTCAGAAATACGATGNCCCTGTTTGCCAATAATAACNGCAATCTCGCCCTCATAGTCCAGTTGCTCAGATTCAGGCGGTCGCAGCAGATAGTCAGTGTGCGCAGTCAGTGAATCGGGCGTTCGCATAAACAGGCTGGGGAACTTGGGNGCCTCAGACCCATCTTTGTACTCGGCATTACGATTTGCATAGTTAACGCCGATACAGGCGATTTTTTCCGGATCTGCTATAGGCGGCAGATAACTTATGTCGGCAGTGGCAATATCGGGCGTCAAACCAGCTGCCAGGGTCTTTGCTTCATCGAGGCGATCATTGACCAAGGCCTGCTTAAAGTCGCAGCCCATCCGGCCGCCCAGGTCTATGACTCCATTACTGTTAATCATGCCCCACGATGAGCTATCGCCCGTCTTGAAAGAAAGAAATCGCATAGTCTGCCTCAACCATAATGTTTAACCTGTTATATATATTACACAAAAAACTCGGCNTATAACTANCCTTTNGCCGATTTTATTATTAACATGTTATGTAAATTGACCAAACAGGAGCAATCCATGTCGGGCTATGANGACAATCTTACAAAGGCNCAAGATTACCTTCGTCGATTCCGTGAGAACGTGACTGGCCATTTTATTGATGGTCANTTTGAGGTGCCATCCGAGGCACAGACTTTCGAAAACCTGACCCCTGCTGACAACACCTCTCTNGGCGATATAGTTGCCGGAAGCGAGCAGGATATAGATCGGGCCTGCGAGGCTGCACAGGCAGCNTTTNCCGAATGGCGCGATGTGCCCGGAGCAACACGTAAGAGACTNCTCAATCNATTTGCCGACATGATTGTCGAACGCGCCGAAGAAATTGCCCTGGTTGAATCCATGGACTGCGGCCAGGCGATTCGGTTTATGAAACANGCTGCATTACGAGGCGCTGACAACTTCCGATTTTTCGCCGACAAGGCGCCAGAAGCAGTTAATGGCCAGGCTCTCTACCAGGATGCCCACACTAACTATACCATGCGCTCACCGGTGGGCCCGGTGGGTATCATTACGCCCTGGAATACGCCCTTCATGTTGTCAACCTGGAAAATCGCNCCGGCNCTGGCTGCGGGTTGTACTGTNGTACACAAGCCAGCTGAAATGGCGCCACTCACAGCCATGCTACTGGCTGAGGTTGCCAAAGATGCCGGTATTCCTGATGGTGTCTGGAATACCGTTAACGGTTTTGGTGAAACAGCGGGCAGACGACTCACAGAACATCCAGCTATCAGGGCAGTCGCACTGGTGGGGGAAAGTGCCACCGGGTCACACATTATGCGGCAGAGTGCTGATACCTTAAAACGCCTGCATTTTGAATTAGGGGGCAAGAATCCTGTGATCGTCTTTGATGATGCTGATTTTGATCGAGCCCTGGATGCCGTTGTTTTCATGCTCTATAGCCTGAACGGTCAGCGTTGTACTTCCAGTTCCAGACTACTCATCCAGAATGGTATTAAAGCGGGGTTCATGGCAGCACTGGAACAGCGTGTGATCAATCTAAGGGTTGGTCATCCGCTTGACCCGGACACAGAGGTGGGTCCTGTGGTCAGTCAGGAGCATTTCCAGAAAGTGATGAGCTACATGGATATCGCCAGAGAGGATGGCGCCTCGATTGCCGTCGGTGGCAAAGCTAGGAGTGATCTGGGTGCCGGCAACTACATCTGTCCTACCTTGTTCACTGATGCTGATAATTCAATGCGGGTTGCCAGAGAAGAAATTTTTGGCCCGGTGCTGACTGCCATGTCATTTGATTCAGAAAAGGAAGCTGTTGAACTGGCAAATGATACACCCTATGGCCTTGCCGGATATATCTGGACACAGGATGTGGGCCGCACCATGCGCCTGGCTAAAAGCCTTGAAGCTGGTATGCTCTGGTTCAACTCGGAAAACAATAGAAACCTGCCGTCTCCGTTTGGTGGCATGAAAGCCAGCGGTATTGGCCGCGACGGCGGTGATTTCAGCTTTGATTTCTATATGGAAACGAAGAACGTGTGCGTCGCACATGATCTTCACAATGTGCCAGTACTGGGTCGTTAAGGAGACTCACCATGGGTAAACTTGTCTACGCTGCAAAAATAACCCACGTGCCCTCGATGTACTTATCCGAACTAGATGGACCGCACAAGGGTTGCCGAGACCATGCCATCGAAGGTCACTATCATATCTCAAAACGGTGTCGAGAACTTGGCGTCGACACCATTGTTGTGTTCGATTCACACTGGTTGGTTAACTCGGGTTATCACATTAATAATGCGGCCCACTTCAAGGGAATTTATACCAGCAACGAGCTGCCCCACTTTATCAAAAACCTGCCCTATGAATATGACGGTAACCCAGAGCTCGGGCACCTGATAGCAGAAGCGGCCACAGAAGCAGGCGTACATACCCGAGCCCACGACCGCACCAGTCTCAACCTGGAATACGGCACGCTGGTGCCCATGCGTTATATGAATGAAGACAGGCACTTCAAAGTCGTCTCTATCGCCGCCCTGCTAGCCGTCCATAACCTCGAAGAAAGCGCTAGCTTAGGCCGGGCCCTGAGAACCGCCATCGACGACAAATATGATGGCAAGGTAGCCATATTCGCCTCAGGTTCCCTCTCCCACCGCTTTGCACAGAACGGCACGGCCGATGATTTCCTGCACAAGGTCTGGTCACCATTCCTGGAAGAATTTGATCAGCGGGTTATCGAAATGTGGGAAAATGGCGAGTGGCAGCGTTTTACAGATTTGTTACCCGAGTATGCAGACAAATGCCATGGCGAAGGCTTTATGCACGATACCGCCATGCTGCTGGGAGCCCTAGGCTGGAATCAGTACAAGGCCAAAGCGAAAGTAATCAGCCCTTATTTCGGGAGTTCCGGTACTGGCCAGATTAACGTCGAATTTCCAGTACTTTAGTCATGGCACATTTTATATACGAATACTCAGCAAACCTTTCAGAACAACTATTGGACCTGCCCGGCCTGATGCAAAAAATGCATGAGCATGCGGCAGAAACCGACCTGTTCCCGCTGGCGGGCATGAGAAGCAGAGCAATAAAGTGCGAGCATTTTCGAATTGCAGATGGAAATCCAGCAAAAGGGTTTATTAATCTCAGCATGAAAATCGGGCGTGGGCGTGACCAAAAAATCCGTATGCAGGCAGGCGAAATGTTCTGGCAACTTATGCTCGACCACCTGACTCCGCTGATGGCACAGCAGGCAGTGACCGTGTCCTTTGAAATGCGCGAACTTGAACAGCAGGTTAAGTTCAATCACAGGAATTTTTAGCATGCTAAGCAAACAGCAGATTGCAGACGCGGCGGACCAACTTTATCAGGCGGAAAAAGAGCGCCAGCAGATAAGAGCGTTGACCTTGTCTTTTGATATGGATATGGAAGACGCCTATGCAGTCCAGAAAGGCTGGGTTGATCGAAAGTTAGCAGATGGTGAAAAAGTAATCGGTTATAAAATTGGCCTTACCTCACGCACCATGCAGCTTGCCATGAACATCAACACGCCGGATTATGGTGTTCTTACCGATGCCATGCGATTTGCCAGTGGGTCTGATATTACAGCCGCCGACTTTCTTGATCCGAGAATCGAATGCGAGTTCGCCTTTATTCTGAAAAAGCCATTATCAGGAGAGAACGTTTCCCTTGAACAGGTTATGGATGCGACTGCTTATGTTCAACCCGCACTGGAGCTGATTTCCGCACGAAGTCTTCGCGTTGACCCCGAAACCGGTTATACCCGAAACGTCTATGACACGATTGCGGACAATGCTGCCAATGCGGGTATTATCTGTGGTGGCAAGAAAATGGCGCCGGAAGATATTGACCTGAAATGGGCGGGCGCAGCCCTCTACCTCAATGATGACATTGAAGACACGGGTCTCGGGGCAGCTGTCATGGGTCATCCCGGCCATGGCATCCGATGGGTCTGCAGGCGCTTTGCACCACACGGTATCGGTCTTGAACCCAGACAGGTTATCCTGTCAGGTTCTTTTACTCGACCTATCGCTGTTAAGCCAGGGGACCGCGTTTTCGCAGACTATGGAGAGTACGGTTCTATCCAACTGAATTTTGTGTAATTCTGACCTCATAAAGCAATCTACTGAATCAGCCTGGGCCTGCCTCCTAGCATGGTTGTTGACAGCATCTGAAATACTTATTATGAGACCAGATGACCGATAGATTGCCGCAGGTCATGTAGCATATTGGAGGAATTATGTTGTTTAGACACAGCTGCCTTGCCGTCTTACTGCTGTTCAATGCGAGTAGCTCAGCGCATCATTCGAGAGCCGCGGTTGACCTCAACAAAAAGGCGAAGGTAGTCGGTACAGTCGACTCAATTACCTGGAGAAATCCCCATATATTTATCAGCGTCTCCGGCATGGATGCGCAGGGCAAATCCGGAATATGGGTTCTCGAGGGGCACTCTATATCGGGTATGTTGAACCACGGCTGGAAAAAGGATTCTATTCAAGCAGGAGACAAGGTAACCGCCGTTTTCAGTCCAAATCGAAAAGACCATATAAAAAATGGCCTGATAGACCAGTTCACACGTGAGGATGGCCGGAGCTTCTACCCGTTCAGGTCAATACCAGCTGCGGATAATGGAAATTCTAAGTCCAGTTCTCCTATCCAACCTTCCACAGACTTTTCCGGCAATTGGAGTTATCAACGATCACTGCTAAGCGTCCTGGTCAGCGGTGCGCCGGACTATAGTCGTTATGCTTTATCTTCGAAGGGGAAAGCTATGCTGGAAAGCTTTGACCCTTCACTAGATCCTGATTTGAAATGCGAGAGTCGCGGGCTTCCTACCCTGGCACTCTACGTTTATGGCTATCGCTGGACGCGATATGCGGATCGTATAAAAATTGAAAAAGAGCAGGCAATTATCGACGCGGAGCATCGAACAATCTACCTGGATGCCAACACGGCTCGAGCCAACAAACCCGGTATTCTGGGAATGTCCCTCGGTCATTTTGAAGAAGACGGTCAATTACTGGTGGTAGAAACAACCGACTTCTTGCCAACGACCTGGGGCATTGCCGAAGGTATTGATTCCAGCAGTGAAAAGCGCGTCGTAGAACGTTATCGCTTAACCAATGGCGGCCTGCGCATGCAGCTGTCGATATTAGTTGAGGATCCAGTTTATCTAGATCGCCCGTTTCAACTGTACGGCGTCTATGACAAGAAAAGAGACCGCGAATTTGTCCACTCTCCCTGTGACATTGACGTTGCCAGAGAGCATCTAAAGTACGAATAACAGCCGTAGAAAGACCGCCCATAACAATGGGCTGATCGGTCATCTATCGCCTATCCTCCGGCTGCAGACAGCCAGTGGAACTACCCGATCACCGCGAATCCAGAACCAGACGCCTATCAGGTGACAGCCGGTGAAGCTGTAGGTTCATTTCAGGCAATCCCAGGGAACGCTTCTTATCCAGTACTGAATAGGGGGTATCGCCATATTTAAGTGAGCCAAGCAATCTTTGATCCCGCGCCATATCAACCAACCCACAAAATAGTTTCACTCACCATTAGCCCTGCAAATGAACCAAGCATTGAACCAATAACAGACATAATAATCGCGATCGGCACCAGATTTTTGTCATAGGCGGCGGCAACCACCGTAGCCGATGAAGCGCTGCCGATATTAGCAATGGAGGCAATACAACAAATATAGAGATTAACCCTGAGCAGTCGACCGATAAGCAGGACCGCGGCTCCATGAATAGCCAGAATCATGAAACCTGCAAGAATATAGGCAGGTGCCTGGAAAATCGCACTCAAATTAACTTCAGCACCAATCAGAGCAACAATAAAATACAGCATGATGCTGGATATCTCATGACTACCAGGTAATTTCCCCAGTATGGTCGGCGCGACAAACATACCGGCCAGAGATGAAACGATAATGGCCCAAACCATGGGATTTAGAAGTCCTCTCGCCGCTATCAAGTCACCCAGAGTGTGCGAGATAGCAGCCACCCCCAGGGACAAGCCCAGCATCAGCATAAGCGCCTGAAAGTCAGGGTGCCCTGTATTTCCGGTATTTTTTAGTTCTTCAAGCACCCTGTCTAAACCAACATTATCCGCCTTCAGAAAATGGTTGAAGCGGGATTTAAACGGTTTCAGGGCAATCATCACAACCAGCCAGACTGAATAGCAAAGCGCGCCCATTAAAAGCGTATAGGCCATAGCTGAATCACTGACCCGCAAGGCCTCTTTGACCGCAACAAAATTCTGTGTTCCGCCAGTCCATCCNGCAGCCATAACACCAAACGTCAAGGTTGTTTCCTCTCCCAGAAACCCATCCATAGTCTGCTGAACAACAATAAAAGCGAGCATGACCGATGCAGTTGAGCCGAGTAATAGTGTGATCAGCCTTACCCCTAGTTTACGGATGATCCTAAGGTCAAATTTAACCGACATCAGGAAAAGCATCGCGGGTATCAGGCTATCTCNGATCTGAGCACGAGCACTGCGAACTTCGGCCGTCATCTCCCAGAAACCAAGTGTATACAGGGCCATTGATCCAAACATCACCAATACCACACTCGGGAACCAGCGAAAGAAGCCCCCAGGATACTGCTGTTCGATCCAGACCAGAACGCCGCACAGGCAACCTATACAGGCGATAAAAGCAAATCCCGTTGTTATCATTTTAGCTCTCCTGCAGGCCACGGCTGGACCAACCCTGGTTTACGCCAATACACTTCTGGCCTGCCCTGTAAATCATCTATCTGCACGAATTCAGTCAAACCCATTGCCATCTCCTGAGCCTGACNTTCCTGTATAAANTGCCCNGCAGGGAGATGCGTTCTNAACCGTTATTGAGTAAAGCTTTTTTNNAANAANCTTTCAATCANCAGGTAGTCGCACAAAAGCCCACNTAAACCAATGAATCTCATTTNTTNCCCTGATCTACTGAAGCAATCCCGANGTCATCTTTGCTGTTTTATTCGATGTACCACTAGCTTATCCAGTACAGGACGTTTCCAGGCTGTGTTGGCCTNGCGATCAGCATTGCTTAGCGTCCCGGGCAGGGTAACTAAACGNANCAACTCTGTGGAGATAGCTCACTTGGCAAATCCGATCACGCTTANGTCTCACCATCTTGTTCNTTTCTACCCCGCTGGCGATCCGCAAAAGCAGCACCACCTCGCTTGAAAGAACCCGATGCATCGAGCAGTTGATTAAGATGCATACCGACGGTCAGCGAATGATCAAGTGGCATGGTTTCCGCTGCGCGATAGGTCTCCAGCGTCTGCCGAACCGCAGTCGCATTGAGCCCAATGATATGCTCTACAAATTCCCCCAGCACCGCCTTNAGACCATCACTACCGTCGGCCAACCGATTAATCAAACCATTAGCAAACAACCTCTCTGCCGATACCCGCTCCCCAAACATGGCAAGCTCCAGGCCAATGCGCGGACCAGCCAACCGCGCCAATATCGGCGTACAGACGGCTGCAGGGAACCCATTTTGCATTTCCAGGGCACCGAATTGTGCGTTCCGCTCCGCTATAACAAAATCACATCCCATGGCCAGGGTAAACCCACCAGCAACCGCAAATCCTTCCACAGCAGCAACGCTTGGGAANNGTAACCGCCTTAGCAGTCGAAACACCTGGGTCCAGGCAGCATGCTGATTCAGGGCCTGATCCTGCTTTAAGGATCCAGCCTCCTTTAGGTCTCGACCTGCGCTGAAACTNCCGCCGTTACCACAGATTACTGCAACACGTACGCTTGCATCACCCTCAAANGCATGTAAGGCATCCGCTATAGCAACCATGGCGGCACTATCAAGGGCGTTGCGCTGCTGCGGCCTGTCTATGGTAATNGTTGCCACACCGCGCTCATTAATGCTTGAGCGAATCATTGCTGTTCTCCTTAGGNCTCATTGTNGAAGCTCANTGTGGAAGCTTATTCCTGANACTCCCTGGTACAGGTTCAGTTGAGTTTATGCTCCAGCCGGTAAAGGGGCAAACATGCGTTCANTTGATACCCCTCAAGCAGTTTATTNCAACCAAANAACAGCTGATCCCGGCAATGGCTCAGGCAATGCTCNCATAGATTTCCATCCACAAAGCAATGGCNAGTGCTTGCAGGTGAGGGCCTCATGGATCTCATCAGCCGGCTTGGTTGGCGTAACCCAACGAAGCAANNCAACCCCACAGTGAGCAANCACAGGACCTTCACCAGAAAATAAGCCTGCCGCCCAGCTCAAACCAAATAGCCNTTAGCAACGGTACCGACAAATATCGGGCCGTGTCTGACCGCTTCTTCTTTCTGGAATGACCGAAGTTCCTGGCTTAATTCCAGGTAATGCATTGCAGNCAGGTCTTTTTATTACCGTGCTTGCGTTCAGGGTCAGTTTATTGCGACAGTAACCCTTGATTTACTTAACGACCAATACAGAGGTTTTTATCAGCCCAGCCACCCCATATCCGGATAGGAAATACGCCTGGTTTGTTGTTTTNGTACTNATCCTGGCNTCACTCATNGCCTTTATTGANCGCCAGGTAGTNGCCATTGTGGNCGGNCCNATGCAGGAAGACCTTGGTGTCGGTGATACCGAAATAGGCTGGCTGTANGGTGTGTTNGCACTATTTTATGCTGTGGCTGCCCTGCCAATAGCNACCCTCGCCGANANNAAAAGTCGGAAAANAATCATTGCNGTNGGCATNGCCCTTTGGTCANTACTAACCATTGCTTGTGGNCTGGCCCGTAANTACTGGCAGNTTTTCTTCGCCNGGATGGGTGTNGGAATCGGNGAGGCAACCCTTAANCCNTCGACAACATCNCTNATTGGCGATTTNTTTCCCCGNAAAGANGTGCCCCTGGCNCTTAGTATCTTCCAGATNGGACCCATTGTNGGCACNGGCATTGCCTTTATCATTGGTGGTATGGTGCTAGAACTCGTCCAGCAGGCAGAACCGTTNACGCTGCCNCTGATAGGNGCNTTAAAGCCCTGGCAGCAGACCTTTGTTTACGTTGGNGCGCCCGGCATNTTNCTGGCNGGCCTGTTCCTGTTTATTCGCGAACCCGTACGGCGAGTCTCAAACGANCCAGAGATNGCTCGGNCTGGCACTGCCCAACTCATCCANTTCTANCGANCCAANGCCAGCACNCTGCTNTGGCATCATCTCGGNTTTGTCTCCCTAATACTCACCGGTTACGCTTTCGTGTTCTGGAGTGTCACGTTTTTTGTTCGGATACATGGNGTACCNGCNGCTGATGCATCTCANATTTTCGGATGGATCTTTGTANTCTTCGGACCNNTGGGNCCGCTCATNGTTGCCTATATTGCCGCAGAGCTCAAGCGACGCGGNCNTCANGATGCCAATATCACTGCCGGGATGATAGGCGGTATTGCCACTATCCCNTGCGTANTNCTCATCCAGATAGCGCCNTCAGCNACCTGGGCCTATATCCTGTANGCNCCGGCGCTNTTAGCNGTTAACTCGCCTTTTGGTATTGCNGCNGGCGCGCTGCCAGTGATAACACCGCCGCACCTTCGTGCCCGGGTTGCAGCCGTTTATATGTTCGCCGGTGCTGTTGGNATGATGTTTGGCCCACCACTTGCCGGCGCCTTCAATGAATACCTGTTCCCNGGTGCCGAGGGCGTNNGNTATTCAATGATNATCATGACCTGNTGCTTCGGCTTTCTTGGGGTGTTATTTCTNTGGTTTGCACGCAAGCCCTACGCCGCNTCCATNCAAAGNGCNGATGCCTGGAGCGANGATTANNCCANCANCGGANAACCCCTANGCNAGTNATTATCANTTAAGCAACGCCGTTGCCTACCTNAATGCTTTCAACTCCTGCAGTATTTCCNTATGACGCNCCCNGCTGATCCCATAGAAACTAATNCAGGCAANGGCCANTGCNGTCAGGANGANAACCGCAGGNCCCAGAGCCCAGCCAAANCGNACAACNGCNTCAGCGGACACCATTGNCGGGGCNGCTCCCTTNGGAATNCCCGCGAAATCNATNATAAGNCCNGCGAAGATNGCACCCGAACCNCCAATAGCCTTNCCGGCAAATGAGGCAGCAGCATAATAAATGCCTTCCTGTCTTCTACCGTGGCGTCTTTCGTGTTCATCGGNGATATCTGCAATCATAGATGCGCCAAGCGTAACAGCGACNCCGAGACCCACCCCGGAGATTGCCCCGCTGATAATGTAGAGCGGGGCTATCAGNGGGTCTTGATTCGAGGGCAANANATCCAGCANGCGCAAAATNATAACGTANGAGGTNAATACNGCNTACCAGCAATGGCCAGCAATATAAAGGTGCTTTTTCTCTTTAATGAATTTAGACAGGGGGCTGGTCAGCATGGCGCCACTGACNACNCCNACNACNCCACCGGTAAAAAGAAAAGTCATCTGCGTNGCTGAAAGTTCNAAAAAATAAGTCCCCGTATAGATAATAAGCGCTTGAACCATGCCCTGGCTCATNCCNGCAATGATCGACGCCGCGACCAGCGATGTAAAAGAAGGAATCTTAAAAGCACGGNTCATATCCCTGACCATCAGNNCCGGNGAGAAAATATCATCAGGNCCGGGTTGTGGCAATTTNGNTATCTGACTGTGTGTGCCCAGCGCCGATGCCCAGACGCCAAACACCATNATGAAGAACCCGNCCAGAGCAAAAGGCGGATAAGCNTCTGGATTCAGCTGGCCGTTTTCGAATTCCGGCGTTGCCGCAAAAAACACAATCGGACCACCAATGAGTACCGCGAACATCCCNACCAACTGGAGCACCATGCGAACAGACGACAGCAGGGTCCGCTCATCNTAGTCATTGGTTAATTCGGCGCCCATGGACATATGCGGCACCGAATAGAACGTCATAAAGGTGCGTGTCAANATAGAAAATACCGTCAACCACCAGAACAGGCCCATTTCNTCCAGGCCTGAGGGTGGCGCAAACAGCAGGTAGAAGGAGCCAGCAAAGGGAATCGCGGCCAGATACATGTACGGATGTCTTCGTCCCCATCTAGACCGAGTCGCATCAGATAGGGAGCCAACCAATGGGTCACTAANCGCATCTATGAGCAGGGCAATAAAAATAGCCGCACCAGAGAGTGTCCCTGACAAACCAAGTACCTGATTGTAATAGAACAGCAGAAAGAAACCGAAAGCGGCTGACTTTATCCCTTCAGGTAATTG
Organism: Gammaproteobacteria bacterium; assembly: GCA_002697205.1. Lineage (GTDB taxonomy): Bacteria > Pseudomonadota > Gammaproteobacteria > Pseudomonadales > Azotimanducaceae > UBA9926. The sequence continues at coordinate 35,788 of NZUN01000076.1, forward strand.
ACCCACACCGAATGCCAGTCTTACACGCCATGAAACTTGTCTCATGCCGTTAAGTAAACCATAACCCATTGCTTCATAGAATCGATTATTGCCTCGTACCATCCAATCCATGCCNTATCCAGGTNGGTTCAATGATATCCTGCCAAAACAGACTGTTCGCTGTCCCGCTAGTTCTAAAAATAGGTACACTGTCGATTAGTANCAGTCGCTGAGTATCAAAAANAGGAATTCACTTGTTAGAAAGCTATGTTGTGCTAGACCTGACCGATNAACGCGGCGAGATCGGNCCCATGTTGCTGGGTGACCTGGGCGCAGATGTGATACGCATCGAAGCAACCCAGGGTTCAGATGCCCGACGCTGCGNGCCTTTTATGACCAATGCAGCTGAGGACATGAAGAGCCTGCAGTTCATCGCATTCAACCGAAACAAGCGATCTATCGTACTGGATCCAGCAACCGCCAATGATAAAGCTGACCTGGAGGAACTTATTGGTAGAGCGGATTTTATCTTTGTCTCTGNGCCCGGATCAGAACTCGATAAATTCGGTATGGGCTTTGACGAAGCCCGTTCTATTAATCCACGCATTATTTACGTCAGCGTGTCAGCGTTCGGAATTGACGGCCCTCATGCCAACTTAATCAGTAACGATCTAGTCATAGCTGCAATGGCAGGACCGGTTTCACTGCAGGGTATACCGGAGCGAGCACCACTAAGAGTCTCGACTCCCCAGGTATGGCGNCACACCGGTGTGGAAGCTGCCGCTGGCGCCCTGGTGGCTCATCAAAGGATGCTCAAAGATGGTGATGCGCAATTTGTCGATGTGTCGGCGCAATGTAGCATGACCTGGACCATGCTCAACGGGATGGATGCCTACGCTATTCAGGGATTTGATTTTGAACGATCTGGTTCCTATATGAGTAACATGACCAATCCTGTTGAGCTGGTACACCCAACCTCNGATGGATTTATCGTTGCCTTGCCCATGTCCAAAGTGATCCTGGGATGCCTGTCCTGGATGATTGAAGACGGCGTCATCGACGACAGTTATCGGCATATCAACTGGACTGAATACGATCAGAACATTCGAAACCCCAACGCCCAGCCGCTAAACTTAAAGCAGGGTATAAAAATCTGCCAGGATTTTTTTATCAAACATACCAAACAGGAACTTTACCAGTTTGGCCTTGAACAGGGCATTACACTCACTCCGGTTAACACCCTCGGGGAGTTACTTGCCCTGCAGCACCTTGACGTAAGAGACTATTGGTTGACTGAGAAACTACCTAATGGTCATACCGTGCGCAGTGCCGGGCTCTGGTGTAAGCCGTCATCATCACCTCTATCGGTGCGTTACCCAGCACCAGAACTGAATCAGCATGNGGTTGAAATTCGCCAATGGCTGCAGCAACCNGCTGAAGCAAAACACTATCCGGTTATTAAAGACAGCACGAGCCTGCCTTTTAGTGGAATTAAGGTGGCAGACTTTTCATGGGTCGGAGTAGGCCCTATTTCAGCNAAATATCTTGCCGACCATGGCGCCTCCGTGGTCAGAGTAGAATCAGAAAGCAGGCCTGATGTACTGCGAGGTGGTGTTCCCTTTGCCGGNGAACCCGATATTAACCATTCCCAGTTTTTCGGTAATTTCAACACCTCAAAGCGAAGCCTCACCCTTGATATGAAGTCAGCCGATGCCATCAAAATTGCCAAGAAACTTATCGTCGATTCAGATGTCATGATAGAGAGCTTTGCCCCAGGTGCAATTGGTCGTATGGGGCTTGGTTATGAGCAGGTACAAAAACTCAATCCAGAAATCATCATGATCAGCACCTGCCTCATGGGTCAGACCGGGCCCGCAGCTCAGCTTGCGGGTTATGGTTACCATGCTGCCGCCCTNGCAGGTTTTTATGAGGTAACCGGCTGGCCAGATAAAAAGCCCAGNGGCCCGTGGGTTGCCTATACCGATACCATCGCACCAAGATTCATCTCGGTGCTGCTNGCTGCAGCGNTGGATTATCGGCGCCGAACGGGTCGCGGTTGTTTCATTGACGTAGCCCAGATTGAAACCTCACTACACTTTCTGGCGCCGGAGCTGCTGGATTTCCAGGCCAATGATGTGTCCGCTTCAAGGCTCGGCAATCGCTCCAGGCATGCGGCGCCACAGGGTTGTTATCTCTGNGCAGGAGACGACCGNTGGTGNGCCATCGCTGTCGACAACGATGTACAGTGGCGAGCACTCTGCAAAGAGATTGATTTTGCTCATAAAGCGACTGCAACCCTGCAGGACCGGCTCGATCAACACGATGAAATTGATGCTGTAATCACCCAATGGACACAGTCTCGTTCTGCGCAAACAGTAATGCAAAGCTTGCAAAGCGCAGGGGTTCCAGCCGGAATCGTGCAACGAAGTAGTGACCTGCTGGCGGACAAGCAATACGATCACCGTGGGTTTTATCAGTACCTAGATCACGAAGCCATGGGACACATACCTTATGCCGGTCACCAATACAAAATCAGGGGTTATGACAATGGTCCCAGAGGACCTGCGCCCATGCTGGGTCAACACAGCTTTGAAGTGTTAGCAGAATTAGGCCTGACCGACGAGGAAATTGCTCGGGCCTATGCAACTCGCGTTATCAACTGATTCAGCCAGCAGTGCCCCAGACAGNTAGCAGGGCTTGCTAGTCACTCGAGCATCAGGCACGCGTTAAGGTCTGATCGTCCCGCAGAGCATCAAGCTGATTCTGCACNCCTTTCGCCCAACGGGGATGGGTCAGTATCCAGAACTTGTTTTCAGCAATCGCCAGGGCGACTAACTCGCCTACTTCATTGGGATCCATCCCCTGTTCCAGGCCAGCCTGGATATTACTCGCCATTTTGCCTGCCTTCTCACTATCCGCTTTCGGTTTGGCTTTGCCAGGACGAAATCCAACAGAATTCCGGCTGATATTGGTGTTTATCGGGCCAGGACAGAGAACCGATGCCGTGATCGGGCTTTTTTTAGACCGAAGCTCACGTTCGGTGGCCGCCATTAGCGCCACCACCCCGTGCTTGGCNACATTATAAGCACCCATCATCTGACTGGAAATCAAGCCTGCCATNGAGGANGTGGCATTGATGTGCCCTTCCCCNGCTGCCTCTATCAGCGGCAGAAATACTTTAACCCCATAGATAGGTCCCCACAGGTCCACATCAATGATCCATTTCCAGTCAGCCAGTTTCATTCTTCGAGCAGATGTCGGAATTCCAACGCCCGCGTTATTGCACGCTACATGAATGTTACCAAAGGTCTTAATCGCCTTGTCCGCCAGCGCCTCAACTTCATCTAACTTCGATACATCGCAGCGCCGCCCGACCGCTCTTATACCAGCGTCACTAAATTCTGACACANNCCGGGCGAGCGCTNNCTCATCAAGATCCGCCAGCACCAGGTTCATNCCCCGTGCTGCAAATGCCCGTGCCATNCCTAGGCCAATCCCACTTGCTGCCCCAGTTATCACTGCAACACGGTCAGAAAATTCCTGCATATAACTCCCCTTAAAAGCTTCCTTTAAAATCGAATGGCATTCAATACTGCACCAATGGCTTTCGGACAGCAAATAACGGAAAATACCACTGCCAACAAATGTAGACGNCAGCGAACAAGCAGCGCTACAGTGACTGACCGTGATGGCANTGGCGCTAAATACTGAAAATATTAAATGAAGTCATAGTTCCTAGGGACATAGTGGATCTTACAAACCAACAACAACNACATAAACGGGTACTGTCGCAACTGGAGAGCGACGGCTTTTCACTGCTGCATCGGTTGTGCGAGCCCGCATTAACTGAGCAGTTNTTAANGGTGTCTCGCGAGATTNAAGTTGACGTAAAAAACACTCTNGGCAAAAAACAGATCGGTATTGGCAGCCGTGCCGGCTATCAGGAGATCGTGCAACGCTCGCCGGGTCGATGGGACATACCCATTACGCCCGAACAGTTTGCAATTGTTCACCAGCAGATGCCCTGGTGGACCTTCATCACTGATATTCTGGGGCAGGATGCCGAACACGCTTTCAGTGGCGTGGTATCTTCTGAACCTGTTAGCCCGGAACAACACTGGCACATAGATTCACCCCACGAGGCTACCGNGCACCTTCCAGCACACGCTATTAATGTGCTCATTGCACTAACTGACCTACCCCTGGCTATGGGCCCTACCGAGTTTGCNTGCGGCTCGCACCTACTTACTAATCATCTGGCCAACCCAACGCTGGTATCTGACCAGCTGGTATACCAGCATGCAGAAACTTCTCCTGTTCTGCTGGTAAACGGGACCTGTAAGGCAACGCCCGAATACTGCTCAAGTACCATGAGCGAGGGGTCGTGTCTGATATTTGACGATCGAATTCTACATCGTGGAATGGCTAACCGATCNGGTAGTACCAGGCNTATAGCATACTTTTCTTACCGGCGAAAAGACTANNTTCCNTACACACATTTCGAGTCGCCAAGATCCGTATTTGATGCCTAGGCCAGAAAGCATTCGGTTTCTGTTTTGATAGCCTTTCAGCCTGCATAGCAGGATAAAAGCAAATCTATTCTATCGATACAAAANCCACCAATCTAATGCAACTCGAGCGGCCGCTGAGGCCTGGCTTCACAGCTATGCATGCTCCAATTCGGCGCCTGAGGTCTCGGATAATAACATCACTGAGATTAGCGTCAGTACCGATACAAATGCGATGTACACCGAGATATATACGGTGCCAAACNCACTCCACAGGGCTGTTGCTATAATGGGTGCAAAGGCACCACCAAAAATAGCGCCGAGTTGATAACCCAGCGAAGCGCCCGAGTATCGAACCCGGGTACTAAAAAGCTCGGTGAGAAGCGCAGCCTGGGGACCATACATCAGGCCTACAAAAACCTGCCCGCCACAGGCTGCTAACAGCACCCACACAAACTCACCTGTATTGATCAATGGAAAAAGTGCAAATGCCCAGCAGCCGCCCAAAATGGCGCCTAACATATAAATNCCGCGTCTGCCGTGCCGGTCAGAATACGACGCAGCCAGAAACAGCACAGGAATCTGCACCAGCGAAGCTATCAGCACCACAGTTAACATCATGTCTCTGGAAAGACCCAGCCCAGCTGGATTTGTACCATAAGCCACGACAAAGGCGACCAATATGTAGAAGGTCACCTGCACTGCTAGAAACGCGCCTGCAGCCAGTACAATTTCTCTGGGCTGTAACCGAATCACCTCAAGGATTGGAGANCGTCTCACCGGCGCGTTAACAGCATGATCATGCTCGGTTCGCTCNGCTTGAATATCCTGGAGCGCTTTAAATGCAGGCGTATCTTCCAGGCTTAACTGTACATAGAGACTCAGCGCGATAAGNGCAATACTTAAAATAAAGGGAATTCGCCAGCCCCAGCTGATAAAGGCCTCATCTGAGAGCGATCCGCTGACCACCAGGAAGGCAATATTGGCCAAGACCAGGCCCAGTGGCGCGCCCGCCTGGGCAAAGGCACCGTAAAAACCTCTTTTATCCGCTGGTGCATTTTCCGTCACCAGTAACATGGCACCACCCCATTGACCACCCACTGCCAGTCCCTGAACAAATCGCAGCAGCGTTAACCCAAGCGGCGCCGCTATGCCAATGCTGCTATAGGTTGGTAGAAAGCCAATCAGTGTGGTGGCAACACCCATCATCAGCAATGCGCTAACCAGGGCTTTTTTCCTTCCAAACAAATCCCCGTAGTGACCAAACAATACACCACCAAACGGTCGTGCAATGAAACCAACTGCAAAAGTGCCAAAGGCAGCAATGAGGGCAACCAGNGGCGGTAAATCTGCTGGGAAAAATGCCCTGGGGAAAACCAGCGCGGCNGCNGTGCCATAGATAAAAAAGTCGTACCACTCAATACTGGTACCCGCCAAGGAAGTCGCAGCAACTCTGCGCATTGCACTTTCTTTCGAACTTACTGTCATTAACCCGGTCCCTCTCATAGCAAACATTGTTATATGACAATGCAAGGGGAAAGTCACTATTTCACGGGTCGTGCNCAGACTACCTTGAGCTTAGCTGTTGTTCGAATCGGAATCGGGCTAAATTTGAAGCAGGCCAATAGTCATTGCTGCGTCATAGGCCTGCAGCACAGTGGCGACGGATAAACAGGCCTGTTTCTAGGGGGTCAATGCGTTTAGNTGAAAATTAACTCCCTATCATGACTTCGGGAAAAGTCGGCCCACGAGCCTGGCTCGACTCGCGGTCCTCTTGCCTGTCCCGCTCAGCGTTATTGCTCCTGCATATAATAAGCTTCGCAATCCAGCGCCCAGGAATGATGATACTCTCGGATACCACCAAAATCTGACAGCGCCTTGGCAAACCAGGGCTGTGTTCTCGCGTCGAGCGCGTTACCTAGACGTTCGGCAGATTTGGCAGACATGGACACCATGACCATACCAGACCACTTGCCCGTGTCCGCNACAAAAGCCTGCAGAACAATATCTCCCAAGCCATTGTTTTTCATTTCAGCCATCAGATTGTCTACAGCGCTCAAATAACCCGAGACATCACGGGTCTTCACGACCACGTTCCAGAGATAACTTTTCGGCCACAATTCAGCCCCTTNACGAACCATACGCCAGTTATCCCAATAGCGTATGGTTCTATCGACTTCCATCTTTGCCACCTCAGCCACGGTAACCGGGTTCATGGGGCTCACTTTCCAGGCGGTGGTCTGCGAATCAAAGAAGCTCCACAGAAAAACATCACCCATAACCTCTGCACCTGCTCGAGGCACACAAAGGCCCATTGCCATAGCNTTATTGCTTTTAGCAATGGCGGGAGAACTGGCTCGGGCCCAGTTAGCATATCCCATGGGGTCCTGGGTATTAACCGTAATCAGGTTCATAACCGGTTCCGCCCAACTGAGCGATGCCATGCCCATTACCAACAAACAACAAAGTCCTAATACTGCTTTACTCAATAGCTTCATGACTGATCTCCAAACTGTGAATTCAGCTTCTAACTACAGCACTGTTAAATTAACCATGCAACNATAGTTCGATTCTGGTTTTCAAGTGACATAGCAGTCAGAGCANNTCCGTCAGCANAGGATTAGCGGCTAGTCAGTTGATTTNTTGGAAGCGACTACNACAGGCTGGTTTTATCTTTTGTTATCGCCACCNGGGCCAGCATCATGGTATACAACGCGACTTCAAAAACCATGCCCGAACGCCAAGCAGAACTAACCACACATTGGTCTGCAGACTCAAAACAGAAGGTGGCCTCTGACCACATCAATGCAATGCATTCCAGTACTTTACTCCGCTACCATCACACCTTACTCTGGGCCCTATCCAGACTCAGGATTTCTATCGTTGAATAAAATAATTGTTATTGCCGTCCTGTTTACCCTGTCTACAGCGCTGGCCAGCGCAAAGGCATCGATTTTATTAACCAATGCAAAGATCATTGATGGTTCGGGTTCGCCTGCAATCATGGGTGCGGTCCGAATTAAAGGAGATCGGATAACAGGCGTTGGCGAACTTACACAGGCCAGCGGTGAACAGATCATCGATGTTGGTGGACTTACCCTGGCGCCCGGTTTTATTGATACCCATAGCCATCACGATTACGGCTTAAAAACAAACACAGATGCACTTCCACTGCTTTCCCAGGGTGTTACCACAATCGTAGTCGGGCAGGATGGCAGTCATTCGTTTCCACTTGAAAAATTCTTTAGCCAATATGAAGACAAGCCGGCAAGTGTCAACATGGCCTCCTATGTGGGCCACAACACCCTAAGACACAAGGCGATGGGTGAAGATTTCAAGCGACTGGCAACAAAAAGCGAACTTACACAGATGCGCGAACTCTTGAGTCAGGAGCTTTCCGCTGGCGCCCTTGGATTGTCCACAGGCCTTGAATACGAACCCGGTCTTCACTCTGATGCCCAGGAAATTATTGCTTTGGCCCAAGACACCGCTGAGGCAGGCGGCCGTTATATCTCGCACATCAGGAGCGAAGACCGTTTTTTCTGGGATGCTATCGATGAGATCATCTCAATTGGAAGTGTTACCGGCATGCCAGTTCAAATATCCCACCTTAAACTGGCGGCAAAGGCTTCCTGGGGTAAAACAGCACGATTACTGAATCGCCTCGATGAGGCACGCTCACAAGGCGTAAACATCACAGCAGACATCTACCCATACGAATACTGGGAATCAACCATCTGGGTGCTCCTGCCCGATCGAGATGCCAATGATCTAAAAGAGATTCAATTCGTCCTGGACGAATTAACACCAGCGGACGGTATTATTTTCACTCATTATCAACCTGAACCCGCCTTTGCAGGCAGAAGCGTTAAAGAGATCGCAAAATTGAAAGGCCTGGGTGAAGCCCAGACTGTCGCTTACCTGATGAAAGAGTCGGCCGCCTGGAGCAAGGATCATGACAACCAAAGCGCAGAGAGCATTATGGGCCGCTCCATGCGCGATAAAGATATTGCCGCATTGCTTACCTGGCCTCATATCAACCTGTGCACGGATGGCAGTTATACGGGTCATCCACGCGGCTTTGGCGCTTTCCCCCGGGTATTTTCAAAATTTGCGAGACAGATGAAGGTTCTGGATGTTGAAGCAGTCGTTCAACGCATGACTTCGAATGCAGCAAAAAATATGGGGTTTACCCAAAGAGGCGAGATCAGGGTAGGTGCCATCGCCGATCTGGTCTTGTTCGATCCAGACACTATCCGTGATCGAGCTTCACTATTGCATCCGCAAGCCCTTTCTCAGGGTGTTGTTAAAGTCTGGGTATCCGGCATACTCGCATTCAATAATGGCTCAACCACTAAAGCAAGACCCGGCCGCATACTGCGTGCACGCAAATAAATTTGTCCCAGACATGCTGCATCAACACAAAAAAGTTAGTCCCAGAAAAAAGAGCCAGGAGAAAAAGGTGAACCACCAGCCCAACTCCTTCGAGAACCAATAACGGGATATAGCGTCATGGCAAAAACTCAGGCAAAGCGATTCTAGATCAGCCAGAGCAAGCAAACCTCAGATCATCCTATCCCGGAGCGCATGCCACTTCATGAGCCAGTTCAACCCCAGAGGATACCCCCAGTAATAAAAGGGTGCGGTAAAAGGCAAATCATCAAAGGCTGTCTGTGAATCTGCCCTACCGAGAATTTTACCGGCCAGCCGGGTACCGAGATACACGCTGCGAACAACGCCGGAGCCGCAATAGCCCATGGCATAGTGAATCCCATCAAGCGAACCCGTGTGCGGCGCATGATCAAATGTATAGGCCACTGTACCCGCCCAGCAATGGCTGAAGGGTATGGGCTCGAGCTCAGGATAAATTCGCGTATAGGTTTTTCTGATCGTGGCGGCAATTTGATCGTACTGGTCCAGCGGACCCTGCGTTCGACTGCCCAACAGCAACCGTTTTCCATCGGGCGTCCTGCGGTAGTAAACAACCAGTCGACGCGTGTCACCGTGCATCCGTCGGCGTGGTGACAGGCGCTCTATAAGATCTGTATCAAGTTCTTCAGTCACAGCGATGGCAGAGCGAATAGGAATAATGCGTCTTCTGAATTTTCTGAATGCATAGGGTGTGTAACCGTTGGTCGCGACCACAATCTCTTTTGCTCTTAGCGATCCGCTGGCAGTTCTGAGCTCGTATCCATCTTTCTCCCGGCTCCATCCCTGGACAGGCGTATTGCTGATGATCAGCGCACCAGTGTCGGCTACTTTCCGGCACAGGGCATCTACCAGCTTGGCAGGATTGAGACCGCCGTCCTGATGATAAACAATGCCACCTCGATACAGGTCGGAGCCCACTTCCTGGTGCTGTTCACTATACGGCACAACATCTGCCTTAAAGCCTGGAATTTTCTTCAGGTCTTCGACTTCATCGATTAGCACCCGGAAGTCTTTGTCAGACATGGCACCGCGGAACCGGCCGGTCATTTGTAGATCACATTCAATTGCTTCAGTGGCAAGGAACGAACGGAAAAAATCGATAGCGCGCAGGCCCTCCGCCAATATATCCTTAGCCCGCTTATCACCGTACTTAGCCGTCAATCCTCGCAATCCAAGCTTGTGCATACTCGGCCCTATCATACCGCCATTTCTGCTGGAACAACCCGAGCCCGGCTCCCCGGCGTCAATTACCGCGACGCGTCTCCCGCCTCTAGCGAGGGCAAGTGCCGTTGACAGTCCAGTGAACCCAGCACCAATAATAGCCACATCAACGGACGCCGGTTTTTCACTATCAACCCCCGCTGGGGTTGACCGGTGATCATTCCAGTAGGCATAGGTCTTCATCAAATTACTCCTGGCAAACAGGTTAATGATTTATTAAGCATACGATGAATTACCCTGCTGTGTCTGGGTATCCAAGCCGCTTCCTGATACGAGATGAATGGCCATTACCGGGACACCGCGTATCTGCCTTGGGCTGGAGAGCCTTGGTGCAACCTGTGGATTCCGCTGGCGTCGATGAGCGCAGACCAGTCAGTACAAGTCGTTAGAGCATCTCACAAAGGCATTCAGTACGACGGCACTGCGTTCAACCCTAAGGACCCAACACAACCTTTGTGGGGAGAGAAGGGCGAGTTCCCCCGTCTGCCGGATATTTCCGCAGAGTCGGCTGAAAATCCTGGCAGCTGGGATATTGTTGGATACGATGTTGTGCCCGGCGATGTGGTTTGTCTTCACCCGCGTTGCCTGCATCGAGGTG
>NZUN01000077.1 GCA_002697205.1 Gammaproteobacteria bacterium
ACTACTCACTGGCGTTGAAGAAGCCGTGCATCCTAAGGATCATGTTTCTGCTGTTGAGTTATTCAATCGACGGTCTGTGCGAAAAGGGGATTGGAAACTGATCTGGCAGGAGCCGCCCTACGGGATCGGCGATTGGCAATTGTATAATCTCGGATCTGATCGAGCGGAACAAAACGATGTTAGTCAAGTGCATAATGCGAAGCAGCGTGAGCTGGAAGCACTTTGGCAGCAGTATGAACGTGAAAAAAATGTCATCATTGACCCTCAACTTGATTTGAAATACAGTTCGACCAATCGACACTTCGACCACTAGCCGCGCGGGTTTTAATCAGGATATGACCGGCAGTGATGGCTGATGCCAGCGGCTGTATGATCACCAGGCGTAAGCTGTAGTAGATTGGCCTGCAGGAAGGCGGTATCCACCGGTATCTGGGTTGATTCCTGCTGGAAATGCCGATTGACGGGAGTATTCGAGTGGCGCGTGTCTACAGATCATTCAACCAGGAAGCACTGGATCGTGAATACAGCCCCAGTAGCTGTGTCGATGATCTCATGGTGTACATTGATGATTACCTGCAGTCGAGCCAGGCAGCAAAGCAAGCNGCCGTGTTGAACGGTTCTGCGGCCCTGGAGTTGGCGTATGGNCCACTTGCNTCCCAGCGAATGGACGTGTTTCTTCCAGAAACGACCGCTGCCGCCGTNAACCTCTATATTCATGGCGGCTATTGGCAGGAACTCAGTAAAGACTATGCTTGTTTCTCGGCTCCCACCTTTCAACGAAGGGAATGCGCCCTTGCAGCACTGGGTTACTCGCTTGCGCCACAACGGCGGCTGACGGATATTGTCGAAGAGTGCCGCTGCGCGGTTGAATGGCTGTATTTGAATGCCGATGATCTCGCTATCGACAGGGACAGGATACATATTTCTGGCAGCTCAGCTGGGGCGCACCTGGCAATGATGCTTTATACAACGGACTGGCATAAACGGTCGCTACCTCACGATGTTATTAAAGGTGTCTGTGCGGTTAGTGGTATTTATGATCTAGAACCCGTGCGCTTGAGTTACGTTAATAGAGAACTTCATATGGACCAGCAGGAGGCTCACGCAAATAGTCCCATGCACCTTGAGCCAAGTGCCCTATCGCCGGTGATTATGGCCTATGGCGGTAACGAAACCAGTGAATTTAAGCGCCAGTCCAATGAGTACAGGGAAAAACTCGAAGGCATCGGCGTACCGGTTGAATTCCGGGAGATTAACAATCGAAATCATTTTGATGTGATTATGGATCTTGCTGATCAGTCGAGCTGGCTGGCAACATCAACCCTGCAGCAGATGCACTTATGATNGAAGCCGGTGCCCAGGACAACCCACGATAATCTTGAGGTAGATGGTGCTTAGAGCCTTTTGTCCGTGTGGGTTCTAAGACGGCCTTGGCAGGGCTGCTCTCAAGTAGTAGTTTGAAAGACACTGTTGGCTTACCGTGGTAACTGTTGACCTACAAAACGGGCTGAACCAGCCCTGTCTGCTAGATCTGCAATTAGGTCAGTTGCTGATCGAACTGGAGCAGGCGTTTGGCAATCAAGCCAACTTGCGATTCGCTAAGCTCTCGAGGGTCAATCAGCAGGTAACCTTCGTTCAAGTGATGATTTCGAGTGCGAATGCTGGGTGAACCAGATTTTAGAAAATGCACCAGAGCCGTAATATCATCGTGCTTTTTATCACCGTGCTTTTCATCACTGAGCTGTTTATCACCGTGCTTTAGTGAAACNGCNACCCGGTTGAAGGGCCGGCCGGCTTCATCTGCCTGAAGCCTTGCGTGAAGCATCGATGTTTTAGACAGGGCGGACATCAAAAGAGTATTTCTGGCCTGGAAGGAANCTAGCCTGGCATCATTGTCAGCGGCGACATATTCGTTAAGAGCCGCGCCTAATCCAGCGATAGTATCCTTGCCGACCTTCATCGTGCGGGAAATACCTTGCGACTGAAGTTCACAGAACGCGATTAAATCTGCGTTGCCAACAATGAAACCACTGGTGGGGCCGCAAAAGGCCTTTCCACCTGAGTAGATTACCAGGTCAGCACCTGCATTTAGGTATGAGCTCAGGTCTTCTTCNGCTGCAGCGTCAACAATAACCGGAACCTCATAACGATGGCAGATCTCAACGCAGCGTTCTAGGCTGATCTGGTTGGTTTGCACACAATGATGAGACTTCACATATAAAAGCGCGGTGAACTGTTCGTTTGCAAGGCGGNCCAGCAGCAGTTGCTCGTGGACCTGACTGGCGCTGCCTAATATCCGGGGTTTACCACCGCCCAAGCGAATCATCTGTTCAACCGGGGCACCAAAATTAATGGCGTGGCCGGCTTGCAAAATCACCTGGTGGGTTGCATCGGTCTGGGGTAGTTGCTGGATACGATGCAAGTGGTCACCGGTAATTAACGCGGCAACGGATATTGCGATTCCGGCTGCGGCGCCCGATGTGATGCAGGCGGCTTCCGCACCTGTTATACCGGCAATCTGCTTTGAAACCTGACTACGTAGTAAGGCTAAATCAACGTGTTGACTTGCTGCTTCAAATTGTACTTGAGCCACCTGTTCTGATTGGGCAGAGCCACCCAGGGCAGTTAGCTTGCCAGCAGCATTAATGACGAACGGGGAAACACTCATTTACAACACCTCTGTGGTCTCAAAACAGGCGCCATCGATAAAAACCATTTTGGTTTCAATCCAGTTCTGCGATATACGGATTTCTCCTTCAGCATCCTCCATTTCAACTGCCTTGTCAGTTTCAGCAAACAACGTCAGGTTAGCAGGCCCGCCAACATTGAGTTGGCCAAAGCCTTTTTTGTCCAGACCCACGGCTTTTGCAGGGTTAACCGTTACCGCCTGAATAACGTCCTCAAGGCTTAACCCAAGCGTGCGGAATTTGCTCATTGTCCGGGCTAGTGAGACAACGTAGCGGTTGATATTACCACCATGTAAATCACTACTGATGGTATGAATCGGCATACCCTGATCCAATGCTTTGGCGCAGGTTTGGTATGAAAATGACGAGCGACCATGAGCGATGTCGACAATCACACCACGATCTACTGCGGCCCGAAATTGTGGGATAACCAGATCNTTATATCCCAGTACACCACCCGTCTTACCATGGTAGGCGTGCGTGACAATGTCACCCGGACGGAGCAAATCCAAAACATCATCCACCAGCGGTGGCGCGTTACCAATGTGCACCATGAGTGGAGTCCCGGCAATCTCGGCAGCTTTCCTGCCGATCTTCACCGCTTCAAGCCCCATTAGACCCGTATGGGTCGAGGAGGCTAAAACCTTTACACCTAAAATCCAGTCAGGATTTCTCTCGATTGCGTCTACTGTTCCACTCAGGGAAATAAGTTCTGGNGTTGCCGAGTGACCGCCTGTAATCCCCGGCTGGCCAGGCGAGCCGATATTACATAACGCATAAGTTGCTGTTGACTGTGTGTCAATTACAAATTCCTTGAATGCATCAATCGTTGTCGGGCCAGCGCTGCCTGTGTCTAACAGGCAGGCAACGCCTTGATTGACGCCGATTCTATCNGCAGGCAGGCGCCCGTTCTTGAAAAGTGGATGATTAAAAATATGACAGTGAAGATCGATAAACCCTGGCGCGATATGCAACGTGCTGGCATCGATGGTGCGGTCAGTTTCAGCTTTGATCTGACGCTCGATCGCGACGATTCGCTTATCTTCGATCAGTACGTCCATGGGCTGAAACTGATGTGTTTCAACTGCATAAACGAGACCGTGTTTGATTAAGGTGCTTTTCACAGGTCTGGTTCCATTACCGATGTTATTGCTATTAAAGCACTACCCGCAGCAAAGAGAAAAGCCGGGCTACTCTTGGTGAGGCTATGGTTTGGAAATGGGGGCCTGAAAACAGGCCGCGGCGTTTTGAAGTAGTATGCCTAGCGCTCTGCGCGAAGCTTTTCGCGATGGTCACGCCATTGTTTAAATAGTTGTTGATAAATCCTGGACAGCTCAATATCAGGATTGAAAGTCTGTTCCGTTTGCACCATATGAACTACCGCTTTTTCTATAGTTGGATATTTACCGATTAAAACCGCCGCGAAAATTGCCGCGCCACGGCTTTCCGAAACGCCATCAGTTGTTTCCAGAGGCTGGTTGATCAGATTTGCCAACAATTGCACCCAGGGCTTACTCTTTGCACCGCTGCCGGTCACAGATACGCGGGATACCTGGGGTATCCAGCCAGATAATTGCAAGAATGATTCAGCGATGGCGAAGCTGGCTCCTTCAAGCACCGCCTGATACATCTGTTTCTGGGTTGTTTGAGTCGTTAGGCCATGAAAGCTTGCCCGAGCCTTTCGGTCTAATGTGGGGGATATCTGGCCATCCAGATAGGGATAGAAACTCGCCCCGCCTGCGCCGGGTTCAGCCTTTAATACAAAATCGTCATACTCCTGGAACAGTTTGTTTCGATCCGGCCTGGCATCCGGCGATTGATCAAGAAACCACTCTAAACTTCTTCCTGCCATCAATGCATTGGCACCAATGACATGCTTTCCGGTTGGATAACAGTAAAAACGTGTTACCCCCTCAGCGGGTTGCGCTTCGATGATAGTGCGACTCACACCGTGGGTGCCCAAAGTCAGCGCGATCTCACCTTTTGCAATCACGCCGGCGCCGACATTTGCACAGATGCCATCGTGAGCACCCACGGCAACGGGTAAACCCGGCGACAAACCCAGTTCAGAGGCAGCGTGTTCGGTTAAGTAACCGGCTAATCCCCAGGGAAGCTCAGGTCTTGGTAGTAGATCAGGTGCAATCTCCAGGTTTGTCAAAGCCTGTGCCGGCCAGTCTAATCCATCTGGCCCGGAGCTTGGATCTGTGACTGCATTTCCTGTTAACCGAAATACCAGGAAGTCTTTCGCGTACATTGCATGCGCTATTCGTTGAAATAAATGTGCGTCGTTTCGACGTAACCACAACAGCTTCGAGAGTAAGGTTGCTGCATACAGAGCAAGATCAGGGAACTGATCTTTAATTTCCACAAGTTCCGGGTGATGTCTTTGATCCAGCCAAGGGTCAACAATAACTTCACCGCCGTTGTCCAAGAAAACACCTGCACCCGCTCGCCCGGAAACAGATAGGGCAACCACCCGTTGGCTTGTCATATCTAGCCTGGATAGCAGTTTTTTTGTGGCACCAGTCGCACCGTGCCACCATTCCTGTGCAGACTGCCAGCTAACTGAGTTACGCCTGTATTCGCTGTTTCTGATAGTTTCCAGGCCAATACATTCACCGCGAAGATTCAGCAAACAGATTTTGCAACGGGTGGTACCCTGATCGAATACAAGTATAACTTCAGATGGCATAGGTGCAGGGCTCGATATTAGGCATGATGTTAGGTGCTCGCACTGATGTCGATGTGGGCAATAAGGGCATTAACAACAATACAGGTTCTAGCGATGGCTACATAACAGTTTTCGCTGCCTTTGCTCCATGGCTGTCGTGGATAGCGGCTTTTGTTGGGTTGAGCATGACCCGCAGAGGCGCCCGTCTGGTGATCTTGATTTACTTTTCCTGAGGTGGCGGCTTGTGTTGCNAGAGATTCACAGGTCGGCTTAACATCAGGCACAGGTGGGTTTTGACTCAGTAATNGATCGATGGTCAAATCTGTCTCCACGGCAACGATTATTTGAATTCCATGCTATTCGGCAATTNTGCCAGTATTCAGTCGTTCTTTCAGGATGATGGGTCGCTAACTTATATGCTATCAGAAACGCAGATACAGCAATTCAAAACCACGGGTGTTCTGGTCGTGCCCGATGTCGTTCCCGAGTCGCTCACCAGTAAAGTGATTGAGGCTATACTTTCTTACACAGGTGTTGAGTTGGACAATCCGAACACCTGGTACCAGCCCAGATTTGCAGGTCATGGCATTGTGCCATTGCATCATGCCCAGGCACTGTGGGATATTCGCCAGCATCCGGCGGTTTACCAAGTATTCGCCAGCCTGTATCAACAGCATGCACTCTGGGTGAGCATGGATCGCGCTTCATACAAACCACCGGTTTCNCCCATAACCCAGGCATGGCGCAGAGAACCGCTGCACTGGGACTGTGATCCGTGGCAGTTTACAGATCAGAGCTTTCAAGGTCTGGTGTATTTAACGGACACGGATGTCAATCAGGGTGCATTCTGCTGTGTACCCTCTATTTTCCAGAATCTGTCTGATTATCTTAAANTACACGCTGATANTGCTGANCGAAGGTNTCCAAAAGTGGATCCAAGTGACCTGGTGTCTTTTTCTGGAAATGCGGGNAGTCTGGTCATCTTNAATCGNCTGATGCCGCATACCAGCTTGCAGAATNCGTCATCTCACCATCGCTTTGTNCAATATGTNACNATGCANCCNGCTGTTNCNCTGGNAAAAGAAAGANAGCAACGCATTTACGAATGGCAAAACAAAATGCCGCCGGCGTGGGCCATCAGCCAACGGGTTNCTGGNCAGGACGTTCCGGANCCGGGCGGTCGGGCCGAATTAACGCGCCTGGGTGAGAAGCTGGTCGGAATAGTAGATTGGTAAGGCAAGCCATCACCATTAGACTGCCGGCGTTCAATTGGCTACTTAAACTCGGTCAAGGGAACTCAACCTGCTATGTGCTTTANTTNAAAATTTTCNCTGCTGCNTGGCTGGCTTTATTTTTGAGCGGCTGTGTTAGTGAACGCGNCCAGGCACCTGACATGATCGTGCTTAATGCGGACGTTCGTACCGTTGATTCAANCCNGCCCAGGGCAGAAGCATTTGCCGTTAGTGCCGGAAAATTNACGGCGATCGGGTCGTCTGCAGAAATTAGNGCGCTGGNATCNGAANCAACNCAGATCATTNATGCCGCNGGCGTTACTATTATCCCGGGCNTGATAGACGGNCATAGNCATATGATTAGCGGGGCNAGCCTTGCNACCGGNGTNGACCTNACNGACNTNGNAGACAAACAGGNNTGGCTNNNNATNNTTNGTGCNANGGCAGNNGCNCTNCCTCNTGGCGCCTGGATTCTGGGTGGTCGTTGGAATCACNTGCTGGGTGATGGTGTGCTGCCATCAAAGGAGATGCTCGATGCGGTGGCNCCGGAAAACCCCACACTGCTGACCGACATCGATGGCCATTCTCTGTGGGCTAATAGTCTGGCTATCNGGCTCGCTGGCATCACTTCAGGCAGTCGTGTGCCTGCGGGTGGNGAAATTCTGGTTAACAAGGACACTGGTGCACAGACGGGGATATTCCTAGAGGGTGCGGCAAGATTGTTTGACGGTGCACCTGGTCTTGCAGCTGCCCGTGATGCAGTCACTGGCGCGAGGGCCGCAGTTCAAATGGGCAACCGGCTTGGACTCACCGGGGCGCATGATATGAGTGGCAATATGGATGCATTCCTGACGGTACTCAGGGAAGGAAATCTTACCCTGCGGATTTGGGCAGGCACTTTCGTGACGCCGACTGATGANCTGGCAGGCCAGCTAGATTCCATGGCAGTTGAAAGAGAGCGAGTGCGTAATATCGTTGCACAAGACGAGCGAGTTGCTGCCATGGGTCCTTTGCTGGAAGTTGGTTACGTGAAGATGATGATTGACGGCGTGTTNTCAACCCATACGGCGTTAATGCATGCGCCTTATGCTGACCGGCCAACGGCCTCACCAGCACCGTTTATCAGCAAAGATCACCTCGACCATATGGTAGCCACCGTACATGATGCCGGNTGGCCNGTCGCNGTACATGCTATTGGTGATCGAGGGGTTTCATGGGTGTTGGACGCCTTTGAAGCATCGCCACGTGCTGCGGATGCGCTTATGGACCGGATCGAGCACGTAGAGCTGGTAACTGACGCGGACATAAAGCGGTTTGGCCAACTGGGTATAGCAGCATCCATGCAACCCCACCACGCAACCTGTTGTGTGGGTGACTACGTTATCGACCGTATCGGTCCCGAACGNCTGGACAATGCCTATGCGTGGCGACAGATGCTCGATAATGGTAATCACCTGGTTCTAGGTTCTGATTGGTCGACTTCGCCGTTTAATCCCCTCATTCAGATGGGTGACACCCTGCATCGCCAAACCCGCATGAATGGTGTTGTCCGCCCCTGGGACCAGGGNAACACATTGACCTTTGATGAAGCGCTCTACGGCTATACCCANGCCGCGGCAGATATGACATCATGGGCCNATGAAATAGGCAGTATCTCAGTAGGCAAGTGGGCAGATTTTGTCATTCTCGATCAGCGAATAACTGATCCTGTTGGTCGATCGATTGCGGATCGAACGGTTACCGCTACCTATTTAGCGGGCCAGGAAATTTATCANAGCAAGTAAAGGAGGCATCATTATGCCAATAGAAGTTATCGTTCCCGAATCTGCCCGCAAGACCTATGAGAGCTGGCATTTCGCTCCTGCGGTAAGTCATGGTGATCTTATTTTCTTTTCCGGGGTTGTAGGCAGAGGCGAGTCGCTAGAAGATGAATTTCGAGATGCCTGGCAGTCGNTGGGNGAGACCCTGCTGGCGGCGGGTGTAGGCTATGAAGACATCATTGACAGTACGCTCTATGTGGTCGATCTGCAGAAGAATGCGGCAACGATGGCCAGGGTCAAGGATGAATTCATCAAAGAGCCCTACCCAGCATCCACCTGGATTGGAATTACAGAGCTCGTTATACCGGGTACCCGTGCAGAGATCAAAGTGACCGCGCGCAGGCCNAGATGAACAAGCAGGCGNGCTAGACAATACNTTGGCACAGTTGGAGAAAGGTGGTTTGTGCTTCCNATGCCTATCGTGAAATGGTAATAGGCGCTNATTGCTGTTATTCACTGCCTTTCTTAACAAGGNTTTACTAACAGGGTTTTAANTGATACNTAAGNCGTGAACAGTCCAGGTATCAGCANGGATCCGCTACAAGAGACCTATTAATAGNCAACAACTNGTTAAATGGTCCCATGGGTTTTGCTANTCTTTAACTCAACAGAGGGAGATTGGCANATTAGCTATGCAGGATAGAACCTCAGATCAGGAAATTGGGTCACAATTTGACGTTATTATTATCGGAGCCGGTATCTCTGGCATGTACCAGCTTTATCGATTGCGGAAACTGGGGCTGACTGTTCGGGTCTTTGAAACTGGCAAAGACGTTGGCGGTACCTGGTATTGGAATCGCTATCCTGGAGCACGGTTCGATTCTGAAAGTTATAGCTATGGCTATTCGTTCTCGAAGGAGTTACTGCAGGAGTGGGAATGGAAGGAGCATTTTTCAGCACAGCCTGAGACCCTGCGCTATTTAAATTACGTTGCTGATAAATTCGAATTACGAAAAGACATCGTATTTAATACACGAGTTAAATCTGCAAACTATGAAAAAGTTCAGAATCTCTGGTTGGTCACTTCAGACAAAGGCCATACCAGCAGTGCGCGCTTTCTGATTACCGCGGTGGGACCAATATCGGCGCCTACGCTGCCGAATATTGAAGGACTTGCCAGCTACCAGGGNGATGCATACCACACGGGTAACTGGCCACATGGGCCAGTGGATTTCCGCAACAAGCGAGTCGGGATCATCGGTACCGGTGCAACAGGGGTTCAGGTTATTCAGGAAGTCGCCAAAACNGTTGGCCATCTNACNGTGTTCCAGCGTTCGCCTAATTATTGTGCCCCCCTGGTTAATTCNCCGATTGATGAATCAACCCAGAAGAAAATTAAAGCAAGCTATNCAGAAATTTTTCAGAAATGTTCCGAAACCCATGGCGGCTTTCTGCACAAGGCCGACCCCAGGTCTGCATTCGACGTGACTTCGGAAGAGAGGCAAGCATTCTATGAAAAACTTTATGNAGAACCGGGTTTTGGTATTTGGATGGGTAATTTCCGAGACGTGCTAGTGGATAAGCGAGCTAATGACACGATGAACGAGTTTATGGCGCGGAAAANCCGAGAACGAGTCATTGACCCTGAGATTGCAGAGACGCTTATCCCAACTGATCATGGGTTTGGCACCCGGCGAATACCAATGGAAACGAATTATTACGAAGTATTTAACCAGGATAACGTACAACTGGTTGACCTCAATGAAGAGCCTATCAGGTCTATTACGCCACTGGGTGTTTTAACCGAGGCAGACGAATACGAGTTCGATATTATAATCTATGCCACTGGCTTTGATGCTGTTACCGGGTCGTTCGATAAGATCGAAATTCGGGGCGAAGACGGCCGACGACTCAAAGATAAATGGTCCGATGGGCCGAAAACNTATTTAGGTCTGCAGAGTGCCGGCTTTCCTAACATGTTAACGCTGGTCGGGCCCCATAATGCCGCAACGTTTTGTAATATTCCCCGTTGTATAGAACAGAATGTAGACTGGGTCACTGATCTTATTTTGTTTATGCGTGATCAAAATCTGGTAAAGGTTGTTGCCAGCGAAGCAGCAGAAGAAGAATGGACCGAGCATGTCCTGGAAACAGCAGAAAAAATGCTGTTTTCCAAGGTGGACTCCTGGTTTATGGGTATGAACAAGAATCTGCCGCATAAACGCAAGCGCAGATTCCTACTTTATGCCGGTGGTTCGCCAGCGTATCGAGAAAGATGCAATGAGGTTGCAGCAGACAATTACCGAGGCTTCCAGCTCGAATAGGTTGCACGAAGCCAGGGTGCCAGGCAAGGCAGACCAGGAAGGTCAATGCGCCGGGAACTTGTCGGGTAATAAGCTGGTTANGGGTGGAATTCTCAATCAGTTCAGAGTTAAGCCACAGCATAAGGTGGTTAGCAATGCCTGGCCAAGCCGGCTTTTTTANNCTTTTGGCTGCTTTTGAATTTTATTCCTGCAGAGGAAGCCCAGGAATATCAGAGCGCGCTGCAACCACCGCTTGCATTGATTCCGGCAGTCGAAAAGGCAATGCCCCCNGGGCTTGGAATTGCCCAGTGATGGCCTCTAGGATGACTTCATCAGAAATGCCGAGATCTACATAAATGCCTGCTGCCAGCGGTAACAGGTTGTTGATAACGCAAGGCCTCACCATCTGGATGACAAGAATGACAGGGTTGGATCTGGCTAAATAGCAGATTTTTTNNAGCTCAGTGCTCTGGTTGTTATACTCCAGTGAACCTTCGTGTTGCATCGAGCCGAAGAAGTGATTGGGATGAAGTAATTCATGGGGTGATGTAATTCTGATAATCAGGGTAGTTTCCTCAGAGAAGCTTTCAGAAGAATTCAGGTTGCAAAATGCCAGTGCCGAGGGGTCAACGGCCGCGTGTTTTTTCAGGCAAACCAGGGCTTTACGTTGGGCATTGAGCGCCAGTTGCTGATGTTCGGAACAATTAACAATGGCAGTTGCTTGTGCTGCATCGACAAAAGGCGCATCGAACAGGCCCAGTTCAAACTTGATTCTGAGTAATCTTTCCACCGCTTTATCAATGCGTTCGATTGATACAAGCCCGGATGCGACCGCGCTGGTCAGTGCATCGACGTCTTCTTCGCCTCCTAACTGATCCACCCCCGCATTGATACTTTTGGCTATGCGCTCAATTCGAGTTAAAGCCGTCACTCCCCAGGGCATGGCGATGTCATCGGGTGTTTGCATCTTCTTTGGATTTCTGGTTCCGGGTGTTGCATCACGATATATAGCCCAGTCGGAAAGAATAAATCCGTTGAAATCCATTTGATCTCGTAGCAGGTTTTCTAGCAGGTAATGGCTGAAGCCAGCGGCGACAGCTTCAACAGGCGCCCCATTAGTGGTGAGACGATGCGTAATTGTATAGCTTGGCATGACACCGGCCACATGTGCCCTGAAGGCGCCAAGAAAGGGTTCGATATGATAGTCCAGACTCTCATCTGTTACGGCTGAAAATTGGCCATAGTCATTGTGGCCATCGAACCCGTCTGGCGCTGCACCATAGCCCACCCAGTGTTTAACAACGGCCGCAACACTTTCAGTATTGAGTCCTGTGGTGCTGTTCTGCATACCCTCGACATAGGCTTCAGTCATCGTTCGTGCAAGCTGAGGATATTCGCCAAATGTGCCTGAGATCCTTGACCATCTCGGTTCAGTTGCAATATCGGCCTGGGGTGACAAGGCCATATGGATTCCGATCGCGCGGTATTCTATTCGTGCAATTCCAGCAAATTCACGAGTTATGGAAGCGTCCCTTGTGGCAGCCAATCCCGTTGTTTCCGGCCATTGAGAAAATCCCAGCGCCCGACTGCTTGCGCCAGTGACGTGTTGGAAGTGATGTCTTGGATCGGTACTGATGGTCACTGGAATGCCTAGCCGTGCCTGGGCTGCAATTGCCTGAATACGGTTGTTCTGTATCGCAAAGTCGCCGGGTGCAACATTTAACCGAGTGATTAAATGGTTGATTGATTTAACCAGTAACTGATTTCTAATCGATTCTTCATCGTAGCTGTTTCCTATACCCAGTGAACCGAGTGGCCCTTGAGACTGCGCTGTTCCATGCATCATGAGGCCAATTTTTTCTGCCAGGGACATTCGTTGTTTTAGATCACTGACTCGCAAGGCAATGCTGTTACGGTGGTCTTCAAAAGGTGCAAGTACGCCGTCATGATCGAGGTCGCGGAAGGTCATGTCGTCTATTTCAATGATTTTCTCAGTCATAAGGGCTTCTCTATAGTCTGTTGGTAATTACACAACCCGGGGCCAGCAAGATGAGGCAACTGAGAGCGATTATCCGATTAAATCTATGTTGCATGGGTACGTCTTATGATGTGCCTGGTCCAACTGAGTGACTACCTAAGGAAGTAGATATTAACTTGGCGGGGGCGAGGATTGAAAGTCGATAAATACAAGACCACCTCCGTTATGCAATAGTTCCCCTGGCGCAACGAATCTTGCTGGAATGTAGCGAATTGACCATAATTTGCGACCGCCTCATAAAGATCGCAGCCGCTCTTTGCAGAAACTGGCAAGGCAGCTTTTGGAAAAAAAGTGCGGAGCTGAGCCCTGTGAACTCTGGGAAGCGACAACGCTCTGGTGGTCAGACATGGGTTAATCGCACCGGAGTAATCGACATAATGGCTTAGCCGCTTTTTTACAGGGCAGGGTTGATAACTAATTCAAGCTCCCTGAGTTTAAAGGCATTTTCTATTCGCGCAGGTGTGGGCTTTAAGCCCTGGAGCTGGATCTTCACTTGTTTCAGTAATTCCATCGCCTGGCCCTGATCTCCTGCGAGGATATAAATCCGAGCAGCGTCAAGCTTCCACTGCGGGCTGCTGCTGAGGGCTGTTTCAACTGTGCGCCAACGCGCAATTGCGCCCGAATAATTACGTCTTTTTAGTTCAAGTTCGGTAGCATAGCGCTGCAATTGCGGAATAGAACCCAGTCTTTGCATGGCCCCATCCAAGAACTGAAGGGCTGGGGAGGAATCCTGAGGCCATTTTTTAAGTAATATTCCTGCCGCGGCAAGATATTCACCAGGATGGGGATTGCGAGAATGTCTGAAATAAGCGTTGAAGTTATCCATTGCCAGATCTAATTCGCCAATAGCCCGTGCTGCTTTTGCGCTATACAGAAAGGACAATGCGTGACCAGGGTATCGGTTGAGGTAACGTTGGAAAGAAGCGATTGCCAACTTAAATTCATCATTCTTGGATTGAAGCTTGCCCATATCAAAAGCAGTCTCGACTGGGTCCCCAAGGGACGCCGCATGGCCCAGGTCCTGCTGTGCTTTTTCCATATCCCGTTTCTGAATATAAAGCGATGCTCTTTTTATCATAAGTGCCTGGGATTGTGGATTTTGCTCAATCAAGTGATTGATGCGATCAATCTGGCTGGCGGTGCCTGGGTGAGCTGAACTCACCGAGGTCAGCAAGCCGATAGTGACAACGGCCAGTTTATGAAAAAACATCATGGTTGAGCTAGGGTTCCCGTTTAATGATGAAATGATCTAGAACCTGGCCACTTTCACTTACAAACCGTGATGTCAGTGATGTTCTGTTGACATCGATTACCACCGATCCCTTGAGCGAAAGGCCATGGGAGTGATAGCCAGTTTGGCCTGCTGGAAAGGTTCTATGGGCCGGATGACCGAGCCAGTCAGGCAGGCTGCAGCCCATCGTTCTGCCGGGTGTACAGGGGTTTTCTTGGTCTGCTTTTCCTGCGCTGCCAGCCACTGTGTAGACGGCCTTGTCATCGGCTGCAGTGGCGGAACTGATCTGCCGATAAACATCAGTGCCCTGACCCATCGACGGATTCCCCTGGCCATCAAGTTCAGCATGTGTCCCCGGCGTGAAGGTGTCAGACGGCCCATAATGCCCGTTCAGGTACCAGGACCGTTCATAGGAATGAGCATGGCCACTATAAACCACATCGACACCATGATCTTCAAAGACGGGTGCAAATGTTTCGCGCATGTCAATCTCATTCTGCTCGACATCAGAATCATGATTCTGGCCTTTAGAGTAAGGTGGGTGATGAAAAATGACCAGCGTCCAGTCCTGCTTATTGCTGCTTAAATCGTCAATTAACCAGTCCCGCATTGCCGACCGCTGCACCGGATCACGATTGGAAAGTTGAGAATCCAGACTGACCGTGTGGACGTTGCCATAGTCAAATGAATAATACTGTTCGGTACCACTGGCTACACCGCCTTGCTCTGCTTTGCTGGGCAGGGAAAAGATATTCAGGTATGGGAGACCACCCGGATCAGGACCATCACCGTTGCTGTCATAACTGTCTGGGTTGGCAGAGCGACTGATTCCGCCAAAATGGCTGATCAACGGACCCTTCTCGCATTGCGGCAGTTTTCTGAATATACAGATATCAAGGGCCCCGCCCCCCATTTCATGATTGCCAATCGTTGGCCAGGTTGCAGTGGTTTTTATGAGCTCGGCATAGATATCAAAATAGGCTCCCTGCCATTGCTCATCGGTACCCTCTAAATAGGCATTATCGCCAAGCAGAAGGATGAGGTCCAAGGGTTCACCGGCGGCTTGCTGATCGTTATATTTTAGATAACCATTCATGACATCGATTGCTTTTCCGGCATGAACATTGTGCCCGCCTTGGACTTCTGTCGCCGTTCCGGAATCGCCCAGTAACCAGATGTGGATATTGCCATCGTCCGGCAACTGCCCTGATTCCGGGGCAGTGCGAAAGTGTTGCCCCGGTCCGCTGCTGGTAGCGCCGCCGATAGAATAATAATAATAAGTGTCTGCCTCTAGGCCGGCAAGAGTGACTTGATGGTGGCCATCAATAAACTCGCTTCTCACCGATCTGTCGAGTTTCCCTGGCTGGGTTCCAAAACAGACAATGGGTGTATCACCTCGCCATTTGATCATTGCACTATGCGCCGATACTTGTTGTAGAAAGAGCCGGCTGACCGCTGTTTCAGCGCCTGAACAACTACTAATAACGTCTTCAGCAAATGCTGAGGAAGTCATCAGGAGACTGCAAATGAATATTTGCAATAGCAGAAACCCCCGAGCATAGCTACTGGATTCGTTGGTTCTTTTTGCGCCAAGGCTGCGACTATCGCCGCTTTTTGAAAGGCCATCTTCAGTCATTTTATGTTAATTCCCAGGTATTAAGTTTCGGTGTGCTATCAGCATGATGTCAGACCTTTATTATACGGAGCAATGAAGCGTGATAAAGCTATGAGATTGCCAGTCATCGATGGCCCTAGGCTTGTCTGTCAGCGCGAACCCGGAATAGAAGTCGAGCCTTGATATAGTTCTGGATGCTGGGAAATCGCCGTTTTACCAGCCTGTAGGTGAAACGCCTTGGCATTAAGAGATTCGGTTGATGACTTCTGAGCAGATTTCTTCCTGTGAGTATTCCGCACAGTCAATTCTTACATCTGCAAACTGGCGGTAAAGAGCAGAGCGCTCTTCAAATAGATCGGAGAAACTCTGGTGCGTGTCCATGGCGATACCACGTTCACTGAAATCGCCGATTCGTTTTCGCAGTAAGGGTAAACTCACATCCAGAAAAATA
>NZUN01000078.1 GCA_002697205.1 Gammaproteobacteria bacterium
CATGCCGCCGGACCAGGCGCTAGTGCCACCCACGTGCGATGCTTTTTCGAATACTTCAACGCTCGCACCATGACCTTGTGCCGCAAGTGCTGCGGTCAATGCAGATGCACCGCTCCCCAGCACAATGACATCGATAGGGCTACTCACTCGCCCGGCACCTTTTTATTCCCTATGAAAAGAGCAAACCGATATCTTCCTTGATGGTGATTCACCATCTGCTTACATGCCAGCATCACAGTTTAAACCTTGGCATCACTTCATCAACAAACAAGCGCATTGAAGCCATAGTCTCCTGATGCAGCAGATCACCCCAGGCAAAAGACAGCACCAGGTAATCTACTGATGTTTTGGCTACAAGATCTTTTATATGGTCTGCAACATCATCTGGTGAACCAGCAATCAGCGCTCCTAGGGATAACGCCAATTCAACATTACCGCCCAGGCTGGGATCTCCATTGGCGAAAGGTGTATCATATTTTTTGAACAGGGTTGACAGATTNTGGTGGTACTTAGGATAGGCCGTGGTAACTCTGNCCCTGGCCTGTTCTCGGCTAGCAGCAACATAGATATGGCGGGTGGCACCAATAATGGGTTCAGCAACCCCCGGGTTCCAGTCTTTTATCGGGTTTNCTACTAACGATTTATAGGACTGGATACTTTGCGCGACTAGATCAGCAGGGCCCCCAACAACGGTATTAAGTCTGTGTTGACCCGCATAGTTAAAGTTACCCGGATACCAGATTGCTGGATGGGGTCGTTGTTTTGGCCTGTGCGGAACGACAAGGCCATCGTAATGATACTGGCTTCCTTTGTGGTGTATCGTCTCGCTTGATAATCCCATCCTCAGAATTTCAAAGGTTTCTTCGAATCGCGACCGAGCANCNTCAGGGTCACGCCCCCAAAGGGTATGCTCGGCCGGAGAAATTCCCTTACCGACACCCACTTCAAGCCGTCCCCTACAGAGATGATCTAATGTACAGATCTCTTCAATCAGCCTNATCGGGTTATAAAAAGGCAATAGATAGACCAAAGAGCCTAACCGTATGGAGGAGGTTCGCTGCGATGCTGCGGCAAGAAACACGTTAGCCGAAGGCGCTGCATCCAACGGTATAAAGTGATGCTCNGCTTTGTGATAACACCAGAATCCNGCACTGTCAGCATACTCGAGCATCTGCAAACGCTCTTCATAGAGCGCTCCNAGAGNAGCCTGATTNAATTCCATGTGGTCAAAAATNCCGAACTTCANATTCTTCNCCATTGCTTGNCACCTGTTATGACATTATTANCACCAGNTCATTAGATCCTTCCACAAAAAGCGGCTTCTGCAAACAGNATGAAAANNTNCGCAAGTACTTTCAANTCNATCCACTGTTNCCTNGAGNATTTATCATCCGGACTGCGNTAAACATACAATCCCCGTANAGGCTTTGTCTACNCTGCCCAAGCTCGGNAACCGCCACTATAAAGAGACTACCAACANTGCTAGAACGCTCCTTTCGCGGGCTTGCTTCCTCTGNGTATTGTTANATGGCTATGANTCAACCTCAGCCTCATGGCAAANACCCATCGCCNTCAGCCTGATAGGGCNGTACNGTAACCCAATCAGAAACAGGAAAATTCCCTTTAATTGNGGCTGTTGTTCTGATTCTGCTAGCCGCTTATGCTTGACNGATAAATTGCNNTNACANNGCANCNNGAAANNCAGGACCTNACATGATTCANGACANCCTCAGCAACGATCTGATCGGTACACAATTNCCACCCATAGACATTTCCTGGAATGAACAGGACACCATGCTTTATGCCTTGGGCGTCGGTGCAAAACCCGGNNGCGANCTTGATTTNCTCTATGAAGGTCGNGGACCANTGGTTTTACCNACTTNTGCGGTCATCCCAGGCATGCGATCNCTNGGNAACCTGCGNCNGGCNGTCAAGCTCAAANTCCAGCGCCTGTTGCACGGTGANCAGCAAGTCGAAGTCTTAAGNCCNCTGCCNGCNAAAGCNACAGTGACNCTNAATAGCAGAATCTCNGANGTCTGGGATAANGGNGATAANGGNNTAATNGGNGTTACNGCAGAAGCCGAAGATGCTGATGGCCTTCTNTTCAAGACCCATGCAACCTTGTTCTANTTTGGTGGNGGCGGTTTTGGNGGTGANCCNGGNCCNNCNGGNAAAGGCCGGGATGTNCCAACCANCAAGGANCCNGATATCGTCATCTGCCANCANACCCAGGAAGAGCAGGGTGCCCTCTATCGACTATCCGGTGATCGNGTGGCANTNCACATTGACCCTGGTTTTGCTCAAAAAGCNGGCTATGACAAGCCCTTTATGCANGGCTTGTGCACCTACGGNTTTGTCGGNAGGGCCATCCTCANGGGACTCTGNGATGGAAATCCANACAGATTCAAATCCATGTCAGGACGCTTNGCNGCANGGGCCGAATTTGAAGACCAGATCATTACAAAAATGTGGNTNACCTCGCCTGGCGAAGCTATTGTCCAGGCNGAAAATCAGGCNGGTACCNTTNTNCTNTCACAANCTCACGCCAGCTTCGAGCCANGCGCAAACTNATGACAGAGACCTTTCGCGACCTGTTTTCTACTCAGCAAGCTGAGGCGAGTTTNATTTATCATCTGGATGAATCGCTTAATGGNGGCTTTGGCGGAACCAATGGTGGTGTACTGGCNGCNATCTGCATTGATGCCGCAAGGGCGNTCGCCCCCGNTCGTACNCCNATTGGCATCGANGCCNGGTTTATCAGGAATTNCCCNCCCGGGCCTGCAANGGTCGTTGCAACGCCTTTAAACANAGGCAGATCGCTGAGCACCATCAGNGTTGATATNTCANGGNANGACGGTAAGCTGGCCACCCGCGGAACTGTCTCTTTCGTTAACGCNTCTGCCCTTGAGCCCNTCGACGTTAAAGGTATACCAGAGCCTGATGAAGANNTCCTGNACCCTGATGATGGCCGCNTATGGAAAGAACCNGCNAAACAGAAAATACCCNTGATCAGNACTTTCAGNCCCCGNCTNCTGGGNAAGACTTCAAAAGGAATCGTTACAGCCAGTGACATTCTCTGGGAATCCGGCTCATTACAGGANGCNGCCTGCATCGCTGCCGATATTTCCGTAGGNCCNCCCGTTGCTGCAGCCCTTAAAGGCAAACAACTGGCCATGCCTAATCCTGACNTNTCTTTACGCTTTTGTCTGGAAGGTGCNACGCCNGCCTACCTGGTTTCAACCTGCCGNCTNGCATCCATCAACCAGGGTCTGGCAACAACAATACTTGAAGTCAGAGATCNGGATACACTGATTGCAACAGGTATTTCAAGTACNACCTGTCTNAGGCAATAGGGNAGANCGGANCATAGCGCANGGCACATCCCTCNNCNNNCTACTCGGTTTTCTCTTCTCCAAAATGCAAGAAACTACTTAACAGGGAATCAAAATAACGCCATAAAGACAAGCATNTGCANTACAAGTAGCANAGGTATAAGACCTACTGCTACAGCCTAATCATTTACGGGATAGTGGCACTCATCCTGCGCTGAACTGGCCTATCCAACTATTCTAAGACCGNTAATACCTATCATCTTTATGTCCCNANTTACCTCGATAACCAATACNTCNCCAACCTGTTATCGTTGCGACGTCATCAGGACTTAAANGCAAGTCCTTTCACATCGGTACTACAGTCCAATGCTTCTGTGCTATTTTGTTTTTTTACAATATGGTTACAGGCATGGATATTCTAAAAGGCGTGCGANTACTGGATTTTGGGCGATATATTGCGGGNCCTTTCTGCGGNGCCCTGTTGGGCGATCTTGGCGCGGATGTTATCCGNATTGAAAAAGTCTCCGGAAGTGAGGANCGCTACACAACGCCAGTGAACCCGGGNCACCCTGACGGCGAGGTTGGCTCAACATTCCTGCANCTGAANCGNAATAAANGNGGCATGACATTAAATCCGAAGAAACCCGGCGCTNANGTCATCAAACAGCGACTGATAGNATCGGCAGATGTGGTTCTGGCNAATATGCCGCAGGCAGGCCTCAAGGATATCGGTATCGATTACCCANCNCTNTGCCTGATNAAACCCGACATCATACTGGCCAGTAGTACNGCATTTGGNGCCGCAGGCCCGTTCGGCGAGCGAGTCGGCTTTGATGGTGTTGCCCAGGCAATGTCCGGCAACCTGCACATGACCGGGACNNNNGATAANCCCATGCGTAATTTTCACCCTTATGTCGANTTNACCACAGGTGCNCTGAATNCCATCGCCATCCTGGCNGCCATCATNCACCGNAANCAGACCGGTGAAGGCCAGGAGGTNCAGGGNGCACTGCTCGCCTCNGCANTGACCNTNGCNGGNGGTACACTGATTGAACAGGCNATNACCGGAATCAATCGNGTCGCCTCCGGNAACCGNGGNCAAACCGCGGCACCTTCAGATACTTTTCAGACTCNNGANGGNTGGATTCTGGTCAGCGCTATCGGCCAACCCCTGTTTGAACGTTGGGCGCATCTCATGGNNGANGANCACTGGTTGACNGACCCGCGTTTTGCATCCGATGCCNGTCGCGGTGANCATGCNGACATGATCAGCAAGCGCATGCAGGCATGGACNATTACCCGAACNACNGAAGAAGTGGTCAGCGAACTCGACCANGCCAGAATCCCNTGNGGTGAAGTGCTATCNCCCCAGNAAGCTCTGGAGCATCCCCAGGTGCANGCCATGAACTANCTGACAGATATTGAATANCCNGGNGTNGANGGCTCCTANCCTCTGCCCAGGCTGCCACTGGAATTCAGCAAAATAAAACANGTAAAGCCGAAACGNCCGCCTACCNTGNGCGAGCACACCGATGCCATTCTNGGCGAGCTGGGTTTTTCCAGTGAAGACCNGGCGTCTTTCCGNGCGCAGAGAATTATCTAGCAAATAGAATAATGCAGCATCNNTNCGGTTACGCAATTGCAGGCAATAGACAAAAACACGGCGTATNGAATAAGGCGNCCCGATAAGCACAGGAGCCAAAACCATNCCAAAACAGTGGNGTGAATTAACNNACTACGAGGTTCCCATTAAAGACNAACAACCCTATGCTTGACAGCAGAGTTAGATTATAAGGTTACAAAAGGAGGAGGCAGTGAACGGNAAAAAAGTTATCGGCACCGGTGGTGAGCTATTGATGCATCAGCTGGTAGCCCAGGGAGTAGATTATGCCTTTACCAACACCGGCAGTGCCGAAGCCGGGTTCTTCGACGCTTTTCTAACGGTACCGGGGGTACAACCTATATTGTTGCTCAATGAATCCCTGGTGCTGTCCGCAGCCGATGGCTATGCCCGTACCTGTCGTAAAGCNGCGTTTGTCAACGTGCACCTGGCGGCAGGAACCCGCCAGGGGTCAGGACAACTGTTCAATGCCTACTTTGATGGCACGCCCATGGTGGTCACNGCCGCCATGCGCGATAACGGTTCTTTTGGTGATCACAATACCCTCGGTGTCAGCAGTGGTTTTGCCCAGATGAGTACGGTTCAGGATGTCACCAAGAAACGCTGGGAGATACGTGAGGCGGCGGGTATCCCCATGGCCACCAGGCGAGCCTTCAGTGAGGCGCTAACCATGCCCACCGGACCTGTGTACATGGCATTTTCCGGTGAAGCATTGGATGCCAAGCAAGTGGAAGCAGTTATTCAACCCGCTGGTGCCNTGAATGTCCCGGCCTCTCCAGACGAAGGTACCCTGCAACAAATTCATGATGCGCTGTTAAACAGCGAACGACCGCTGCTGGTGGTAGGCCCGGATGTGCAGCATGCCNGTGCCCAGCAGGAGATTCTCGATCTGGCTGAGAATTACGGCCTGCCGGTAGCGGTCGGTTTCTTCGATTATGGTTCCTTCCCNAGAGCCCATCCGNGCTTTGTCGGCATGATTGATGCGCTACCTGCTGATGACTATGATGTTGTCTGCTGCGTCGGTTATCGTCCCAACACCCGGGCGAATGCAACCGACGAGCGTTTCCCCAGTGCNTTCAANATCGGTATCGGTCANGATCCNTCGATGTTAAATGGCTCCTTTGCCCTGGACNTCAATCTCTGGGCNAATGTCAAACAAACCCTGGCTGCATTGAATAACCAGTGGAATCCGGCAGATGCCAACCTGCACCACATATCCAGCCGTAAAGCGGACCTGNCAGCCAAGAGTGACGTGCGGNTAAGCAAACAAAACAACAGTGCGCTTGCCCATGCCAATGACAACCCTATCCATCCCAATTATCTGGGTCATCGAATGAGCGAGATGCTGGCGGAAAACTCAACCATCGTGTCAGAGAATTTCACCGCCGCGGATCACCTCATGCCGTTTGGCTTTGCCCAGGATGACTGGCGCCTGGTACGNACCTATGGCGGGAGCCTGGGTCATGGCGTCGGCAGCGCAGTGGGTGCCCAGTTGGCCGACCCGGAGCGTCCACTGGTGCTCAGTATTGGTGATGGCTCGGTTATGTACAGCTCCTCAGGCTTCTGGACCATGGCTCGTTACTCNCTACCCATCCTGACGGTGGTGTGGAACAACATGAACTACCAGACNGTACGCACGAATTTTGCTCGATGGGGCGGTAATATGNCCGAGATGAACAAGTACCCCGAGACCTTCCTGGGCGATCCAGCAATCGATTTTGTNATGCTGGCCAAAGCCCAGGGTATCGAGGGCCAACACGTTCATGAACCANGNGANCTGGATAAAGCACTCAAGCGAGGCCGTGAAGTTCAGGCAGCCGGTGANCCCTATCTGCTCGACGTGCACATTACCAANGTGGGTGCCGGTGCTGACCAGAACTGGTACAAGGCTTTCAGCCTGAATACCCTTTAAAAAAGCAGCATAGGAGTANAACATGAAATTTGGTGCTCAGATCGGCGTATACCGGACCACATGGGACAAGATTGAGCAGGTCGTTCGCATCTGCGACAAGGGTGCGTGGAACAGCATCTGGTTTGCAGATCACTATCTGCCACCGCCGCCNNGGCGCGAAGAAGAGCACCTCAATGCCCACGAGGGTTTCACCATTGCGGCGGCNGCAGCTGGCATTACCGGGAATGTTGAGATTGGCCATATGGTNNTGGGTAATACNTACCGACATCCTGCACTGGCGGCAAAAATGGCAGCAACAGTCGATCAGATCAGCCATGGTCGATTTACGTTTTCTATTGGTGCGGCCTGGTTTCAGCGNGAGCACGAAGCATATGGATGGGATTTCCCTGACATGAAAGAACGCCAGGACCGCCTGGAAGAAGCTTGCGAGCTGGTACGGACATTATTCCATGACGAGGGCCCGGTAACCTACCAGGGCAGGTTCTACCAGCTCGATGAAGCACCGCTGGCACCAGGCTGTTACGGNAGACCTATCCCCATCATGGTGGGCGGTACCGGNCCAAAACGAACGCTGCGGACCCTGGCAAAATATGGNGACGTTTTCAACCTNGATGGTTGGGCAGGTGGGCCCATGACCCGTAAATACCTGGACTACAAGTGGGGTATTCTGCTGCAGCACTGTGAAGAGGTAGACCGCGACCCCGGCGAGATTCGCAAGACCCTGTTAATGCCAACGCTGCTGTCGGAAGATAGCAATGCCTGTGAAGCGATGATCAAGGCAAGGCGACTAGGCGAAGGATCTGCNATCGGCAGTAAGGGTTATATCGTCGATCGNATTGGCGAGATGATCGATGCCGGNGTTGACGAGATTATGTTCGGTGGCATTCTGACTGAAACGCCCGAGGCCTATCTTGAATACCAAGCTGAGNTNCTCAGCCAGTTCTGATATTGAANCNTTCCTGGCNNGGTTCCCTGTTNTTNAGACNAGGGAGAACCGGTACCCACTGGAATANNTGGAGCANGCCGTGGCAAAAAAAATNAATCGCCGAGACTTTATTAAAACCACCGCTGTGGCGAGTACAGCGACCACCCTAATGCCCAGNTCACTGCTCGCTTCGAANAAANATAATCAAGTAAAACTNGGCTTTATTGGAACTGGCCTNCGCGGTCAATGGGTCTTNGCACTGGCAGCAAAATACCCNGAAGTTCACATACCCGCGATCTGCGATGTCGATGANTCCATGATTGCCGGNGCCCTGAAGATATTAAAAGATGCTGGTAAACCCAAGCCCCGGGTTTACCGTTCAGGTGACGAGGANTTNCGCAGAATGGTTAGTTCTGANGTGCTTGATGGCATTTATATAGCGACCCCCTGGCGGTGGCACCACCCCATGGCAATCAGTGCCATGAAAAACGGCATNCATGTGGGCACAGAAGTTCCTGCAGCGCTCAGCGTCGCCGATTGCTGGGATCTNGTGAATACTTCTGAGCAAACCGGCATGCACTGCATGATCATGGAAAATGTATGCTACCGACGCGATGTCATGGCNATCCTGAACATGGTACGAAAGNAACTGTTTGGCGAACTGCTTCACTGCCAGGGTGGCTATCAGCATGATCTGCGNCATGTGAAATTTAANGACGGNCAGCAAGCCTACGGTGGCGGAGTGGAATTTGGTGAAAAAGGNTTCTCCGAAGCGCGCTGGCGAACACAGCATTCTGTAGNTCGAAACGGTGANCTGTATCCCACCCATGGCCTGGGNCCGGTGAGTCCAATGCTGNACATNAATCGTGGCAATAGAATGCTTTATCTTACCTCGANCGCAAGCCAGGCNCGTGGCCTGCACAAATACATTGTCGACAACGCCGGACCTGAACACCCCAACGCAAAGGTTANATTCAACAACGGTGATATTGTCACCACAGTAATCAAATGTGCTCAGGGTCAAACNATTGTGCTCANTCATGACACTAACAANCCNCGNCCTTATTCCNTGAATTTTCGGGTCCAGGGTACCCAGGGCATCTGGCAGAAGGATGCCCGCTCGCTTTATATTGAAGGCCTGAGTGATCAGCCCCACCGCTGGGAAGATGAAGNGNCATACCTGGAAAAGTNNGATCACCCGCTCTGGCAACNGTTTCANGATAAGGCAGTGGGTGCGGGCCATGGTGGCATGGATTTTTTCATTGTCCGGGCACTGATTGAAACATTAAAAGGTTCACCNCCTGTAATTGATGTATACGACGCTGTGAGTATGAGTGTAGTTACGGCATTAAGCGAAGAGTCCATTGCTCGTGGCAGCACAGCGGTAAATATCCCAGATTTTACCCGCGGCAGATGGCAAACAAANCAGCCCATTTTTGGTCTAAATGACATTCTTTAANCTGTATNAAGGNTCATNGGTTGCTCCNTCATTANCCTGAACNGTNCGNTTCGACGTCGTCTTTGCCTTGGAGCGCCTCNGGCTATACTCCGGTCAATCAGCTCCTTGAGCAGCAGAGTTATGGGTAATCCTGCGAAAACTGCCGCCAGCAGTGCCTNATAGCCAACGGCGGTAGATCCAGGGTATCCATTGTGATATCNGCAACAAACNCCACAGCAANACCGATGNCAGNGTCGGTTGTANCGTTTTCNAAACCCCGTTCCANACCACTATGTTCGTNCCTCACTTCACTATAACAACACAATCCAGCTTCTAAGATTNCCAGTTAAAATNAGGGCTGNGCCCTGACAATAACCTCGTCTTAAANTCATAAATAAGGACTTCCATACTGTTCATCCAACTACTCCTGAATTNAGCGCTTATCGGTAGGCCCTATGCGCGGGGTTGAATTCAATCCCCTTAAGCATGACTTTCCAATACAGGAAAGGGAAAAAGTATTTTTTCAGCAACCAGTAGCTGAAGCGCTGTTTACGGGGGTCCCCAGGAAAAGACGGGGTTACCTTACCGCCATAGCAGAATTCCGCCAACATCACTGAATTTTTGCTGGTAACCAGTGGGCATGCTCCATAGCCNTCATAATCTGNCGGCANNGCAGTTTGGTTGATTCTGGCNAGCAGCCCCTTGGCAACAATGGGAGCCTGCAAACGCGCGGCGGCGGCTGTTTTAGCATTCGGTGTATTGGTNGCNTCACCCAGACCAAAAATATTGCTGAAGGTTTTATGCNNCAGTGTTCCANGGTCAACGTCGACCCAACCAGCGGCATCACCAATGGGGCTGCCCTTGAGAAAATCAGGAGCACTCTGCGGTGGCGTCACATGCATCATGTCGAAAGCCCTACTGACCTGTTGTTTGTTACCCNCAGNATCTTCTATCTCAAAAACAGCTTGTTTGTTTGGCCCGTCAACGGCTACCAGGGTGTTTTTGAACTCGGCACTGATTCCGTAGCTGGCAACGACGCCTTTAAGTGCTTCGGCAAACAAGGGAACGCCAAACATGCTGGGTAAGGTGGTGTGAAAGGCGATATCAGCATTTATATTGTTTTTCCTGAAATGATCCGCCGCCATATACATGATTTTCTGCGGTGCACCAGCACATTTGATGGGCATGGCTGGCTGGGTAAACAGGGCTGACCCTCCAGAAAAATTCTGGATGCAATCCCAGGTGTAATTGGCATATTCCAGCAGGTAATTACTGCACACACCATTGCTACCTATCGTCTCCAGCAGGCCTTCTACTTTATGCCAATCCAGCTGGAGCCCTGGGCATACCACCAGATAGTCATACTCGACCGACTCTCCATTGGCCAGCTTCACTGAATTGAGTTCCGGGTGAAAACTTAAAACTGAATCCTTTATCCAGGCTGTTCCACTGGGGATGCAATCGGATTGAGCATGATGCGTCGCAGCAGCGGCATATTCACCCCCTCCCACCAGGGTAAAGGCAGGCTGATAATAATGCGTATCCGAAGGATCAATAATGGCAATATCCAGCGTCTTATCCTTTCGCCCGAGTAGAGCAGAAACAGTAATTCCTGCTGCACCGCCACCGACAATCACAATCTGATGTTTCATGCATGCCCCTTTATAAAAAGAATTGGTTTTCAATCTCTTCTTAACTGACATTAGTACAAATGTGCGCATAGCACCACCTGAAACACGGCTGAGCCGCCGACGTTAAAGCAAGGCCTTTCTTACGACTGGCACGGGCACCTCTGGTATGGCAGACTCGACCAGGATTCGACATTAGACACCAGGGGAAAAACCTTACCTTAACGCCTACAAATAAATATTCAGCTTTACCCGAACATCTCGGACAGGACCTGACCCCATGGCAACACTGATCCAATGTCATCGCCTTACCCATTCTCTGGGCAATAAGGCATTATTTAATTCCCTTGATTTGGCTATCAACGAGGGCGATAAAATTGGCCTGGTCGGTCACAATGGCTCAGGTAAATCCACCCTGTTAGGCATTCTGAGTCAAGCCCTGGAAGCCAATGAGGGAGAGATTTCCCTCAATCGGAGACTGCAGCTGGAAGTGGTGGAGCAATTTATCAATCCCAGACTATCTGACCATACGCTGGCCCAGGCTTTGGCTGACAAACTACCCGAGGAGGGCAAGGACTTTAATCAATACCGTGTTGAACAGTTACTGGCAGAACTGGGTTTTAGTCCTATAGAATACAATTACCTCGTATCTGACCTCAGCGGCGGTCAACAGAATCGGCTCATGTTTGCTCGCGCTGTTATCAATAACCCGAATCTAATTCTGTTTGATGAGCCGACTAACCATCTAGATTTGACCACTCTGTTGTATTTTGAGAAATTCCTGCAGCAGCTGGACGCAGGTTTCCTTCTGGTCTCTCACGACCGACAATTTCTCGACGCAGTAACCCATCGCACCGTATTTCTCAGGGACGAAAGAATTTATAGCTTTAATCTCCCTTATACATTGGCAAAAACCCATCTGGACGCTCAGGACAAAGCTGCCAGCGCTCGGCTCAAATCAGAAGAGAAAGCTATCAAGAGCCTCGCAGCCAGTGCCAAGCGCCTCGCCAATTGGGCCAAAGTTTACGACAACGAAAAATTTGCAACGAGAGCTAAGAGTATGGAGAAGCGGGTCGAGAAGATGGAAGAGAGTAAGACCTTTGTCAGCAAAGGTTCCAGGCTCAATCTCGACCTGGAGCTGCTCTCAGCACGTGCTGACCGGATGCTGCATATCGAAAATAAGGAAATCCTGTCTCCCGGTCAAGAGCCAGTGCCTNTATTCCACATTGAAGAATTTATTATACGACCCGGTGATCGAATCGCATTGCTGGGACATAACGGTGTCGGCAAGACAACCTTAATCAAACTAATTATGAANCGGTTTGCAACAGACAGAAGCGGCGACTTTATAAAATTTAACCCTCAAACTGATATCGGTTATTACGATCAAGAAATAAACGATCTAGATGGCACAATGAATCTGATGGAAACCCTGAGAGCCCGCAGTCATCGAGGCAGCGAAGCAGACTACAAGACCGCTCTAATCAGTGCAGGATTCCCNTACAGNGATATGACCAAAAAGGTAGCGGTGTTAAGCGGCGGTGAAAAAGCCCGTCTGATGTTCCTGATCATCAAGATAAACCAGCCTAATTTNCTGATTTTGGACGAGCCCACCAATCACATTGATATTCAGGGTAGACAACAACTAGAACAGCAGATTCTGGCCGNCAAGGCAACACTACTGGTCACCTCNCACGATCGCAGATTTATTGATCATATCGCAGATCGTTATGTGCTGATCCAAAACAGNCAATTGCTCGAAATCAACAGTCCAGAGACNTTTTACCAGACTGACTCAAGCCCATCGATNGATAGCATTCATACCAAAGTAGANAGGCAAACCAAACCTGTNTCAGCAAACGATGAAGATTCGATTCTGGAAAGGATTATNGAACTGGAAACCTTGATCGCCGAAGACCGCNCCAGAAAACTCAAATTCCANAAGCCTAAACTGCAGTCCAACTGGCATACTGAGCTCACTCACCTCAANACCCTGCTAACCACCNAGCCAAAATAAGAATCAAATCTCTANTCTCTTACNAAACCGCAGTGGACCAGGTTACCTGATCACCGTNAGCGCCAACTTAACTTAAGGGAAAAACAGCCGAACAGTTTATAATNCGGTTTATGCTATTGTGCCCATAACAGTGCTCATAANATTCNCAACCACNAAACTGCACTATGACCAGCNAGGACATGAACAGCATGCAGAAGCGAGCATTAGCANCGAAAAGAGACACCACCCAAATAGCCCAGGACTTTGATCTACTGACGCTTCCTGAAGATTTTTACNNCGACCCCTTCGTTTATTACAATGCCCTGCGAGCGCACTCACCGATCAAGCAGATGTCNGACGGTAGTTACTTCCTCACCCGTTACGCGGACCTNNTGANCATATACAAAAACACGACCCTGTTCTGTTCNGACAANACAATCCAATTTAAGCCTAAATTCGGNGATACACCCNTGTACGAGCACCACACCAGCTCNCTGGTATTCAACGACCCGCCNCTGCACACCCGCGTGCGCAGCATCTTAAANGGTGCNCTGGTACCGAGGGCCATCAAGGCAATGGAACCCAGCCTNATCGCGCTGGTCGATGANNTGATTGATAACATGAGACACTGCACCCAGGTCGATCTGATCGAAGATTTCGCCAGCGCCATTCCCATCGAAGTCATTGGTAATCTACTCGATATACCGCGAAATGAACGAGCACCGTTACGTAACTGGTCACTGGCAATTTTAGGCGCGCTGGAACCGGTTGTCAGCGAGCAAGCAGCCAAATGGGGTAATCAGTCAGTTAAGGATTTCCTCACCTACCTGGCAGATCTTACCCAGCGTCGTCGCAGCCAGCCTGGAAATCCCGAACAGGATGTCTTGACTCGACTCATCCAGGGTGAAGCAAGCGGCGCAAAACTCTCAGAGAAAGAGCTGCTGCACAATTGTATTTTCCTGCTCAATGCCGGCCATGAAACCACCACGAACCTGATCGGTAGTGCCCTGGTTACGTTACACGATAACCCCGAGCAGCGACGGCGCCTGATCGAGCGACCGGAACTGATCAAGCCAGCCGTTGAAGAGGTGCTCCGCCTGGAAAGCCCCAATCAATTGGGTAATAGAATGGCAACCGAAACTGTGAATATCAGCGGTTATGTAATCCCGGCAGGAACCAATATTCACCTTTGTATCGGTGCTGCCAATCGCGATCCGAGCATATTTCCAGACGCTGAGCATTTTAACATCAGTCGATCGCCTAATCGCCACCTCGCCTTTGCCAGTGGTGCTCACAACTGCATCGGTAACACCCTGGCACGACTGGAGGCAAGCATCGCCGTCTCAGGCTTTATTGGCCAATTCCCCAACTATCAACTGGTCGACAGGCCTGTCCGCGGTGGACGGGCCCGATTCCGTGGCTTTCTCAGTATCCCCTGCCTGCTCGAGGGAGACAGCAGTGACCAATAATCTATTGGTAATCCTGTCAGCGTTCTGGCATTCCTGGATGATTTTGGACTAAATCGGCGCTTCCTGAAGACTATATGCACTGTCCGGGAGCCTCACACGCCTGTACGGGGGCATTAACTAGGTCAACACCCAGACTTAACGATCTACTATTTTATGGGTCAGACTCATATAAGATCGGTTAATGAATCCAGTGTTATCGCCGTTCTGCTCATCCCACTCTTTGGTTAAACCAGCGGCAACCACCTCATCAAGCGTGGCACCTTCTTCGATCATGGCCATCATGCGGGTGCGGATTATGCTCAACATATCAATATAGTCTTTCAACGCATTGTAGTTGGTGATAGCACCATGGCCAGGAATCACCACAGTATCCTTATTGATCAGCTTTAAAGTTTCTGTACAGAAACGAATGACACCATCGAGTGTGCCACCATTGCCAGCATCAATAAACGGGTAACCCGCATTGTTGAAGACATCGCCAAGGTGTACCGCATTACTGGTACGAAAAATAACCGCCGTATCACCTGTGGTATGAGCGGGGCCAAAATGAAACAGGTCTACTCGTTCCCCATTGATATGGAACTGCATTGTTTTATCAAAAGTCACGGTGGGCAGCGCCTCTTCTGGGTAGGCCTTCTGCAGATAGGATGCAACCACCAGGTTAATCAGATGATCATCAAGCATCATGCTTCGGGAATTAGAATGGCTGACCAGCCAGGCACCTTTCGGCCCGAGCGCCAGATTGCCCTCGGCATGGTCAAAGTGCCAATGGGTATTGACCACAAAATCAATCGCCTGTCCGCCAAGCTCGCCTATGGCGGCTTCTATGTTTGGCATCAGGCTGGGGAACTGATCGTCAACTATAAGAACGCCATCCTTACCAGTGCTGACTGCAATATTTCCACCGGTTCCAAATAGCACATTAAGATTCTTGGTAACGGCCTGGACAGTAATCTCCGGTTTATCAAAATCCCAACCAAAAGCAATTCCCAGAGGCTTCAGCGGTAAGGGCTCCGGTATCTCGGGTCCTGAGTGGGGAAATGCAGTCGAGCAATAAAACATTAGGAAAAATCTAAGCAGCATTGTATGCATCCTTATTAGCTCCCTTTATTTACAGTGAATTAACTATTTACAGTGAATTAACCATGTTTTCTGGAATTCAGCAAACAACTTCTATGGGAACGAGCGCAATCCGCTGTGTCTGCTCGGTTATCCTGACAACACCGGGTGGCTAGGTCGTGCCAATCCAGCAGGAAAGTCTAGTCGGGCAATGACGGCAAGGCGATCCAGAATTAACGATGATCAACAATACGCTGGGCTTTACCTTCAGACCTAAGAATCCTACCAGGCTCGTGAACCACTACTTTCGCGGTAACGCCTATGAATGTTTTAATTCTGTGTACTAGTTCAGCCGAAGTGCTATCGGAATTTGCATCCGCATTTTCTGAAAGTTCCACGTTAATAGTCATGACATCCATGTGCCGGTCCTTGGACAACTCGATCTGGTAATGAGGAGAAAGCGCGTCAATTGCCAGTAAATGCTCCTCAATCTGAGTCGGAAAGACATTGACCCCACGGATGATCATCATGTCATCACTACGGCCGGTTATACGAGCCATCCGTCGCATGGTTCTGGCGCTACCGGGCAAAAGCCGGGTTAGATCACGGGTACGATAGCGAATAATTGGCATGGCTTCCTTGGTCAGGCTGGTAAACACCAGCTCACCTTGTTCTCCGTCTGCAACGATTTCACCGGTTTCCGGATGAATCACTTCAGGGTAAAAATGATCTTCCCAAATAGTTGGACCATCCTTGGTTAACAGACATTCCTGAGCCACACCTGGGCCCATCACCTCAGATAGACCGTAAATATCAACCGCATCGAGGTGCAATCGCGATTCGATTTCTCTGCGCATGGCATCGGTCCACGGCTCAGCGCCAAAGATGCCCAGCCGTAAAGACAACTTTTTCGGATCAACACCCTGACGATCCATTTCATCAGCGATGTTCAGCATGTAAGACGGCGTCACCATAATGATATCCGGATCAAAGTCCTGAATCAGTTGCACCTGCTTCTCAGTCTGACCACCCCCCACAGGAATCACTGCACAACCCAACCTTTCACCCCCATAGTGGGCGCCGAGTCCTCCGGTAAACAGACCATAACCATAGGACACATGGATTTTATCCAGGGCCTGGCCACCGGCAGCACGAATCGATCT
This sequence comes from Gammaproteobacteria bacterium, assembly GCA_002697205.1. Classification (GTDB taxonomy): domain Bacteria; phylum Pseudomonadota; class Gammaproteobacteria; order Pseudomonadales; family Azotimanducaceae; genus UBA9926. The sequence goes on from NZUN01000078.1 coordinate 16,544, forward strand.
TGCTGCCACATCAGCCCAGACATCGATATCATTTTTGGTGTAACCCACCACTGTAGGCTTACCGGTAGTACCACTTGAGGCATGAATGCGTACCACGGCCTCCATGGGAACCGCGAAGCTTCTGAACGGATAGTTATCGCGTAGATCCTGCTTGGTGGTGAACGGGAACTTGACCAGATCTTCCAGGCTAACTAATTCATCTGGATGTACCCCACTGGCATCGAATTTATCTCGATACATCAGGGAATTTCCATAAGCGTGCCGCAGTGTCTTCTTCATTCGCTGCAACTGAAGATTGCGTAGCGCATCGACACTGGCTGTTTCGATCGCGTGCAAAGGATCATGACAGGCTGAGTTCGGCATAGTAATTCCTTGTCTTGTACAGGCAGAATAAACCACGTTTTTGCTGCTT
>NZUN01000079.1 GCA_002697205.1 Gammaproteobacteria bacterium
AATGCAAAAGAGAAAAACATTGCTCGTGCCATAGCTGGAGGCCTGGGACCAACGACCAATGCAAAAGAGAAAAACATTGCTAAAGGAATAAGATTTCAGTTACGGTTTCAAAATGAAAAATTAACACGCCGCCGCTAAATCGAGGGCTGCAGGCGGAACACAGCGCTTTAAGATTCAGGTGCAACTATCCGTAATTCACCTATCCGATTACTAGCATGCCGGCTCTATACCAACGTTTGTACAGGGGGAATACATGGGTTCTGAACAACATCCACTAGGCTGTCAGGCGGTAGAAAAACCTGTCGTGATGTCGTGCAGATAACGGTGCTTGGCTGCGGCGCCATGGGCTCAATCTACGCCACTTTACTCGCCTCTTCTGGTCATGACATCTGCGCAGTGGACCAAAATGCGATACATATTCATGCCATCAATAACCATGGTTTACGCGTATCCGGCGCCAGCGGTGACCGAACCGTCAAAATCAAGGCCTACACCCAGGTGCCCAATAAGCCAACGGAACTTCTCGTGATTGCGGTCAAGGCAACCCATGTTGCAGCTGCCAGTACCATGGCAAAACCACTGATTAACAGAAATACTCTGATTCTGACTATACAAAATGGCTTAGGCAGTGCCGACAATGTTGCTGACGCCCTCGGTGAGGATCGTTTAATTGTAGGTATTGCACAAGGTTTTGGAGCATCACTTCAGGCTCCCGGTCACGCTCACCACAATGATATGAAAGCCATTAAAATGGGCGCCTATAGCCATGCAGACAGCAAAGCCGTTGCCCAGGTGGCTTCGATATTTCGAAACGCTGGGTTTGACGCCAGCACTTCGCAAGATATTCTCGCCATGCAGTGGGAAAAGCTGATCTGCAACGTCGCCTACAGTGCCCTATGCGCATTAACCGGTCAGACCGTAGGTCAGGTAATGGAAGATCCCATTATCGGCCCGATCAGCAGGAACGCCGCTATTGAAGCCTGGCAAACAGCAGTAGACAGCAATGTCGACATCGATATTGCAGACCCGGTACAACTGGTGCAGGAATTTGCCCAGCGTATGCCAAATGCCAAGCCATCAGCTCTGCTGGATATTGAAGCGGGTCGATTCAGCGAAATCAGCATGATCAACGGTGCGATTCCCAGGGCAGCTGCAAAAGCAGGTAAATCCGCACCAATCAANGCAACCCTTACAGCCNCTGGTGCTGGCGCTTGAACAGCGGACTATCCGCGCATGACAACGAGGAAATAATATGANGCTATTNAAGGCACTTGAAGACGCAGATGCGGCCCGTCGCANGGCCATGATCGAGGCAGATGTNCAGGCCCTGGCAACCTACCTGGACGACGATTTGCGCTGGACCCACTCATCAGGAAAAACCGACGGAAAAANAGCNCTGATAGCCTCCATCGNGTCGGGTTCGGTGNTATACCAGTCCCTGGAGGTNCAGGAAACACANATCAGCCAGCACANCANTATATTTATCTATGCAGGAATTATCAGCGGAGATGTTCTAAANGAAGGCACTCAGAAAAAGCTGCGCAATAAGTTTCTCAGCATCTGGCACATAACTGATGAAAGGCTANCGATGATCGCCTGGCAGTCCACAGGAATTTAAGTAGCNACTCCTACTCAGCTAACTGCNGCTCAGCTAACTGCTGNCGAATAGCAGGCATACTGCGCCAGAGTATGAATGCCCCAATCGGNCACACCACCAGTGAACACAGGGCTATGGATTTGCCAATAGCGGCATCATAACCAAATACATAATCCGTTGTCAGAGCAATAATAGTAGGNCCCAGACCCAANCCNATAAGATTAGTGGCCAGCATATAAAGCGCTGTCACCTGNCCGCGCATCCGGTTCGGTGTCATCAATTGCAGGGTGCCTGCCGACAGCCCACCCTGGAAAGCNGAAAANAACACAGCCAGGGACATGAACACAATGGCCAGACTGTCACTGGTGAGAAACCCAAGCGCCCCCGCACAAGGTAGTAGTGCCAGCATGCTGATCAGGATCATTCTCACGTAGGCATCCTGCATNCCGCCGGCTACCAATTTGTCCGATAGGGTACCGGCAATCAACAGACCTGCTGTTCCCGCCCCTATCATTATCANGCCAAATACCCAGCCTGCTTCCGGACGGCTGTAACCGAANGTTCTGATAAAGTAGGTTGGGCCCCAGAGATTCAAGGCATAGACCACCATGATAAAAATAGAAAGTCCCAGGATATGCCCTAAGTAGGCTCTGCGTCTGGCCCAGAGATAATCAATGACGGTCTTTAAGGGAATCTCGCCACTGGCCACCTCTCCCTTTCTAGCCGGCTCACGTACAGTTGCCATCATCAACAGGGAAACCAGNAATCCAGGTAGCCCAACGATAAAAAATGTTAACTGCCAACCTTCCATATCGCCAATGACAGGGACTGTGATGGTATCGATATTTTCAACGTAGCCCACGACAGCACCACCGAGCATATAGGCAAATCCAGACCCNAGGGTCACACCGATCATATAGATCGACAATGCTCTGGCCAGAACGCTTTTAGGAAAGTAATCTGCGATCATTGAATAGGCTGCAGGTCCCAATGTAGCCTCGCCTACGCCGACACCCATTCTTGCAAAAAACAACATCCAGTAACTGCGGGCGAATCCACATANCGCNGTCATAANGCTCCAGACCGCAATTCCCGCTGCAATCAGGTTTCTGCGACTGCCCCGGTCTGCGATTCTTGCCAATGGCAGGCCCATAATGGCGTAGAAAAGGGAGAANGCCAGACCGGCCAGCAAACTATACTGCGTNTCACTTATCTGAAAACTTGANCGAATAGGCCCCACAAGAAGCCCCATGATCATNCGGTCAAGGAACGAGAAAGCCTGTGCAACCAGCAATACCGTCACAACATACCACGCATATACCAGAGAAGTTGATGCTTCAGATTTATGGTGCTGTGACATAACTAACAACCAGAACGAGAATTCTAAAATACCCGATAAATCAGGCGGCGCTTNCTGCCNCTANATTGACATCANGCTCATCTAGCTCTCGAGTCCAGGATGCGAATTCCANCAGGATTCCATCCGGGTCCTTAAAATACAGCGACCTTACAAAGGTCGATTCGGTTATTTCAATACTGGCGCCGTATTCAGAATCATCATGGTTGACNACAGCGGTCACTTCAACACCGGCTGCANTCAGATTCTTCTGGTACTCATCGATCTTGTCTGCGGGAACATCGAAGGCCACATGATTCATTGACGCATGAGCCGATGTNATGGAACCACCGCCGACCACGTTTTCCGAGTGGGTAACACCNGGTTGTGACTCAGGCGCTTCTGGAAACCAGAAGAAAGCCAACATATCCCCTTTGCCGATATCAAAGAAAAAGTGTTGCCCCATGCCATTAGGTAATTCAATGGTTTTGGTCAGTTTCATACCGAGGACACCCGAATAGAAATCCACGGTTTTTTTCATATCCCTGCAGACCAGCGCCAGGTGATTAATCCCCCTGATCTCATACTTCTCATTTGTATTCATCATGTCTCCTAACTCATTAAACCAGCGGTCTCATTTATGGCNATCNAGGCCCTGATTCACTATGCCCTTCGAACNTGTTCNTTAANCCAGCCGGTACATAATAGGAATCAATAAAACCCCCTGTCAATCTATTACTTTGACAGCNGCTCGCTTTTCTAGTATTCCAGTCANTGGATAAACAAGGAGCAATTTCATGCCAAGACTCAAACAGGTATCGCTAAAGAATGCCACCGACAACGTNAAAAAATACTATGCCGCGCTTTTCAACGGAAAGGACCCGGTAGCCGAACCGGGCACAGCCACCGGCACCCCTGGCAACTGGTGGACGGTCTTTGCGCTGGTACCCTATATATTTGATCATGCCACCGGACACTTCGGTATGTTCGGTATGTTCGCCGATAAAAGTGTCAGTCAACTCGATGGCAAGGTCAGGGAACTGGGCATCATGCGTGCCGGCTACGCCCAGGCCAGCCAGTTCGTCTTTTCTCAGCACTGCAAGGCCGCCAGACGCTTTGGGGTCCCCGATGAACAGATTCAGGCGATTCCGCACTGGCAGGTTTCTGAGGTATTCAATGCTAAAGAAAGAGCCATTCTGGCCTGGGCAGACGCTCTTATCTATGATGGTGGACGCGCGTCTGACCAACTCTTTGATGCCTTACATTCGCATCTTTCCGATGAGGACATNCTCGAGCTGACCTATCACATCATGGGATACAATCTGCACGCAGTCTGCTGCAAGGCCCTGCGTCTGGAATTTGACGANGTCCCAGAAAGAATNAGGGAAGTACCGGTGCCGGTGGAAGGTGAGTCAGCTNACTGGGCCGGTGCAGCCTGGAAGGATTGAGCTCTGCCANTCTATTTGNGGTAAATCCANCCAGACTGGCTATGACTAGGCGNCGCCCATAACCAGGTTTCGTCCAGCCACCATANTACAGAGTTTGGCAAAAGCAACCGGNCGACTCAGGTATTTCATGCCACAATCCGGGGCGACGATGAGTCGTGCCGGCGGCAGAAACTCGAGTGCTGCTTCGATTCTCTGTGCTACCGTTTCTGCCGACTCAACCCGAGTATCGCGCAAATCTATNACACCNACATGAACCTTTTTGGAAGGTAATCCCTGCACCAGATCCATCTTAAGTCGTGGTTGAGCACACTCGATGGAAATCTCATCCGCCTGACAGGCATCAAGTTCATCAAGGAAGGCATAACCGTTAGGCTTATCAGCAACATGCTTACCGTAACCAAAACACACGTGTAGAACNGTGCTACCGGATGCGCCGGCAATAGCCTGATCAATAGCTGCCAATGCATAATCCCTTGCCGCCTCAGGACGCGCCTGCACATAAGGTTCATCTAACTGCACAATATCAACCCCTGCNGCAAACAATCCGGTCAGCTCAGCATTAACCGCCTCGGCATAGGCCATTGCCAAGNCAGCAGGGTCTCCATAATAATCATCCTGGGCCTGCTGACTCATGGTGAACGGTCCCGGTANGGTTATTTTTATNGGTTTAGTGGTATGCGCTTTCAATAGCTCTATGAAGGGTACTTCCACTGGCTTTCGCCGGCTGATCGGGCCAACCACTCTTGGCACCGGCACCACCTTACCCGTTCTATCAATCGCTTCACCNGGATTATCGATATCAATGCCGTCAAGCGCATTGGCAAAGCGGTTGGAGTAACTTTCGCGACGCATTTCACCGTCTGTAACAATATCCACTCCAGCCCTGTGCTGATCGCNTAAGGCCANNATAGTGGCATCATTCTGAGCTTCTTCCAGATTTTCCGGATTTACCTTCCATAGCTGGTCGAGCACCACGCGCGGCGGCAATCGCTGACCCAGGCGTTGCTTATCTATCAGCCAGTTCGGCTGGGCATAACTNCCAACCAGACTCGTCNGTAATGGTNATTCGTTCATTTTCAGCCCCCTTCAATAANCAGCAGACAGCTCAATGGCCCGACACAGTGAACCTATGGCCATTATACTGACCTGCTCTTGNTCTCAACTTTTCGTTGCCTTCGTCCTGCCTTAGGTTAAAGGATTTGGATCGTTATGCNTTGTGACGAGCCAGCCAATCAACGATCATATCGGCCACATCATCCCTGGCTGTTTCAGGCGTCTGGAGATAGTGATCCCCTTTAACCATATACAACTCTTTATCGATGGATGACAGNGTGTCATAGATGGCCTTGGCATCCGATGGAAATACACCCGTGTCGGCCAGACTCTGGATAACCAACGCTGGCTCACTAATTCTCGTTAGATGAGGCGCNCCCTTACAGTGCGATTCTTGNAGGCTCCACATGGACAGCCAGGTCCGTAGTGTATTGGTCAGACCGATTCCCCTCGGAGAAAAATTAGCCGCTTCAGGGTCTCCTGCATAACACCACCTCTCCCTGCGCTCAGAAGCATCGATGCTGGGGTCCATTAATCGCAGGTCTGCCCAGGTGCGATACATGTTAAATGATCGGTCGGTCATTCCCAGATTCTGAACTCGCTCTAATTCTTCATGACACCATTGCGTAATCCTGTGATTTCTAGCGACCTGAGCGCCACGGTACCTGTCGATAAACTCCTGGGAATAGGGCGGCCCATTGGCTTTGTCATACATATTTAAGGCAGGATCTATACTGGTCGGGTCTTTTTCATCCAGAATCGAAGGATCAAACCAGTCGGTTAATACTTCCGGCCTGCCAGCATGTGCACACAGGGAGATATACAGATCTGCAGGTTCAATATCATTAAGTGCAGCCGGTAACGTCAAATCCGGCGTTGCGGTCATCGTCACCCCTTTGGCCTGTGACTGGTACGCCCCCATCAAAGAGCCACCACCTGAATTACCGAGTAACACCACTTTTTCAACTCCAGCCTGTTCATGCAGCCATCTAACACCTGCGCCAATATCAACCAGGGCGTGTTCAAGCAGGAAAAATCCTTCATTCCCTCTGAATCGAGTATTCCAGCCCAGGAATCCATAACCACGGCTTGCCATATACTCGCCTAGATAATGTTCGCTGAAATCAACATTGTAGTGAGTCGCTATCAATGCTGTTTTGACCTCACCGGAGGTCGGCTGATAATACAGGCCCTGGCAGGGCAAAAAACCCGCACCATTTCGCATACCTGTCGCCGAGGCCAGTGAAACAAAGGTCCTTGTANAGCNAGTTTTCTCCACAGAAATACCCCCTATGCTNACAAGACCAAAGCATACTCACACTCGGCNNTTAAAGTAAATCCCGGTAGTGNCTCAACACTGCGCGGCCTACCCAAACCTTTCATCAGCTAANTCCTGAATTCATCGACTGTTGGAGAATTGAGTNACCTGAAGAATATTTGTCAATTAAATTGACATTTNAACCACNAATGACACAATAAGCACTAGCTCCGNGAATGGAGCAAGGAAATTTGTATGTTAACCAATGAACAACAACTAATCGAAAGCATCCAGTCTCTAGTGCCTATGATTGAAGAAAATGCGGCTGAAGCCGAGCGNGGCCGCAAACCCGTCGACAGTGTCATGCAAGCCATCGAAAAAACTCAGGCTTATCGCTATTTTGTTCCAAAGAAATACGACGGCTTCGAATTCAGCCTNGAAGGCTTTATGCAGCTNGGGATGATNCTNGGAGCAGCTGATATATCCACTGCCTGGGTGGTCACTTTCTGTATGGAGCACAACTGGTTGATCGGCCTGTATAACCAGGAAGCNCAGGATCATATCTTTNGCAAACATCCCTACATCATTGCCCCTGGGGCATTGGCACCCCGCGGTGTGGCGACACCNGTAGAGGGCGGNTTTCGCCTTACCGGCCAATGGCAATGGGGTACCGGCGTCATGCATGCCAACTGGGTTATGGTTGGCGCGCTCACNGAAGGAGCAGATCCGCCTGAATTATGCATGTATGCGCTGCCTATCGAGCAGGCTGAAATTATAGATACCTGGCAAATGTCAGGNATGGCAGGCACAGGCAGTAACGATATCGCAATCAAGGACGCTTTTGTNCCTGGCTATNTNCGTCAACAACTGACTGATATGAGAGCAGGAGACTCGCCAGGNGCTGNCATCCACAAGACAGCGACCTATCGAATGCCNATGCTGCCAGTACTGGGATTAACCGCAGCAGCACCAGCGGTCGGATGCGCTAAGAAAACANTCGATTTATTCAAGCANAGCCTTCTGCAGCGAATGGTCTANGGCACCCNGAATAAACTNTCTGATCGNGCCCTTGCCCAATCCAAACTGGCGCACTTAACCGTTCGACTCAACAACACCGAGCAGGCCCTCCTACAGATTGCCAGNGAAGTTANNCAATGGGGTGANAGTGGCGACATTTGNCCTGATATTGCCCGGGCAGCNTTCCGGGTTCGCATTGGCCATGTGGTCCGCGACGCCAGGAACATTGTCCGAGACGTGTCCGAAGCCAGTGGTTCCTCAGCTCACAACCTTCAGAACCCGCTGCAGCGCGCGCTACGAGACCTGGAAACGCTCTCCTGCCATACCGTTTTCGACCTCGACGTTTCCAGCGAAGCCTATGGCCGGCTGTTATTGGGACTCGCCTCCAATACACCTTTGTAGCTTCTATGAGATTGACCTAGTGTAGCAATTGAGCGAGATTCCTATCTTAAAATTCTTACTCATAAGAACATCCGAACAATCCACACTATCAAGGTGGCTGAATTGAAACGACTACTTATTATAGTATCAGCTATATTACTCCCTCTGCAGGCACTGCCTTCAGACAATGCACGTTGCCCTCAGTACCAGCCTGGCATAAAACAGGTCTACTGGGGTGACCTGCATGTACATTCGGCCTATTCGCTGGATGCCTGGGGCTATGGCACTGCAGCAACACCTGCCCAGGCTTACGCTTTTGCCCGTGGCGGTACGATTAAATTAACCCCCTCACTGACTGCTCAACTTGAACGGCCTCTGGATTTCATGGCGGTTACCGATCATGCCGAATGGTTCAACCTTCTCTACATCTGTACCGACCCCGAATGGAGTGATGATGCTTACTGCAACATTATGACCGAGAAGAATAATAGACAGGATGGCCCTGAGGTCTTCGCAGAATATGTCCTTCCCACCATAACCAAAGCACAACCTAAGCCTACACCAATCTGTATTGATGACCCGAGCCACTGTGATAAAACCATGAAATCACAGTGGCAGCGCATCCAGAACCAAACTAACTCGGCTAATGATCCTTGCCAATTTACCGCATTCGTAGGTTTTGAGTGGTCAGCAACACCCGAGTTCAGCCACAATCACCGCAATGTAATTTTCCGCAGTGATGTTGTTCCCAAACAAGCCATAGACTATATGAATTTCCCCAGTCCAGAGCAGTTATGGAATCAGTTAGATCAAAATTGCCGACCGGAAGACGGTTGCCAGGCATTGGTTATTCCTCACAATACCAACATGGGCGATGGTAAAAGCTTCGAGGTGGAAACTGCATCTGACCAGCTACTGTCGCTCAGGGCCAAATATGAAAAATTAGTCGAAATTCACCAGGAGAAAGGCAACAGCGAATGCCTGCCGGCCTTTGGCCAGACTGACGAAGATTGCAATTTTGAGCTCTACCTGACTAAAAACTCAAAACCAATGAGCGCTGATGACTATACCCTCGAGCAATGGGAAAAAATGCGTAGTGGCTATGTGCGCGGTCTACTCAAAAAAGGCCTGGTTGCTTACCAGAAGTCAGCTGAGAAAAAACTTAATCCCCTAAAGATGGGGATTATAGGCTCGACTGACAATCATGCTGCAACAGGCGGCCTGGTTGAGGAAAATCAATGGAAGGGTTCTGTCTTTGGCATTGGTAACCTTGATCGTTCCATGATCCGCGCCTCCTGGAATCCAGGAGGCCTGGTTGGCGTCTGGGCAGAAGAAAACACCAGAGACAGCCTGTTCGCCGCGTTACAACGTCGGGAAGTCTATGGCACCAGCGGACCGCGGATCCAGGTGCGACTGCAGGCATCAACGAAAAAACTGGATTGTCAGATCGCCAACCCAGATGACACTATCGTTATGGGTGGTGAACTCAGTAAAGCGACCCATGCACCTCACTTTCAGGTCGAGGTTCTCTATGACAAGACACCCATCCAATCAATCGAGATAATCAAGGGCGAACTACGGAACGGTGTCTTAGCGGAATCTCGATCAACCATCTGGGAAGATCCAAAGGCTGGCTTGACCGTCTGTGCGACCTGGCAGGACGTCGATTTCGACGCTACTGCACCAGCATTCTGGTATGCCAGAGTGATTGAAGCTGCTACGCCGCGATGGAGCGCCGTGCATTGCAAACAGGAAAGCCGCTGTGATGAATTTCCCAATGCTGAAAAAACCATCCAGGAACGCGCCTGGACATCACCAATCTGGTACCTGCCATAAACCTCAAACTGTTACAAAACCAGAGATCCTGAAGCAGGCAAATTAAATGAATTCACCATAACTGACCGCTTCCATCCTCTCAAAAAACTCAATCCAATCTGCTTCAGTGAGTAACTCTGGCTGACCCAAATGGCAGGTAAGGATATATTGTCTGCACATGATCTCGAGTCGATGCGCTAGATCTAGCGCGACCCTGATATCCTTGCCTCGACAAATCATGCCATGTTTACCTAACAGACAGGCGCTACGATCTGTAAGAGCAGCCGACGCATCATCAGCAAGTTGCTGAGTACCGAAAGTTGAATAGGGCACACAAGGGACATCACTGCCGCCAAATTCACCCACCAGATAATGAAAACCCGGCAAAGGTTTTAGTTGACAGGAAACAGCCACACAATTATCCGAATGGGTATGGACGATGGCCTGAGCATCTTGATGATCCTTATAAATGGCAGCATGCATACGCCATTCGGAAGAGGGCTTATGGTCGCCCTGCCAGTCACCTGCGAGCGAAACCTGCACAATATTATCGATCGAGATATTATCTGCACTGGCCCCAGACGGAGAAATCAGCATGCCATCACCCAACCGGACACTTAAGTTGCCTGATGCTAATTCATTGAGACCGAGCTTTTCAGCAAATCGATAATATTCGACCAGCTGTTCTCTTAATATATGTTCATCTAATACAACCGTCATAACATTCCTCTACGCTTAAGACTGCCTTGGGTAATTGCCAGATAGCTTTCAAATTACAGCATTGCTTCTGATAGAAACGCCTTCGCAAGCACTCCTACATCATCCTCGAATCTCTAGTCAGAAATCAAAAAAAATGTCAATCTTGCGTTTCTAAAACCGCACACCTAACAGATACACACCTCTTAAATAACCCAGGGAGGTCGCTCTATAGACTAACATGAGATGGGATCGAACAAGTGCATTGTATCATTCTATTGGCGCACAAATTCACCTGCTAATGAAGCTTAAACAGCTCGGTTTTCAGCACCAGCCCATCAGTTCATCATGGTCATGCTGCATAGCTAAAATGAAATGGATTGGTTACCCTTGACGGCATAATTTAGAGACTGTAATCATGCGTTACAAAACAGCAACTCAATGGGGCGTATACGAAGTAGAGGTAATGGACGGGCAAATCACTGATGTCCAGGGAATATCAGCTGACCCAGCACCAGCACCTATGGCTAATACGTTATTAGACGGCATTCAGCATGATCAGCGCATACAACGACCGGCAATCCGCCAGGGATGGTTGCGTGGAAATAATCGCGACCGTGCAAGAAGAGGTGTAGACAAATTTCTGGATGTGCCCTGGGATGAAGCCCTCGATATAGCGGCCCAGGAACTCGCTCGCGTGGTAGCAGAACATGGTAACACTGCTATATTTGCTGGCTCTTATGGCTGGGCAAGTGCAGGACGATTCCATCATGCGCAGTCGCAATTACATCGTTTCATAAATCTGCTGGGTGGTTCAACACGGGCTATGAATTCCTATAGCACGGCTGCGGCACAAGTAATCTTACCGCACGTGGTTGCACCCTGGTCACAGATAGAGCTTGAGCAAACCAGCTGGCAGGAAATTACCAACAGCACGGAGCTCGTCGTTGCCTTTGGCGGTATCCCTTTAAGAAACACGCAAGTCGCCTATGGCGGAATAACCGAACACCAGAGTAGCGGCAGCTTCACACAGGCACTGGCCTCTGGCGTCAAATTTATCAACATATCGCCCATTAAGGACGATATGCCCGAGTCTTCTTCGGTCCAATGGCTGGCCTGCCGCCCCGGTACCGATGTCGCCTTAATGCTGGGCTTGGCCTACGTTCTGGAAACAGAAAGTCTGGTTTCGAAAAAATTCCTCGAGAGCCACTGCAGCGGCTATGTTCTGTTTCGAAAATACCTGCTAGGCCATGAAAATGGCATCGCTAAAACACCTCAATGGGCAGAAAAAATATGCTCAGTGTCTGCTGAGGAAATTACCTCCCTGGCTCGGCGCCTGGTTAAACAACGTACCTTTATGACTGCTGCCTGGTCCTTACAGCGCGCCCACCATGGTGAACAACCTTACTGGATGCTGGTAACCCTGGCCGCCATGCTCGGCCAGATCGGATTACCTGGTGGTGGCTTCGGGTTCGGCTATGGCGCGGAAGGCTTTATTGGCAGTCACTGGCGCCGTTTTAACTGGGCAACATTCAGTAAAGGCATGAATCCCACTCGGTTCGCCATTCCTGTTGCACGTATAGCAGATATGCTACTGCACCCCAATGAGTCGATTCACTACGATGGTCGCGACATTATTTTCCCTGAGATCGACCTCATTTACTGGGCAGGTGGCAATCCGTTTCACCATCATCAGGATCTCAACCGATTGATCAAAGGCTGGCGCCGGCCAAGTACGGTCATTGTCAACGAACCCTGGTGGACACCCACAGCACAGTGGGCAGACATTGTCTTTCCTGCCACGACAGCCCTGGAGCGTGAAGACATATGTGCTTCCTCCCACGACCCCTATGCTCACGTCATGCAGGCTGCTTTGCCAGCGCAGCACCAAGCCCGTTCTGATCATGAAATATTTACCGGACTGGCTAAGCGACTGGGCCTAGATGCAGCTTTTACAGCTGGGCTCAGCGAGCGTGAGTGGTTACAGGACATGTGGCAACGATCCAGCGAACTTGCTTTACGAGAGGGCTTTGAACTACCTGAATTTGAAGATTTCTGGAAGGCAGGTACATTTCAAATCCCTGAGGCCAACTCACGACCTGTCTGGCTGGCTGACTTTCGCGCAGATCCATTACTTCATCCTCTTAGAACACCCTCAGGGAAAATCGAGCTATTTTCAAAGACTATTGCGGAATTTAACTACAGCGATTGCCCCGGACACGCTGCCTGGCTGGAACCCTTTGAACGCCTGGGTGGGGCGGGTCACTCGCGCTACCCTCTTCATCTTTTGACACCACAGCCTGAAAGACGCCTGCATAGCCAACTGGACCACAGCGCACACAGCCAGGCCGGCAAGATCCAAGGCAAGGAAGTCATCAGCATCCACCCTGATACAGCCGCTGCACGTGGTTTTTCCCCGGGCGACATAGTCCGGGTCTTCAACGACCGTGGCGCCTGCCTGGCCGCTGTTGGGCTGGATACGAACCGCCTGGTTGACGTCGTTTCGCTGCCAACCGGTTCCTGGTTTGCACCGCTTGAAGACGCCACAGATGCAAACGGCAACCCTAACGTGCTCACCGCCGATATAGGCACCTCAAGCCTGGCGCAAGGACCCAGCGCCAATACCTGCCTGGTCGAGGTAGAGCGATATCTGGAACCGGTCAATCCCCGCAATCGGCCTCCTTAAGCAATAATGGATCATTGGTTAATCTAGCCGACTGGAACTGGAAAAAATCGCTAAACTACCTTTACCAGCATGATCAGCGTGTCGGCGCAGTTGATTCGCCGATCGCAACACAGCATATTTGAAATATATCCGCCAAACAGGAAATCGCTATGCCGACTGAAATCGAAATGTTAAGTCACAGTATCAAAGCGCTTCGTCCAGTTATAGAAAACGGTATAGACAAGGCGGAACAGCAAAGGCACCTCACCGCAGTAGTCTCTGAAGCTATGGCGCAAGCTGGATTATATCGAATCGCTGTACCCGCAAGTCTGCATGGACTGGAAGCTCATCCCATTAATCAGATTAAAACCATTGAAGCCGTATCAGAAATCCACGGCTCAACCGGATGGAATCTGATGATTGGCATCGAAGTCATGGGAATTCTTGCCGCATTCTACGAACGCAACATCATAGAACCACTCTATTTGAACCCTGGACTCATTATCAGTGGCAGCGTCAACCCCCTTGGCAAAGCCGAGAAGATCTCCGGCGGCTATCAAATTTCCGGTCAATGGCCTTTTGCCAGTGGCATACACAATGCCCAGTATTTCTGGTGCCAGAGTATTGTCCATGAAAATGATAAACGCCTGAAAGATGAAAAGGGGTATGTCTTTTGTGAATCGCTGATACCTGCTGATCAACTGGAGATCATCGATACCTGGAATGTCTCTGGAATGCGCGGCTCTGGGAGCCATGACGTTCGAGTCGAGCGTGTTTTTGTACCAGATGACTTTATCTGCAGGATGCAGACTCAAACCCCAACCGCTTCCGGCCCCTTATACCAGATGCCGATCTATAGTCGACTTGCTTACAATAAGGTAGGGGTGGCAACAGGGATCGCCATGAACGCCATCACAAGTTTTGTTGAGCTTGCTACCCAGAAAAAACCCAGGGGCTCAGCCAATCTATTGCGAGACCGGGTTGAAGCACAAAATGCCGTCGCAGATGCCCAAAGGATTCTGGGATCTGCGAGAAGTTACGTATTTGAACGGGTGACGGATCTCTGGGATACGGTTGAAAAGGGAGCGGTTCCAACAGATCGTCAAAAAGCCCTGTTACAACTTGCCTGTTCCGGGGCAGCAAACGAAACTGTTAAAGCCGTTGAAAAATTAGTATCTGCTGCCGGCGTCAATGCCAATTTTGTCGCAAACCCCCTGGAGCGCTGCATGCGGGATATCTTGGTTGTCAGGCAGCATATCATGGTTTCTCCGCAGCATAACCCCGCAGTAGGTCGCGTACTGCTCGGCATGAAATCCGATAGTGTATTGTTTTAACGACAAGCAAACCGTCAATCAAGGCCAACGATGCCCGTCCATTGAGAACAAGCCCGCCGATGGGTGCCCGCACTTTGCCTACAGACATTACAAACCTGTGGCATACTCTCCCATACGAGGTTCGCTGTGTTTAAAAAGCTTAACAACAGGAGAGAACGATGTTGAAATTACACTTTGCACCCAATTCAAGAGCCGGAAGAATTGTCTGGTTACTTGAAGAGTTGCAGTTGCCTTATGAGATAAACAAAATGGCGTTTCATCCAAAGGATCTCAAATCCGATGAACACCGAGCGCGCCACCCCTTGGGTCGTGTGCCGGTACTGGATGATGGCGACATAACAATATTTGAATCGGGCGCCATTGTGGAATACATCCTGGCCAGGCATAAAAATGGGGGTTTGAAACCCGAGTCAGACGCACCTGTTTACCCAGCCTACCTGCAGTGGTTCCACTACTGTGAAGGAATGGTAATGCCACCGGTTAACACGATCGTGGTACAAACAGTCCTGTTACCACCAGACCGGCGTGACGAAACCGCGCTGGCACAAGCGCAGCGTTTATTAGCCAAAGCTCTGCAACCTGTCGATGATGCGCTTGAAGGTAAAGATTACTTAATCGGTGATTTTTCCGGAGCAGATATTATGTTGGGACATGCCTGTTTCATGAGTAATCGACTCGGCTGTGTTTCTGATGACATGATCCATCTGAAAGCCTATGTCGCGAGAATCAATGACCGACCAGCATTTAACACAGCCATTACCATGCAATAGTGTATGCTAATCTGACTTCAGACAACTGTTAACTATAGTTGCCACGGTGTGCAAAAGATGAGGGTAGTCAATGGCACCGCCGGGTAGATTTCCAGAGTTGTTGAGTAGGCTCGGCCCTGATTGCCCAGACTGGTGTATATAGAGCCTTGCAAAAAGGGTAGTCCTGGACAGCGGGGTAGTGAGCACTGTACTTGTCTTTAATCACATCCAACAGACTTTATTTTGGAGGACTGTTAACCGCGCTTATTGACTGGGGAAAAAGTGCGAATTACCGACCTCAATCTGCCACAGTACCGACAAACCAAGGTAATGACATCAAAACGACGAGTTAGTTTACAATAATTCGAAAAGCCTCACGGAACAACCATGACAGCACCCGCATCAGGGTATCCCACTACAGAAATATCACCGGGCATTCATTGGATAAAGGGTGTTCTCAATGAAACAGGACATGCCTATATTCTGCAGGGTCTTGCAGGCAACTACCTGCTAGGCGTAAGTCGAGACCTGACTGGCAATCCCTTGATTGAAAAATTTATGCCCTACCAAATTCTGTGCATCGGCGATCGACACCACGGCAAATCAGCCGCTAGTCAACTATGCAAGCAGGTTGGTCGCGGCATAACCTGCAGTGAAATTGAATCCGTAAAACTCAGTAAAGGGGTTACAGTTGAACAAGCCTTGCCTATGGCGCGAACCAGCTTATTTGAAGACTTCATTGCCCTACCTACGCCGGGACATACACCTGGTGCGTTATCCTATATATTTACCCAAGCCAACCATGTCACTCTCTTCATGGGTGACAGCCTATGCCCCGTTAATGGTGTCTGGCGCTACTGGGTTTCCCACTCGAATCTGCCAAAGTTTGCACATAGTATCGAGTCCCTGGATGGCAATTACGATTTGATGGTAGGTAATTCATTCGCCTGCTCCCCGCTACCTTTCGTAAAAGGCCAATCAGTGATACGTGAAATTCTTGATGGCATCGTCTTAACAGCCAGGTCAAACAAGCGCAAGCAACATTGAAGCAAACCTTTTGGTTAAATCCGTTAGCACGAGTATCGGTCTACAGACACCTAACCTACTGCTAGAAAAAGTTTCAGCCTGTTAGGAAAAGTACCTGGGCGGCTGGAACCACCGGCTTTATTTTTCTTATTTCACGGTTTACCATCCGAGCTTTCCAGCCCTTTCAGGGAGCTAACGTGACCTTCAAACAATGGTGGGTGGTACCTGGCCCGGAGGGCGGCAAGAATGAACTGCGCAGAGTTGATAATTGCCTACCCGCGGCCGGTGAAGTACGGGTCAAAATCAAGGCTTCTGGTATCAACCGTGGCGAGTTGATCTCTCGACCACTTATGGTATCGACTAATCCCAAGTCCAAATCAATGCCATCTGGCATTGAGTTTGCCGGGCTGATAGATAGCGTTGGTGCTGATGTTCAAGGCTGGGCAGAAGGAGACCGGGTCATGGCCAGGGCATCAGCCTGCCATGCAGAATTCACCCTTGTCGAAGCGGCAGCACTCATGAAAATTCCGACGGGCCTTTCTTTCGAATCAGCGGCCGCAATTCCAAATGTATTTGTCACCGCCCACGATGCCATAGTCACTCAAGCTGAAATGCAAGTTCATGAATCTATTCTAATCTCCGCTGGATCATCCGCTGTCGGCTGCGCCGCCATTCAGATTGCCCAGTACCTGGGAGCAAAACACGTCATCGCAACCACCCGTTCCAGCCACAAAGCTGCCCCACTCAAACAGCTCGGCGCAACAGAGGTCATCTGTACCACAGATGCAAACTGGCCTGTAACTGTAGAAAAAATAACCGGCGGCATCGACGTGGTGATCGATCAGGTTGGTGGTGGTCTATTTGCTGAATGCCTGAAAACCATGGCCATTAAAGGCCGTTATGTAAGCGTTGGCCGCAATGCCGGCAGGGATGCAAAACTCAATCTGGATTTTCTCGCAAGACAACGAATATCGCTCATCGGCGTGACCTTCAGGACTCGCTCTAAATCCGAAGCGCTGGCGTGCAGCACGCGCTTCGCCAGCG
This sequence comes from Gammaproteobacteria bacterium, assembly GCA_002697205.1. Taxonomy (GTDB): domain Bacteria; phylum Pseudomonadota; class Gammaproteobacteria; order Pseudomonadales; family Azotimanducaceae; genus UBA9926. The sequence continues at coordinate 17,420 of NZUN01000079.1, forward strand.
ACTTGTTGCCTGCTTTTGATAACGGGCTTCTGCAGCCGGTATTGGACAGAACATTTGCCCTGGACGACCTTGCGCTGGCCCACCGTTATATGAAATCAGACCAGCAGATTGGTAAGATTGTACTGGTTTCATGAAAAGAACTCGCTTATGAACATGAAAACTGTACCGCTAAGTGGTGCCATAGGCGCTGCCATTACCGGGGTGCGCCTGGCTCATCTGACACAAACCAAATTCAACCAGATCCATCAGGCATTCCTCGATCACTGCATGCTTGTTTTCCCTGGACAGTTTCTCAGCATCGACGAGCATATCGCATTCGCTGAACGCTGGGGCAGCTTCAGCATCAGCCCGTTTGTCAGCTATCTGGACAGTCACCCCTGTGTGTTGCCACTTTATAATCGCGGCAAAGACAACGCCGTAACCGAAAACTGGCATACTGATTCTGCCTTTCTGACCGAACCACCCGCTCTGAACATCCTGTCTGCCCGGCAGGTCCCCGTTGGTGGCGACACCATGTGGTCAAACCAATATCAATCTTATGATCGCCTTTCAGCAGGTATGAAAACGTTCCTGCACGCCGTCCGGGCTGAATTTACCGGCGCCAGACTGGCATCGCTGGTTGGCAGTGATACAGTTCCAGCGACTTTTCACCCTATCGTTAGAACGCATCCAGAGACCGATAGAAAATCCTTATATCTATCAAAACCGGAAGATAGCATGCCCCGACTTGAGGGTATGACCCCAGCTGAAAGTCTGCCACTGCTACATTACCTGTACCAGCACTCTATCCAGCCAGACAACCTTTATCGTCACCACTGGCGGAATGGCGATGTTGTCATGTGGGATAACCGCTGCACCCTGCACTACGCCGTCCACGACTATGGTGAAGACACCCGAGACATACACAGAATCAGCATTAAAGGATCCATACCCAGGTAAATTGAAATTTCGGTATCAGGGTCAATCGCATATAATCAGAAAATGACAGCTTGCTGAACTCGCCTTAGGCAACAATTCGATCAACTCATTGAAACCCGAAAAAATCGCTATCTTCAATCGATGATGTGGTAAACAGGTGCCTTGCCCATGGCCCACTCACCAGATTCTTTATCGTACTGAGATAATGTAAAGCAATGCCAATCATCATCATTTAGTTTTGGATGATCACCCCGATAGTAATAGCCTGGCCACCTAGTTTCAGTGCGATACATGGTGTGATGGGTCACCGATTCAGATGCCAGTACCCGATGCTGCAACTCCCAGGCCCGCTGCAACTGGTGTAGATCCTCTGCCGCAAGATGATCAAGGTCTTCTTTTAACATACCCAGTAATTCCAGTCCCCGTGTGAGCAAAGGCTCATTGGTCAAGTAATGTGAACTGATGCCACCGACATACTCATCCATAATTTTCTCGAGGCGCTGCAGACCATGGATAGGCAGTATATAGCTGGGCGACACCGTTCCACCGACAATCTCGTTGCGGCCCACTTCGTAATTCTCCAGTGGCTGGAAGATGGCGTTCTTAAATTCCCGAACCTGTTTCTCACTCACCTGCAACTTTTCATTTTTCAAGTCATTTACATAATTGACAGCTGCTTTGGCTGCAATACGACCTTCGGTATAGGATCCTGAGGAGAATTTATGCGCGGTGCCACCAATAGTATCACCCGCACCGAAAAGCCCATCCACTGTCATCATACGATTGTAGCCCCATTGGTAATCGGCAGGCGCATAATCTTCCGGCCCACTCGCCCAGGCCCCAGAACAGGTGGCATGAGAACCCATCACATAAGGTTCTGATGAGGTCAGCTCAGGGTTGATTTCCTTGGGATCGATGTTCTGAGAGGCCCAGACTACCGCCTGGGCAACTGTCATGCCCAGGAAATTTTCCCAGCCAACAGTCTCTTTGTGCGGATCCTGGAAGGCCTGTTTAGTCACCATACGGATAGGCCCTCTGCCCGCTTTTATTTCTTCGAGAAAAGCGTGATTTCGCAAACAGGTCGGCACAGGTTGGTGATCAACGTAGTCGCCCACTAATTCCTTGGTCTGGTCGTACCACTTGGATTCGTATTCATCTCCGTAAGCATTCTCTGTATAAGTCTTCAGGTGCAGAAAATAAGCGCCAACAGGGCCATAGCCATCTTTGAAACGAGTAAGTACGATCCTGTTCTCCATCTGGGTCATCTTCGCCCCGGCAAGGATCGGCAACGCATAGGCAGAGGCACTGCTCCAGGGGGCATACCAGGTTCGCCCCATACCTTCACCGACCGCACGAGGCTTGAAAATATGTGAGGCACCACCGGCGGCAACGATAACTGCCTTAGCACGGAATACATAAAAATCGCCTGTACGGACATTGAATCCAACCGCACCAGCAACCCTGCCTGGTTTTGTCTCATCCATCAACAGGTGGGTCACCATAATCCTGTTATATATCTTTGAGGCCGCTTTCCGAGCTGCTTCGGCCACAATAGGTTTGTAACTTTCACCATGGATCATGATCTGCCACTTTCCTTCGCGCAGATATCGACCGGTTTCAGGGTCCTTCATGATGGGCAGACCCCATTCCTCAAATTTATGCACGGTAGAATCAACGTGACGAGCAATATCGTAGCCAAGATCTTCACGTACCAGCCCCATAAGATCATTGCGCGCGTAACGCACATGGTCTTCTGGCTGATTTTCATCCCACTGCATACCCATATAGCAGTTAATAGCATACAAACCCTGGGCAACTGCACCGCTACGTTCAATATTGGCCTTTTCAACGCAGACAATATTCAAATCCCGCCCCCAGTATCTGGCTTCGTAGGCTGCACCGCAACCGGCCATACCACCCCCGACGATCAAAACATCTGACTCAACTACAATCGTCTTTCGACTGCCAAACAATCCCATCAGATTACCCCTTGTTTAAGTTGGTCAGGCCTTAACGCCGGTAATCCATTTGGGATATTGAGCGCATCGGGCTCGTGCGAAAGCGTTTGGCTCTGAAAGTCTTCGACACTGGGCAGGTCCAATTCAGCAGGGGAAGGGATTGAGCCCCATTCTGTGGTGCGGATCGGCGAGGTAAAATTCTTTTCCCGGCCATCCCTGAATTTAATCTTCCACGAAATAGTGGCTTTTTCTTCCTCCCTTAAAACCCGCACGCTATGTCCTAGCGGCGCAAAGTCCGCATAACCCCGCACATCAATGGCGTTCTGCGGGCAGGCTTTCACACAGGAATAACACTCCCAGCACATATTAGGTTCGATATTAACGGCGCGGCGATAGGTTTTATCGATATGCATGATGTCGGAAGGGCATATGTCCACGCAGTGCCCGCAACCATCGCATTTAGTCATATAAACAAATGTCGGCATGATTTTACTCTGTCTCCTGTTTCACGGCGTCTAATATTGCCCCGCTTAGTAATGTCTAGGAAGTTCTCGACTACTCCCGAAGATTTCCGGTCGATCCGCCGGTGCTGGCAGGTTATTCCTTGATCCATCTGCTTCGGTTATTCGTTTCTGCAGCGCCGCCGCTGGCTTATAGAACATATGGGAAAACTTAGACCAGGGCACTGAGCCAAACAACAAAGTGGTTGCCATCAGGTAAAGCCCAAACAAGAGATTCGTCCAGGAACTATCCACCGATTGCGCCCAGGCCCAGATCAGNCCCAGGGTGGTGCTCGCNAGCAAAGANAGGATAAAAAGATCAGCGCGGANAATCCGNAAAGGTGAATGACCCTCAGCTGCCACATCCACGCGGANAAAAAACCAGAACCAGTAGCCNCCAGCACAAACCATCAGGCCGCTCAGATACCAGATCAGTGGCAGGATATCTGGCGCTGGTGCCGCAGACGATGTATAGCAGAACACCAAAACAGCTGTTGCACTCACGTGGGCCAGNAAGCCGTACATGGTCAGCAGATGGGCNATNCTTCGCTTTGCATTACAGAATTCCGCGGACATCAAACCTTCNACCAAGGCTGTTTTTACCACCAGGGAAACCATTTCTGCGGTCCCNACNGCNNGTTTCTGGTTTTTCTTCGACTGCTGCCAGTTNGCAAAGAAATANCGACCACTCTTCTTATGTAGAATATCAATCAATGTACCNCCGGCCACCAGGCAGATCATNACCACAATGTACATCTGTAACAGACTGGGAGAAACCAAACCAGAAAGTTCGGCAAAGGGATTATCAGTCAACATNACGATAGCCCTCTCATTGCATGAACTGATGACTCGTTACGACTGAACAGATACCGATTACTGGCCATCTGCAGCACTAACANTGCAACTATCTTGACTGNGCACACTTTATCTATCTCCGTAACAGCGTAATATCACCCGCCGGATTCAGTTCTTNCCAAGCTTACCGAGCCTGCCGAATAAGTTATGTTCATTAAGGCAAAACAACGGTGATCCCCTTTATATCTGAGCATTTACTGCTTCTTGTTTTCTGGCCCGTACTTTCTCATAAGGCATTGTTCTGTTCAATAAAATCTGCAACACCTGGAGCAACAATATCCTTCCAGGTTTCNTCTCCNGCCTGCATACGCGCTCTGAGATCAGTTGCCGANATACCCGCGATGTCAGCCTCGACTTCAATCTCCCGAGGCGTCCAACCCACACCACGACCCCAATTTACCGAACTNATATCAGGGATGATGACCACCGAGGCTGGAACGCCCATCTCCTTAAAGCTTGCTTCCAGCATGCGTTTTCGATAACTCGCCGACCAGAGGTCAAAACTNGTGTCGCGAACCAGCACTAACACAGGTCTATCTGGTTCTTCGGCCATGGCTTTCTCCATGATAATCCAATGGCCTCTATGAAAGGGTGTCCACCGACCCACAAAGCACAGGTGNGGGGACTGTGCATCTGCTGCACCCAGCATTGCCTGGATACTATCCACCGATGCCTGGATCGACTCATTGGCGGTATCACACTGCAGGTCAGGGTGCTGCGGTACATCGTAGGGCGCATCGATTCCGGTAAACNGCGTTATCTCTCCAGCCCTGGCCCGCTGATACAAGCCCTTGACATTACGTTCCTCACAGACCTCAAGCGGCGCATCAACAAATACCTGGTAAAAAGGTATAGCCGCGCCCTCAACGCTGCTGCGCGCGCTGCGTCGTGCCNCTTTATCCGGACTGATGAGCGCAACAATCACCGTTGTTCCTGAACTGGCAANCANCTTTGCCAGCTCTGCGACCCTGCGCACATGTTCCTTCCTGTCCTGGANCGAATAACCCAGGTCCTGACACAGGCCCTTNCGTAGGGTATCACCATCAATAATAAAAGCCGGACCCAAGCGAGTCTGAAGGGCCTCTGCGATGGTTGATTTACCCGAACCGGAAAGGCCCGTAAGCCAGATGACTGATGACATAATTTTCCCGTGGGCTTAGGCTTATGCCTATGCAGTATATAGATATAGCGCAAGGCTCTAAAAAGACAATTATAGTCAACTGCTACCCCATTCGCCAGCTCTTGNCAGGTAGCAGCCCATATCCGGATTACCAGCCAATTTCATTTCGAGTAGAGGCCCCTGGGAAATTCTTGTTCACAGGATAACGAAGGCTATCAGGAATTTTCTACAGCGGGATATATGCAGCCTTTGCAGACAAAGCTGGACAGATTATTCAATGTGATCGCTNGGATGAGCGTGCTTTCCATCCAGATAGCCTATGTGCAGATAGTCTTCTATGGATAGACCTTCTATACAGGCTATATTGACACCATACTCTGTTGGATCTGAACGCCTTCTATGATGAGTATAAATACCACAGATCGAACAGAAGTAATGTTTCGCTGAGTGAGTATTAAAGGTATATTCAGTTAAAATCGCGCGCCCTTTAATTATTTCCAAATTTTCAATCTTCACAGAAGCGACAACGGCCCCTTTCCTGCTGCAGATAGAACAGTTACACCTGCGCAACTTCTCCAGCCCATCGGGCAGGGTTAAATACAGTTCAACCGAACCACAATGACAACTGGATACTAATACTTCAGTCATTTCCCTATCTTCCCGCATGATCTGAAAAATGAACCTGGCATAGCCTCGATGCGATCAATAACCGCGTAAACAGTCCCTGGCGGGTTCGCGACAATTTCCAAGTACTTAATAGCGATAGGCAGGTCCCGGACNGCGGCTAAATCATCCAAACCATTTACCACTTTTTGCAATGGGTCATAAGGATACCCTACTCAGACTATTCGGGGATAGGAA
>NZUN01000080.1 GCA_002697205.1 Gammaproteobacteria bacterium
AAGCAGGGACCACATGAACCAATCATTAGGAGCAGGACTGTACGTCGTCAGACCATATGGTACCACTAGCACTAAATTCTAAGAGACACTTTTCTGCATATAGTTGCTCCAGTCGACCTTGCCCGCGGGTGCCTGAGCCACACAGACGTGCATAGATAACTTTTTACCTGCTTCACCCGTCCACATTAGTAATACCTAGTAATAGCAGGAGTCCCATTCTGTGAAGTGGGGGGTACCAAGGGGGTGAGGTGCTTCTTAGCTGGAAATGACTAGTGGCTTTTTTGAAAAAATGGTTACATTGGTAGTTACATTCAACAATCTTCTGTTACAAGAATTTAATGAACCCTTTAAACATGGTGGCCAGAGGTGGAATCGAACCACCGACACGAGGATTTTCAGTCCTCTGCTCTACCGACTGAGCTATCTGGCCAATATCTTTAAAGTCTCGAGGGAAATTTGTTATCTATCTAGCTAAGACTTCCAGCAAAGATATCTAGCAAAATTATTCGGGTTTGGCGCATTAAACCCAAGCCGGCCTAAACAGTCAAGCTGGAATCTTCGAATTTGCCAATACGGGCGGCTTCAATTTTGGTAGGCTGGTTATTCTTTGCAAATCGCTAAGGATAGTTTATGGCAGCGCTTCCTGATTCAGCGCAAGTGGTGATCGTTGGGGGCGGTATTGTTGGCTGTTCGATTGCTTATCATCTTACTCAAATAGGCATTCGCGATGTATTGCTGCTGGAGCGCAAGCAATTGACCAGTGGGACCACCTGGCATGCGGCTGGCTTGGTCGGACAACTTCGTGCAACGCAGAATATGACACGGTTAGCGCAATACACCACTGAATTATTTGCTGACCTGTCAGCAGAAACCGGCTTGGAAACGGGCTTTAGGAAAACGGGCTCGATGACCCTGGCAATGAACTCTGAACGCCTCGAAGAGCTGGCTCGTCAAGCCACGATGGCAAAGGCATTCGGCGTAGAGTCCGAGCTTATTGGAACCGATTTCATCCATGAACAGTGGCCCGGCCTTAAAACCACAGATGTTTTAGGCGGCGTTTATCTCCCCGGCGATGGTCAGACTAATCCGGTCGATACCACCCTGGCGCTAGCCAAGGGCGCGCGATCCGGTGGGGCGGTTATCAAAGAGCAATGCAACGTTGCAAGATTGGCAGTGCGTGACGATAAAGTGAAGGGTGTTTATCTGGATGATGGGGCCCTTATCGAGGCAGAAACCGTGGTGCTGGCGGGTGGCATGTGGTCCAGGGAATTTGCCGGGCAGCATAATGTATGCCTGCCGCTGCACGCTGCCGAACATTTCTATCTGGTTACGGAGCCGCTGGATAACTTTACTACAATGCGACCCACGCTTCGGTTGCCCGATGAACAGGTGTATTACAAATTCGATGCAGGCAAGTTATTACTTGGCTGCTTTGAGCTCAAAGCCAAACCCTGGGGTATGGATGGTATACCCCGGGATTTTGCTTTTGGTACCTTACCCGAGGATTTCCCACATTTTGAACCGCTGTTTGAGATGGCGCTGGAGCGCTTCCCGGAACTTGGAGATGCCGGGGTAAGCCTGTTCTTTAATGGGCCAGAGAGTTTTACACCGGACGATCGCTATTTACTTGGCGAAACACCGGAAATCAAGAACCTGTTTGTCGCCTGTGGTTTTAATTCAATTGGTATTCAGTCTTCAGGCGGGGCCGGTAAAGTACTGGCAGAGTGGATCAAGCATGGCAAAGCCAGCATGGATCTCTGGGATGTTGATGTTCGTCGCACTTTTCCTTATCAAGCAGACAAGTCCTTTCTGTTCGAGCGTACCAAAGAAACTCTTGGGTTGCTGTATGCCATGCATTGGCCGCACCGCCAATTTGAGACAGCTCGTAATGTGCGGTTGAGCCCATTGCACCAAAAGCTCTTGGATCAGGGTGCGGTTATGGGTGAGGCGGCGGGATGGGAGCGGCCGAACTGGTATGCCCGAGGAGATGCCAGGGTCTATGAATATACTTACGGCAAGCCGAACTGGTTTGATGCCTGCCAGGCCGAGTGTGATGGTCTTGCTGGTAGTGTCGCTCTATTTGATCAAAACAGTTACCCCATCTTTCGAGTGGAAGGACCAGATGCGCTGGCCTTCCTGCAGTATCTGTCAGGTAATAACATCGACGTTAATATTAACCAGGTCGTCTATAGCCAGTGGTTGAATGACGATGGCGGCATTGAGTCTGATATCACCATCACCCGCCTGGATGAAAATCTATTCATGGTGGTCTCCGCGGGGGCGTCGGAAAGGCGAGACTGGTTTTGGATGAAGCGGCATCTACAGGGCTTTGATTGCACTATCTTGCATGATACTGATTCCACGATTATCGGGGTGATGGGTCCTCGGTCGAGGGAGTTGCTCTGTGGGCTTTGTGATACACCGGGGGAACTGGTTGAGCTGGCCTACTATCATTCCGATACCCATGTTATCTCCACAATCCCTGTGCGATTTAATCGTTTGAGTTATGTAGGTGAATTAGGCTATGAGCTCTGCGTGAGTAAAGCAGAAGCAGTTACTGTCTATGAGAAATTAATCTCAGCCGGTGAAGGTGTCGGGCTGGTTCATGCTGGTTTTCACGCCATGAATTCATGCCGAATAGAAAAAGGCTACCGCCACTGGGGCCATGATATCCATGATCATATCAACCCTTATCAGGCGGGTCTTGGCTTCAGTGTGGATCTTGATAAGGGCGATTTCATCGGCCGCGATACGCTGGTTGCAGCAAAAGGCAGGCAGTCCCGCCGTCTGGTTAATCTTGCCATTGAAGCAGACGATGCCCCTTTTATGATTCACGATGAACCCATTTATCGAAATGGTAGCTTTGTTGGTCTGACAACATCGGCTGCCTGGGGTCATAGAGTCGGCAAGAGCCTGGCGGTTGCAGATGTTCAAGACCCTGCTGGTGTTGATGCCGCATGGGTCCGGGCGGGTGAGTTTGAAGTTGAAGTTGCCGGTCAGCGGTACCCAGTGAAAGTTCAGTTCAAACCCCTGTATGATCCCGCGGGGAGCCATCTGAAGGTCTAGATAAGTTTCCTTTGCAATGATTGCCTATGATAGCCAGGCAATGGGCATGCCCACGAGGGTGCCAGCAATGAGGCCCGATTAATCACTCAAGCAGCAATGCGCGCAGTTTAGATTGGGTGGCTTTATCGATTCCAAGGCCCTGTTCGATATACAGATCAATGGATCCATATTGATCTTCCATGGCCGCAAAAGCGTTTTCCAGGCTATTCGGGGTGACGCCAATTACTTGTCGCAGTACATCGGCATTCACGTGAGTCGTCGAATTTGCCTGTATCTTTTTCACTGTTGCTTCGATGCGTTCGTCCAGATACTGGTTGGTCAGCAGGAAATCGTGCATGATTTCTGCCTTGGGTACGCCCAGGGTCAGTAAAATGATGGCGCTTGCAAAACCGGTACGGTCTTTACCGGCGGTACAATGAAACAGATGCGGTAGTGCGCCCGGGTTGGCGAGGTCCGCGACCCATTGTCCCCAGGTCCTGCTAATTGCCGTATTGCTGATATAACTGGTTCGATCGGTCAGCGCAATCAGTTCAGTTTCGGATAACTGACCCGAGAAAAATTTTCGACTTAGTTCAGCTATATTGATTGCCGGGTCGTTGATATCAAGGGTTTGATAGGCAATGGTAGGAGATTGCCTGGGTAGTTGAGAGGGTGCCTGGACTCTTTCAGCTTCACTGCGTAGATCGGTTACTGCAGCGAGTTGCAGTCTTTCAAGATAAGCCAGGTCGGAAGCATCCAGATCTGCCAGGCTGTCTGAGCGAAACAGCAGTCCCCATTTAAGGCGACGTCCGTTAGCGGTGCTGTAACCGCCCAGATCCCGGGTATTTCGGGTGTTGTTTAAAGGTAGTAGACGTTTTTGATCTGAAGGGTTGCCTGCTTCGGCGGCATCAGTCTGGTGTTCTGAATTAGATAACCCAGGCGCATCCTGCGGGGTATCTGCTGTTGCTGCTACCGGTAGCAACAGCACCGTCAAGATCAGGGTTTGTTGCCATCTGGATTTCATAACCTGTGCCGCAATACTGTTCATTCAGTCACCCTTTTCTTTTTCGCCATAGGTTTGTGGTAGCTGCTTTCTCCGAGCAGGAATCCTTGTGAATACAGGGTCGGGTTATCAATCAGGCAAAGTATTTTCACCGACCGTATTTCCCCACGAGGCCACGCACTCGATCATGGGGTAGCTGGTGTACTGTTGTGCCGTTAATACCGGTCATGGTCTCGGCAGCGGTCAGGGCGTTCAGGATGGCCTCCTCGGTTGCCTCGACAGTGGCCTTGAACAAAGGTTCGATTTGCTGGTTTGGCAGCATTTGCAGATCAATCAGTGGAGCACCTCCTGCTACTGTATTAGCGGTGGAGAATGCGATGAAGATATCACCTGAGAGATTTCCTGCATAGGATCCGACCTTTGCCATGCCCATGGGCACCCGTCTGGCCAGGCGTTTGAGTTGATGCGGCAGTAACGGCGCATCGCAGGCAATGATGACAATGATTGAACCCTTTTCTCCCAGGTGCATCGTCGGCATCAGATCGGTTATTTCACTTCCTACTGGTACACCGTTGATGGCAAGGTCGCTGCGCAGGCCATAGTTAGCCTGGACCAGCGCACCTAAGGTGTAGTCAGTCCTGTCGATTATTACCTGGCGGGAAGAGGTGCCTATACCACCCTTGAACTGATGGCAGATCATGCCGGTACCACCGCCCACATTGCCCTGTGCAACCTTGCCCGGGCTGGCACTGTCCAGTGCTTTGATGACGTGTTCTGCCTTGATATGGAAGCCATTGATGTCATTAAGAAAGCCATCATAGGTTTCGCCTATTACGGGAAGGCAGAAGCTCATGTCGCTGGATAGGTTATGCTGGTTCATCCATTGAATGACGGCTTCGTGCACGGCACCTACGCTATGGGTATTGGTGATGCAAATGGGCCCTGTCAGGATCCCGGATTCTTCAACCCAGTGCATGCCAGTGAGTTCGCCTGCGCCATTGAGCGAATAGCCGGCGGCGAACACGGACCTTAAATCGGAGCTGCTGGGTATGATTGCGGTTACACCGGTACGTATCGGACCCTCACCTTCTATGAGTTGTCCGTGGCCGCTGATGAGGGTGTGATGGCCCACGCTGACACCGGCAACGTCAGTAATCGCGTTGTTGGGTCCCGGCTTTCCCGGCAGGCTCACACCCAGGCTTCTGATTTGTTTGGTCATGGCTAATGCTCTGATTAAAGTGACAGGGTGCAGAGATGATGCCCTAAAACGCAGGGTTAAAGTGTAACTAAGAATTCTTGCTGAATCATCTGTTGCGATGCTAAGTTGAATCAGGACATATCATGTACATGGCAGCTGGAGAGCGACTGATGAATATACCGGGCAATGACAGCGACCTGCGTGAAGCCTTGCTGGACGTAAATACACCGACCTTGTTGCTGGTGCTGGCAAGTTTAACGGGTGATGATAAATGGCTTGCACCCCGTTTTGCGCCTGCACCCATCGAGGCCCCTGAAGGAAGTCTGTTTCCGGACGATACTGGACGCTATAGCGATGAGTTAACCAAGGAGATTCACGAGGCAGCAGTGACAATAATCGGTGAGGTCAGAGATGGCCAACAGATGATCTCTGCGCCGCCACGGCTCGAACGGTTTCATCGCATGCTCAATTTTTCCACCGCGGAAACCGTCGATGCTGGCCAGGTAGCCATGTTGATGGAGGAAACAAGATTTGTCGATCGCGATGAGCAGTGGCGGGTTGATCTGATGGCTGCCACCAACGCAGGTAAGGCTCAGGACTTTCACGCGGTGATAATCGGTGCGGGTATGTCCGGTCTTGGCATAGCCGCAAAACTAAAATCTGCAGGCCTGCGTTTCACTATCCTGGAGAAGAATTCGCAGGTTGGTGGGACCTGGTATGAAAACCGCTATCCTGATTGTGGAGTGGATACGCCAAACCACTTTTACTCCTATTCCTTTCACCGTAATCCTGGCTGGTCGGGGTATTTCTCTAAACGTGATGAATTATTTGCCTATTTTGATGACTGTGCTGATGCGTTTGATGTGCGCGAGCAGATTCTTTTTGAATGCGAGGTAGAGCAAGCGACGTTCGATGAAGCGTCCAATAGCTGGCAGGTCAGTTATCGCGATACCAGGGGAGCGCGCTGCAATTTAGCTGCTAATGTGGTGATCAGTGCTGTGGGTCAGCTAAATCGTCCTGCCTTGCCTGATATACAAGGTCTGGAGACTTTCAGCGGACCTATGTGGCATTCAGCGCGATGGCAGGATGACAGTCTGGAAGGCAAGAAAGTCGGCGTTATTGGCACGGGATGCAGCAGCGTTCAGTTGCTGCCAAAAACGGCTGAACAGGCTCAGCATAGCTATGTTTTTCAGCGCACACCACACTGGGTAGCACCGGCCAGAGATTATTACCGGCCGGTTGAGCAGGGCCTTCTCTGGGCTTTGGAACATATCCCTTATTATGCCGAATTCCATCGAGCAAGGATGATACTGATATTTGGTGATCGTTCCTGGCCGGTGGTGGTTGGTGACCCCGAGTGGCCTGATAAGGCGTTGTCCATGAACGAGGCGAATCATGGTATGCGCGAGGCCTTGATCGGTTTTATCAAGGAGGGCCTGGGAGACAAAAACCAATACCTGGAAGATTGCACTCCGGCCTTTCCGGTCTGGGGTAAACGCCTTATCGTTGATAATGGTTGGTATGAAACGCTGGCCCGAGAAGACGTGAGTTTAGTCACGGAGACGATCGAGTGCATCACGCCGGAAGGCATAAAACTCATAGATGGCAGGCATATTGATCTTGATGTTCTGATCCTGGCGACGGGTTTTCAATCTAATCGTTTATTGACACCTATGGAGGTGCTGGGAGTAGAAGGTCGCAGGCTTGCCGATGTATGGGGCGACAGCGCTAATGCTTATAAAGGCACCAGTGTGCCGGGCTTTCCTAACTTATTTTGCCTTTATGGACCCAATACCAATATTGTTCATGGTGGCAGCATCATTTACCAGATTGAATGTCAGATTCACTACACCATGCAGTGTATTACCCAGATGCTGGATCAGTCGCTGCAGGCTATCGATGTCAGGGCTGAGATAAATACTGCCTATAATAAGCGCGTCCAGTCGCTGAGCCGGAATCTAGCCTGGGGCCACGCCAATGTGACCAGTTGGTACAAGAACAGCGCCGGTGAAGTAGTGAACAATTCGCCTTTCAGCCTTCAGGAATTCTGGGCGACTACCCATGATGTTGACTTGAATGACTACCGGTTGTTAAGGCAGGGTAGCAATGGTTGATTAGCCCGCAGAGCCATTGTCGGGTCCAGGTTGCAATATTAGAGTAGGTGCTGCAAGCAAGGCTGACCTGGTCGGACAAGCATTGATATTGAACGGCAGGTAATTGAATCAGCTCTTGGCTGGTTGCCAGAAGCTGTATACCAGCGCAGGTAATACTGAACAGACTGCTGCCAAGAGCAGAACACCGTTGAAACTGCCACCCGCAGCAAGCTGGCCTGCAAGCCCTGGACCGACCATTGAACTGAGCGCAAACACAGCAGGTACCAGCACGACTGCGCGCCCTGAAGCATCGCTACGGGCGATGGCTGCAACCTGGAATACACAACCGCAGGTAAATGCAAATTCCCAAATCCACGCGCCCAGCGCGAAGGGTAAGAAACTGCCTGCGCCGAGCAGGAAAAGCAGCCCTGCCAGAACACCGAGCAGTACGATCCAGTAGGGCCATCTAACGCCAGCACGATCACCTATCCAGGCTACAAAAAAGGCAGCGACCCCTCCTAGCAGTTTAAGTACGGCAAAAACAATCCCGATTTCAGCACCGGCTAGCTTGAGATCGGCGCCAATGCGTTCCAGAAATGCCCACAAGGCAATGTTACCTACCAGAAATACAAAGAAAATACCCATGCAAACCCAGGAACTGCGGGGCAGTGGGATTCGGGAGTGGTTTGTTATTGCCTGGTTTTCTTCCGCTATCGCGAGTAAAGGACCCTGAGGGACCCAGAATGCGGATAAGCCTAATACCCCGACGACGACAGCCAGCGCCAGGGCAGCACCGGGGTACTGCCACTGAGCGATAATAAGGGGTGGCAGGGCAAATAGTACCGCCGCGGTGACAGAAAGCTCAATTCCCTGGCGCGTTCCGAATGCGCGTACCTTGTCCGGTAAATCGGTAAGAATTCGCATACCCAGGCAGGTCATGGTCGATGCAAAAAAACCAATGAAGGCCCACACCAGGTAGAGCGCCTCGATGCTTTTAAGCTGTGAACTGACCGCAAATGCGGTGGCTGTGCCGATGGTGCTGGCTACAGTTAAGGTTCTCCAGTTCAGGCGATTGATCCAAAATGGTGCGCCCAGTGTACCGAGCAGGTAGCCGGCAAAACAGATGGATCCAAGCAGGCCGACCGACTCGCTGCTCAGGCTGAAGGAATCCGCCAGGCTGCCCAGCATGACGGGAAGAGAATTAAACGGTAAGCCACCGATGGTCGAGGCGATACTGGCAGCCAGGATAAAAATGAAAAGATTTTTAGGATTGACTGGCAAATTCATATGGTGTGCTCCAGCAGGACTGTGGCTAATGCTTGATCAGAGGTGCAGGGCAGCATCGACATGTTCTAGCGCCAGCCTTGCTGGCTAAGATTGTAGATGATATCAGGCTGCCGCTGCCACTATTTGCTCCAGGAAATGGCGCTTAAGGCCAGTTAGAATTATGGGTTACCACTGGCAAATAAGCGATAAACACTTGTAAATTATCCCGCTTTGTCCAATTCTAGTTAACGAATACATCACGCCCGGTTATTTTATGAGGTTGTCGCTGTTTGTTGTTCTCTGCCTGGTCAGTAGCGTTGCCGCGTCTGAATCAGTGGTACTGCCAATGCGTGATCGGTCTGCCCTTATCGATGAGATTCTGGCTGACCGGCTGGAAAACCTACTGCCGCAACTGATGCGCCGAGAAGGGATTGATATGTGGATTTTGATCTCTCGCGAGTACAATGAAGATCCCATACTAAAGACCTTTTTGCCGTCAACCTGGTTGTCAGCTCGGCGCAGGACAATTCTGGTGATATTTGACCCAGGCGAAGGCAGGGCTCTTGAGCTCCTGGCCGTGGCGCGTTACCAGGTTGGCGAATTGTTTGCCAAAGCCTGGGATAAAGAGACACAAGGGAGACAGTGGCAGCGTCTGGCAGCATTGATTAACCAGAAAAACCCCGAACGGATAGCCATAAACAGATCGACTCATTTTGCTTTGGCAGATGGTATAACGGCCACTGCCCACCAGGAATTCCTTGATATGCTCAGTGCTGAAATGAAAAAGAGAGTTGTCTCTGCTGAACCTCTAGCGCTAGCTTGGCTTGAAACCCGGACCCGAAAAGAAATGGATGTTTATCCTGGTTTGGTAGGGCTGGGTCATGACATTATCAGCGAAGCTTTTTCAAACAAGGTTGTTGTTGCTCGGAAAACCAGCACAGAAGATGTAGTGTGGTGGCTGCGCGAAAAAACGCGCGCCATGAAATTACAGAACTGGTTCCACCCTTCTGTTTCTATTCAACGGGCCAGTCAGGAACAATTCGAACACATCAAGGCCTTTAGTGAACAGGCTGAAACAAGCGTTGTCCAGCCCGGTGACCTGCTTCATGTTGATTTTGGTTTGACCTATTTACGCTTGCAGACAGATCAGCAGCAACATGCCTATGTTCTCAGGCCCGATGAAAAAGATGCGCCTGAATATCTAAAAGCCGCCCTGGCGAAAGCCAACCAGTTGCAGGATATTTTCACATTGAACTTTAAACCTGGTCGGACTGGCAATGAGGTATTGAGGTTATCTAGGAAACAGGCCATAGCCAGAGGCATTAAGCCTTCCATCTATACCCATCCGATTGGCTATCATGGACATGGTGCTGGTACTACACTGGGGATGTGGGATTCGCAGGATGGCGTGCCAGTCCATGGAGATTACCCCCTGCACTTGAATACCGCGTATTCAATAGAACTCAATGCAGCGAGTTTTCTGCCTGAGTGGAATAGGGAAATTCGCATCATGCTGGAGGAGCAGGCGATCTTCACTGCCAGGGGTGTGGGGTATATGGATGGCAGACAGACCCGGTTGCATTTGATAGCGAGTGATTAAAACAGTAAAGATATTAGGCCAGGATACTGTGCAGAGATACTGAGCAGAGATATTGAGCAGAGATATTGAGCACAAAAAAGGAAGAAGGAATGAAGCCAGGTAATAAATCGAGGCTTATGGACGGCAAATTTGCTTGTTTGATCCTATTAAGTCTGGCTGTGCTGGCCTGTGATGTTGCCGAACAGCAACCGATCGAGACCGCTGTGTTAGACCCGGTTATCACTGTAGAGGCGATCACCTCAGGGGCAAACTTAGCTGGAGCTAATGGCATGGCGCTGGGTCCTGATGGGAATTTGTACGTCGCCTCTGTCTTAGGATCGAGCATTACAGTCATGGACCCCGAGACAGGTGAGGTTATTAAGGTGTGGGGTGAAGAACAGGGCGTTATAGGGCCAGATGATATTGCCTTTGCCACGGATGGCAGTTGGTATTGGACTTCGATTATGACCGGTGAAGTCGCTGGTTTCACCCAGGAGGGCCGTAAAGTTATTGCTGCACAACTGGCGCCGGGCGTTAATCCGATTACTTTTTCCGATGATGGTCGGCTATTCGTAGCACAGTGTTTCTTTGGTACTAATCTCTATGAGGTAGATCCCCGGGGGCTAGATCCAGCCAGGCTGATCAGCGATACGCTGGGGCCGGGTTGCGGTCTCAATGGTATGGACTGGGGGCCGGACGGTCGACTGTATGGTCCTCGCTGGTTTCATGAACAGGTGGTCAGTTTTGATGTTAACGACAATAGCATGCGAGTTGAAGCCACCGGTTTTGCAACGCCGGCGGCTGTTAAGTTCGATGCCCAGGGGCGATTGCATGTGCTCGATACCGGCACGGGCACATTGTATCGTGTAGACGATAGCAGCAACATTGAGGTCGCTCGGCTGTCTCCTGGCCTGGATAATTTTGTAATCGATGAGTCGGGTCGAATTTTTGTTTCCAGCTTTACCGATGGGTTTGTGAAACGTATTAATACCGATGGCTCGGTGACCGAACTGCAACCAGGTGGTATGGCTCATGCCGGCGGGATTACCTACCATCAAGGTATTGTGGTAGCAGCAGACCTGCACTCCATACGGGGCTATCAGGTTGACGGGCAAGAAGCTTTCACGCAGCGCAATGTGCTTGGCACTGGGGTTATGGGGGGCGCTCTGAATATAGCCAGTGATGGTGATGCTTATCTGCTGGTTTCCTGGGTTGATGGTGATGTTCGAGTTTGGGACCAGCGCAATCAACAGCGGCTATGGCAGAAATCAGGGCTGGCTGCACCCGTTGCGGCGGTGCGCTTTAAGGATCTCGTTGTAGTTTCTGAGCATGGTGCGAACCAGGTAGTCGGATTTGCAGAAGATAGTATTGGAGAGGTGGTATTTGCAACTGGCCTGCCTGCACCGACGGGTCTGGTGGTATACGATGGCGAGCTTTATGTCAGCGATCGCAGCCTGGGCCAGATTTTGAAATTAACCTCCCAGGGTGGCATCCTGCAAGCGCCAGAGGTGGTAGCAGATGGCCTGACCACACCAGAAGGCTTCGTTATACGCGAAGGGATCATGGTGGTAGTCGAGGCAGACGATGGCCACGTACCCCTCATTCGAGCCGATGGAGAGCGCCAGATTCTGGCCACCGTACCGAAAGGCTCCCAGGCGGCGAGTGACCAGCAGCCACCATCGCAGGTATTTAACGGTATTGCCATGGATGATAAGGGTAATTTGTATGTGCCTGGTGAAAGTGATCGGGTTCTGTATAAGATTACCGGCGCATTTGATTAAGCGATTGATTAAGAAAAAGGCCCATCATTTTCGGGGCTGTCGACTAGTTTGATTATAGGCTATCAGTCTCAGGCATCGGCATTGTGGCTGAGAGTTTGATGCGCCAGTCTAAGAATGCTGTGCCTAGAAGATATCAACCAGGCTATTGTCAGGGAGGCTCTATTCAATGGATTTTTATTACCGGGTAATCATGACGCTGTTGNTAATNNGCANTGTGGCTGTTTTTGGCGCAGATGAAGGCAAACNAACCAGTCAGTCATCTGATGATTNAGACAGGGCCGTACTAGAGCGATTGCAGAATCAGAGTCAGGACAACGCNGGCCGTATTCTTTTCTTCAATGAAGAGGANCGGCGGGTTGCTTTTGCTAACATCAGCAAGCTCTATCCGACTCGACAGATTCCACATAGCAGCNAGCCATACTCCCTCACCGAAAAGCCGAAGGATTGGNCTGANTTGACTTATGAGGTTGATGAAAAATCCTATAGNCTGGCGGACTTTTATGGGTTNCCGGGCAATAGGGGCCTAATTGTTATCCAGGACGATGCTATCTTACTGGAGCGATATGCGAAGGGGCANNGCCCGGATACTCGCTGGATGTCGTTTTCNGTGACTAAATCTGTTACCTCGATGTTAATCGGGGCAGCGNTTAAAGATGGCTATATNGAAAGCGTGGACGAGCCGGTAGTCCGTTACCTGCCGCGACTGAGGCAGTCACCCTATGCAGGGGCTTCAATCGAGAATGTCTTGCAGATGGCTTCCGGNGTTTCCTGGAATGAAGATTATGCNGATCCTGAGTCTGATGTNGCAAGAGCCGGTGGAGCCAATGGGCTTTCCNTGGTGAAGTATCTTGGCAATTTACCCAAAGNAGCGGAGCCAGGNCATGTTTTCAATTACAACACTGGTGAAACCAATCTNGCCGGTGAACTTCTCAGGGCTGCNATTGGTAANAATGCGTCTACTTATCTTGCCCATAAGNTCTGGCAGCCCTTTGGCATGGCGGATNANGCTGACTGGCTACTGGGCCATGTCGGTGGTGGGGAAACNGGTGGCTGCTGTATTAGTGCGACATTNCGTGATTATGCCCGGTTAGGCATTTTTGCCCTGGCTGGTGGCAGGCTTGAGGATGGTACCGAGGTATTACCAGCAGGGTGGATGGCANAATCCACTCGACCATCNAGGGGTTATGCCGGTTACGGTTATCTCTGGTGGCTTGCGGATGATAATAGTTTTGCNGCGCTGGGTATTTTCGAGCAACAGATTTTTGTTGATAGGCAGTCCCGGCTCNTTATTGCCGCTCANAGCAATGCGCCCACTGCCGTGGCCAGCGTCTATGGCAAGCACCTGNAAGCANTGACNCTGGCTATCANGGAAACGCTNCAGTAACAGTTTCNAAAGGGGCTAGTGACACACCACGGAACTGCACAACCNTTNAGGACCAGCGATCAAAGCGCATNATATCCGCTGTCGNTTTTCTGGTGACCGGGCCAAATTTGCCCAGTGGNTATCCCACCGGTATGAGGCAGAAAGCCCCCATTGAGTCTGGTAGATTCAGNGTTTTGGCAACGGCAGCACGATTACCTAGCGCCAGTGTTGTCGGNGCCGCACCCAGGCCGAGTGANCGNGCNGNCAGTAACAGGTTNTGAATGCCNGGCCAGATNGAGCCGCCACCGCGGGCTANCATGTTATCGTCCACTTTTACGCCAAAATCCATGCAGGCAATGATCAAGGCCGGTAATTCATGCATGTGCTCCATCTGCCAGATTACTGCATGCATCATGCGTCGTCGCTTGTCTTCGTCCTGNTGGGGTAAAGACCCGGGATTGTCTTTCATGGGTCCGATGTAAGCTTCAACACCCTGGCGATTCAGNGTGGCGAGCTGCTGTTTGACCTCAGGGTCGCGAACGATGAGCCANCTTCCTCCNTGCATGTTNGAGCCTGAAGGNGCTTGATTTGCTGCATCGATAAGTTTTACCAGNAATTCTTCNGGNACGGGTTTGCTATCGAGTTTGCGCATGGCGCGACAATGATACATAACGTCGAATAAATCCATGTCAGCCATTAATGGTTCCTTATAGTGATAAACTTTGGGCCATGGTCTCATAGAGCGGGGCGCTTTTCATCGTCTTTTATTGAATAATTGCCGATGCCTATCGGATTNTTGGTTANCCTGANAAGGCAAAANCNGTCTTTGTCAAAAACAGGGTTANAGGCAGGGTTGCAGGCAGGTAAGCGTGCTNTGAGAGGACCNTGGAGAAAATGGCACTGGCATGGNNAACNGGANTGTTATAAACCAATAGAGNAATAGAGTAATAGAGTAATAGAGTAATAGAGTAATAGAGGAGAAGACTATGTCGTATCCGGAAAACCAGCCCCTGGCNGACTGGCTGGCCCANGAATCAGCAGAAACGGNGCTTGAACCCGACCTNGCTATCATCGATCCGCACCACCATCTATGGGATATTCGAAGCTTTGATGAAGAACCTTACGCTAGTTTTCAGGAAAAAGTGTACCTGTGTGAGGAAATAAGCAAAGACATCCAGGCCTGTGGGCACAATATTACNAAGACTGTTTTCGCACAGTGTGGTGCCTTTTATCGGCAGGATGGCCCTGANTTAATGAAGTGTGTGGGAGAAACGGAATTTGTGCAGGGTATTGTGGCCATGAGCCGGTCCGGGCTATATGGTTCGACTCAGCTTTGCGCTGGGATATTTGGTACGGCGGATTTACGAATCGGTCAAGGTGTGCAGCCGGTCCTCGAGGCTCACGTCAGAGCGTCGAGCAATTTNCGTGGAATTCGAAGTNCCTTCCCACGGGATTTGAACCCGCTCTTTATGGAAGGTTATGGGATTCTGGAGAAACTGAAACTNAGTTTTGATAACTACTCACCGGACCACAGGCGATTGCCTGTGCTCGCTGAACTTGCCAAGGCCTTTCCGCNGGTCCCTGTGATTGTAAACCACCTGGGCGGCAAGATAGATCACCAGGCAGATTCAACTGCTTTCGCTGATTGGCGGCAGAGCATCGATGCGGTTGCTGGTTGTTCGAATGCTTACATGAAGGTAGGCGGTGCCCAGCAGCGGGTCGGACCNTGGGAACCGGTATTCCACAATAGGCAGCGTAGAAAACCGATNAATTCAGAAGAACTCTGTGATCTGCTCTTTCCTTACTATAGCTATGTGATTGAAGCTTTCGGGCCAGATCGATGTATGTTCGAAAGCAATTTTCCGGTAGACAAGGAATGCGTTTCCTATGGCACATTATGGAATATGTTTAAGCGTATTGCTGCTCGTCTGGGGTTGAGTGAAGCCGAAAAATCAGCGTTGTTCAGTGGTACCGCTGGCAGAGTTTACCGGTTGGACTAATTGGCATTCATGATTTAGTTGCAACTAACCTGTGTGCCTGGGCCTGCGGGGTCTCCTGGGTGGTTAGAATTGTGCCGATTCCTGCCATGCCCTGGGCTGGAGCAGGTGCTGGTAGCTGAAATGGCCTAAGCAAATGGGTCAGTACCGGTATGCATGAACGGCATGATTCTTCTCGGTTCTGGATTCTGGCTATCCTCATACGGGTATAAAGCTTTACCGATGATCTTTTCCAGCTCCGGATACTTCTGCAATAGTTGCGGTGAAGTACCCACTTCATAATTGTGCTGGGGCCGCATATAACTGCGCATATAATTCTGGACCAGGGTGATCCTCAGGCCGGGTTTGCTGCGCGCTTCCGATGCGTGCCAGGTGGCGCCATTCCACAGGGCCAGAGAGCCAGCTTTGGCAATCAATGGAACGTAGCTAAAGGGTGTATTGCTGGTATCTGCTTCGTGGGCTAAGGTCGCTCGGCCATAGCGATGACTACCTGGCACAAACACGGTGGGTCCATCTGCTGCATCGGCGTAGTCGGTACATAGCCATGACGCATTACACATGTGGGCGATCTGGCCAGCACCAGGTGGAATACCATGGGAGTCGCTGTGCAAACCAATTCCAGGCGCTCCCTGGCTTTTGATAATCCAGGTTTGCCCTGAAAATACTGCGCTCTGACCGAGCAGCCAGCGAATCAAAGCCAGCTGCACCGGGTTGATGGCGGCCTCAACGAACACTTCGTCTTCCTCTAGCAGATCCCAGCTGTTTTTAAAGGTTTTGTTGGCTGGTGCAGTAGACGTCTGATAGTCACCAATATGGATGTTGTTGCGCTGCTCACAGGTTCGCACAATGGCAGAGCGCAGGCGATTGATGAAGTCTTCATTAACCCCCAGGGTTTCTGGTGGCACCACAGTCAAGCCGTAGGCTTCTAATTCAACGATATGCTTATAAAGGTTGTAGTTGTCGATTTCATTCATCACAGGGTCGATATTTACTGCCTTCTGGTAATCAGCGATGTCCATGGCGTTTTCTCCTGATTAAGAGGCGGGTTTATGCCTGTCCGTCCTCTCTAAGTCGAATTATTTTCGGTTTGGTTATAAAACATATCGGCTAAGCTGCCATAGATCAATGCCGTCAGCCCAGGCGCGGTTGGTTTCTGTTGGACCCTGGCACTGGTTGACAGGGCCGAGCGGTCTTTCACCGAAGTTTTAATAATCCAGTTTATAGATACGTTTTACATTGCCACCCAGTACTTTGTCTCTTACTTCGGGGACTAATTTCGCGGCATAAGCTGTGAGGTCATCAACCCAGGTATGGGGATGATCAGGGTGCGGATAATCGGTGGCCCACATGAAGCAATCTGCGCCGACATGATCGATTATATGGGGCGCCGCAGTCTCGTCAGGATCACCAGAGATAAAACACTGGCGTCGAAATAGCTCTGTTGCAGATGCTCTCGGGATGTTCATTGATGCCGAGAATGCATCCATTCGGTCCAGCATCGCGCCGATCCAGCCTGAGCCAGCTTCGAGTACACCCAGGCGAAGCTCAGGAAATCTTTCCAGCGTGCCCAGGGAGAAAAAAGATATCAACGCTTGCTGGACAATCGCCCTTAGCCAGATTGCTTCTCCCCAGGCCCGGCCCTGCCGTGGCCAGTCAAAAATGCCGGCAGCAGCGCTGTGGGGTGTAAAAGTAGGATGTATTGCTAGAGGTACATCCAGCTCAATACATTTTTCAAACAGGACATCGTGCGCTTCATCACCATGAATGACTTTATGGTGGTTAAATGGATTTATCCAGGCTCCTTTGCAGCCATCCTTTACGGCGCGCTCCAATTCCATCGCCGATCCGTTGACATCGAGCAGGGTTAGTTGAGCGATGGGTACCAGTTTGCCTCTCGAGTCTCGACAGAAGTCAGCGATCCAGCGATTGTAAGCTCTGCAATAGGCCAGGCTGAGATCAGGGTCTTTTAATTCCACTTCCCATAATAGTCCAATAGTGGGGTAAAGCAGGGTACATTCGAGATTTTCCTGAGTCATCAGCTCGAGGCGTTCATCTGGGTTACAGGATCCAAAAGGCATGTTGTCTGAATACCGGCGGTCAGGACTGGGACGCATGTCCTCTTCTCCCATGGCGCCCAGTAATCCCAGGGAACCTCTTCTTGACCTTAGCGAGGGTTGCCGGTCAATTTCCAGGTATTCATAGCCATCACCATCAACAGCAATACGTAGAGCACGAGCCTTGTACTGTTTTTCCAGATAGTTTTCCCAAAGATCGGCTGGCTCGAGAATATGACCATCCGCATCGATGGTGCCCGTATGGGGGAATTTCTTGATCGTATAAGCCACGTTAGGGTCTCCAACGTCAATGTCTGATGATACCTTGCCTGTGTCTATGGCAGATGGCAAATGTCTGGTTTGGCCAGATCTGTGGGTGGTCCGAAGAAATGGTGAAAGTTGGTCAAGCCAACGGTTGCCGGATGAGGGGTTGATGATCTCTGTATAGGACGGTTGCAATGATCGGGAGCTAAGCGGGTAACAAAGGCGTATCCGATAGCCATCCTGCCTTATTCATGATCTCTATAGTGGTAGTGTAAAGACCCCTGGGTCACTATCCTTTAAAACATTAGTCAGGCGGGTAATTAACTGCTTGTGCTTCTATGAATCTAACAGGGTGATTCACCTGACGAAGAGATAACCATCCAATAGTAGGCGCGTTGAACAAGAAATTTATTCCTTTGCCCCTAGCCAGTGGCAAGTATTTCCCAGTGGCTAACCTGGTTTTTGCCCTGGCCCTGAATCTTTGCTTGTATGGATTTTCCCATGGAGAGTCGACTGCTGCTGTATTGACGCTACATAAAGCGGTTGATGCAGAGGTATCAATTGATGGTAGCTTGGATGAAGCGATCTGGCAGAACCGGCTCACTTCTACTGATATGACCGTGCTTAAACCNGATACCCTGGCTNNGCCACGATTCCAGACTTNNACCCGACTTTTTTATACNGATAAGGGTCTNTATGTGGGGATNGAGTCAAAGCAACCTNTAGAAACCCTTCTGCCTNGACTCAGTTCCAGNGATAAGGATATCANTCGAGATGGCACCGCTATCTACCTGGATACCTCTGGAGAAGGACTTTATGGGTTTTTCTTCGGGGTCAACCTGGGAGGGTCGCTNGTTGATGGCACTATTCTCCCCGAGCGGCAGATCAGCCGACTGTGGGATGG
Source organism: Gammaproteobacteria bacterium (assembly GCA_002697205.1). Taxonomy (GTDB): domain Bacteria; phylum Pseudomonadota; class Gammaproteobacteria; order Pseudomonadales; family Azotimanducaceae; genus UBA9926. Next base: position 18,548 of record NZUN01000080.1, read on the forward strand.
NCCCTGGTTGGGAGAGACATTGCAAACCGCGGATGGTTANAGCACTGAAATGTATCTTCCCTGGTCGATCATGCAGATGCCGGATAGNGAGGGTGAGCGAACCATGGGCTTTTATGTNTCAAGGCANGTTGCGCACCTGGATGAAGAATGGGGCTACCCGCCACTGCCTGATACCAAANCCCGCTTCCTGTCTGATTTGCAGNTTTTCAGGCTGGAAGATATTAATACCCAGCAACAATTGGCAGNCTTCCCTTTTACGGNAGTCAGACTGAATAATCTTAATGATGAAACTGATTTTCGGNTGGGCACGGATCTATTCTGGAGGCCNTNGTCNAACCTGCAGGTCACAGCAAGCNTCAACCCGGATTTTGGAACGGTTGAGTCAGATGATGTGGTGGTTAATCTGACGGCTCAGGAAACCTACTTCCCNGAGAAAAGGTTGTTCTTTCTTGAAGGTAACGAGATTTTTGTTACCTCACCGCGNGCTGCAACNCAGGGCNCCAGAGCGACNACGGGAGCACGNCCNGTTTCTTCTAGCTTCTTTCTTGAACCNACTACCCTGGTGAATACCCGCAGGATAGGCGGNNCTGCAAGACGNCCNGTGCTGGCAGAAGGTGTATCNGTGGCGGATGTGGANCTGGGCAGCCCCAGTGAGTTAAAAGGCGCCGTAAAAGTGACCGGGCAATACCAGCAGTTGCGCTATGGTGTTCTAGCTGCTTTTGANAATGATAGCGAATTTNCGGGAAGCCNGGNTCTGGACGATGGCTCAGTGGCGGCCGTAANCGNCCAGCAAAGTGGCAGAGACTTTGGCGTGGTAAGGNTNCTTTATGAAAATACCCAGACGGGCCGAAAGTCTATCGGCATGATTTCGACGCTGGTAGCCCATGAGGATTCAGAGGCCAGCACGCATGGNATCGATGCNCATTATCTGANTGCNAAGGGTAANCTGTTCTGGGACNNGCAGTTAATGCACAGTGACGTNGATGGAACAAAAGGCTACGGNGCTTATGTTGACGTTAATTNNATTCCCAAGCGAGGCCAGTTTCATAAATTAACGCTGGATTACTATGATGATTCACTCGATGTCAGNGACCTTGGTTTTATCTGGCGNAACGATGTNATNACAGCGCGCTACCTGTTNAATCANTCTACNTCTGACCATAAGACTCTGCGCCANTTGGATAATTCTCTTTCTNTGTCCTATGTNACNAATAATAAACANCAGTCGATCAGNTCNTCNNTCTNNTATCGTAACTCNCGTACATTTCATAACAAGAGNAAGCTGAATCTCATAGNNATGCTTAGGCCACCGCAATGGGATGATATAAATAGTCGAGGCCATGGTGCTTATCGCTATGAAAAAGGCCTGATCAGTGAGATAGCCTATGGTACCGATACCAGCAAGGTGTTGAGTACCAGTATGGGTATGATGANCATGACGGAAGTTTTTGGCGATCTTTCTTATGTTGCCAAGGNAGGTNTCACTTATAAACCGAACGATCGCTTGTCGNTGGATGTTGATTTCAGCTACAAATGGACNACTGACTGGTTGATTCATCTGAATGGCCAGACCTTTGCGACCTATNCNGGTGAGCAGTGGCAGCCCAAAGTNGATATGGATATTTTTCTCTCGGCCAAGCAGCAGATTCGGTTTTCGTTACAGTGGGTNGGCATCAAAGCCAGNGCCCAGNACCTGTACCAGGTTCCGCTTACCGATGGACACTTGATCCCATTGACCCATGGACTGTCCACAGNTGCTTATGATNTGACCATAAGTCGANTGACTGCNCAGCTGCGTTATCGNTGGGAACTGGCACCCCTGTCAGATTTATTTGTNGTNTATACGCGAGGCAGTAACATTCCGAACCGGGGTAGAGATAACTTTTCGAACCTGTTNCAGGATGCCTTGGCTGAACCCATTATAGATAGNTTTGTTATCAAGNTGAGATATCGNTTNGGTAATTGATTCAAAATTCTTCATGAGTGTGTCTATTAAGTCAGGGTTGCATTCATCACGGTGGATACGGGAGCTGGCTGAAACCCAGGTTCCAGAGAATCAAGCAAGGGAGCATGCTCTATTTCCAAACCGTGGTGAGAAAACAGCGTGGCCAGAATCAGCGGCAGGTAAATTCTCGTGACGCCCATGCCAAGGCACATATGTTTNCCACCTCCAAATGCATTGGGTTTTTCNGGGTTAGCAGCAATCCAGCGNGCTGGGTNGAATTTGAGTGGNTCAGGGTAACGCTGCTGGTCAAAATGAGATAACGCATGCAGATGCATAATGAGCGTTCCAGNGGGAATGCTGACNCCCATGAATTCGATATCTTTTGTTGTCCGTTTGGGGACGATGGGCGCCGGGGCAAAACATCGTTCGGTTTCAGCNATAATTGCTCGCAGNACGGGGAAATTNTTCATGCCAGTCAATAAGGCAGGGTCAAATNCACGAACTTCCTGGCGTAGCCTGGGAAGCCATTGGGTGTCATTAATAGACCACAGTAGCGGGCATAGTATTCTCGCGATGTTGCCGACGCCCGCAACAGTCAGTANATAGACAGCCTCTGTTAATTCNGAATCGGTAAGGGGGANCGTACNNGCAGCAACANGCTTGCGCTGCANTAACAGATCCAGNGAGTCGTCAATTCGGGGTCCTGATTTTCGCTCCAGTGCCGTAGTGTGGAAAAAGTCGAATGCGTTGNCGCGAAGTTCCTGGTGTTTGATTCGTTTGAACCATTTATCCTGGTCGCTAAGAGATAACTGCTGGCCGTTAATGAATTCTTCTTCATAGCGATTCAGNGTCAACAGAAGNTCCTGGCGTATAGTCACTTTCACCTGNGTTTGGCTAAGTGAGCGAATGCACAACTGGCTGAGGGTTTCATAAAAATTGCTGGTAACGCCCACTTTTTCCGNAAAGGCCTGCTTCATACATGCGCCGGCGGTGGCAATNTCTCGACTNAGTGCTGCAGCGCCGAAGGCGGGCAGTAATAATTTCCTGAGGCGGCGGTGAGGTTCAGCATCCAGGGCGGAAACATGATCTTCACCCATTTGCCGCCGGAAGAAAGTGCCTGTATCAGTATCTCTATAACTCCAGTCGTCCGGTGTTTTCCAGGCCTGTTTGTTTGCNGCGGCGGTTGCAATCACAATACAGTCATTGCCNGCTAATTCGGTNCTGAAGATGGGTCCGATACGGCTGACAGCAGCTAGCCANGAGGCCGCCGTATAGCCATAAATATTCAGATCGGACAGTACNGGACTATCATTCTGNTCGAGACTTTTAAGGTCAAGGACTGGTGCGGGCTGTCCGTTCATACTTTAACCTTTCTCTAGCATGGTTTGCCTGGCTTANNCAAAAGGGTCACGCNCCGGGNTTGTTTTCCATGGNGTTTAAAGTCAGGCTGCNCNGGTGTTGAATTGACCGACCCAGTAATTCACTCACCACCAAGGTTACCATCACAATAACCAGCACAGCAAAACAGAACAGNAATGCATCATCAGTACCCTCTCCCAGTTCGACCGCCTTGCTGCTGCAGTAGGGTGCCAGTGCGCCGCCCAGNGCCGACATCACTAACATATAAGCGATGTTTCGATGGGTAGGCGTTNNNACGAAGGTTAATGCATAGGCCATATAGGCGTTGAATGTCGCCGATACTGAAATGCCGTACATAAGGGCCAGCATGAGTACGGTTTCGATATTCTCACTGGANAGGAGTAGCCAGATGGATGCGGTGGAGATAACGACGAAGCTATATANCAGGTATTTCACTTTTATTCGGGAAGCCAGCCAGGTACCAATGAGAGAACCTNCCAGGGCTGCGGAAAATATATTGGACATAAAGTTCCCGGAAACACTGCTATCTACGGAAAAACGTTGTTCTATAAAAAGGGGTGCCCAGATGAAGACTGAAATCTTAGCCAGCATAAATAACAGCAGNCTGAATCCGGTGAGGATAATCCCTGAATTCCATTGGGTTTGTGGATNGGCGGTGGANGATGCTGTCACCTCCGNTCGGCCATCACTTTGGTTAAAATCGGATATAAAAATGAGCCCCAATACGAAAAGGGTGATNGCAGCTACCACCATATAGGTACTGCTGAACTGGAATGAACGGGCAATAAACCAGCTGGCGATCAGGGAGAAGATAACACCGCCGCCATTAAAGAAGGCATCCTGCCCTACCAGGATTGTCTGCCTGGCTTTGTCCTGCCATAACTGGGTGATTAGAGTACTTGAACCGCAGGAAGCAATACTGATGGACAGGCCAAAGATCACCAGCCAGAGTGCCAGCAGATTAAAATCTTTTATGTAGTGCATGAGCAGTGTAGAGATGATGCAACCGACATAAGCCGTTATCAACACCTGTTTTATAGTAAATCGATCGAACACAATAAAGGACAGCAGGTAGCCGACGAAAACGGCACCGGTAAACCAGGTGAACTGGGTCGCCATCGCAGTTACCTCAACGCCAAAGTAAGTTGCNGCGCTGGGTATGATCAGACCCAGGGTTGTCACCATGCCAGAGATNAGNAAGGTGGCCAGAAGNCAGATTACGAGAAGTTTGTACTTATTGATGCTGATGCTGAAATCTCCCCAAGGCCACTGGATTGAATTGATAAGGTCCAATCAGGCGCCTAGAACTTTTAGGCAGGTTAAAATTCTNTGTTGTGTTCATGCCGAGTTANAGANAGCAGTTTACTGTGCTANAACGACTTATGCCTAATTAACCNGCTGCTCAGTTCGAGGTCATAGACCTTTTGCGAGTATTTCCNNCCGAGGCGGATGAAAAACTGCACAGTAGGATTAANAAGGCGGTCGTTTTCCAGTCGAGGCTGTGGAATACTNCCCTTTTTGAATCCTNGGAAAAACAAATGAAAAAGAAAGTTGTGGTACAGCTACCCCGNCAGGCCAGTGTTGATCTCGCGGTNCGTTACGCTCTGGAACTGGAAGCCCTGGATGCTGTAGCAGAGATTGTCGAAGTTGATGCCAGTACCGAGGAAGCATTTATTGCAGGTGCNCGGGATGCTGATGCTTTACTGACTTCATGGGGCATTACCATTTCACGCAATATAATCGAATCCCTTGAGAAATGTGTCGTGATTGGAGTCGGCAGTGTCGGTGTGGATATGGTGGATGTCGATGCAGCCACCGAAAATGGGATCGTCGTTACTAATACGCCAGATATTTTTATTGAAGAGGTGGCTGATCATGCCATGAGTCTGTTACTGGCATGTTACCGACAGTTAAAAGTACAGGATAAAATTGCNCGAGAAGGCAGGTGGTATGAGGGTCGTCCGCTATTAAACGACACGCCNCGCCTGATNGGACAGACTTTAGGTGTCCTNGCCTATGGTAATGTCGCCGAAGCCACCGTGCGCCGGGCGAAGGCGTTTGGTTTGAATATCATTGCCCATGATCCCTATATCACGGAGATTAAGATGACGCGAGANGGGGTCGAGCCGGTTTCTTTTAATGAACTACTGGAACGCTCTGACTATCTTTCTCTACATTGCCTGTTAAATNATGAAACCCGGCATATCATGAATAGTCAGGCATTCTCGAGGATGAAATCCACTGCTCACCTGATTAATACNTGTCGGGGCGGNGTGGTTGATGAACAGGCGCTGATCATGGCCTTGCAGCAGGGTGANCTGGCCGGAGCAGGGCTGGATGTGCTGGANCACGAGCCGCCAGNAATCGATAATCCNNTGTTTGCCATGGATAATGTGATTATNACNCCACATTCNGCCTCCGCAACAGCGCGAATGNGACCGGAAACCCGNCGCCGCGCCGCTAAGGAAATTGCCCTGGCCCTGCGTGGTAAATGGCCAATGAGCCCGGTTAATCCAACGGTGATGCCAAAGGTCGNGCTCGAGAGGTGGCAACCTTTTCCTATGGAGCGCGGCCCGAATCGTTGATTCTTTTTTGCACCTGGTTGGCGANCGGACTTATCGGTCCCTGCNGNAGGGTGAATCAATTNCCGGTTTTCCTGTNGTGACTGNNCTGGCTCGGCATTTGGCTCTGNTTTAGAGGGTGTAGCTGTATTTGAAAAATTCGTTATCNCGCTGATAGCCAAGTTTTTCGTAGAGCGCCTGCGCNGGGAAATTATCTATNGCTGTTTCCAGGTCTAGTCGCANCGCGCCCTCATCTCTTGCCACAGCATGAGCAGCATCCATGAGCTGTTTTGCTATGCCTTTTCGACGTTGCTCGCTGGCCACAAACAGATCGTAGAGAACGANAATTCTGCCGGCATCAATTGAGCAGAATGTCGGGTAAAGCTGGGTAAATCCGTCCAACTGGCCCCGGGATTCNGCTAGCAGGATGTGGCTTTCCTGCCTGCTCATGCGCGCTTCAAGGTAAGCCTTGGCAAGCGCGTAGTCAGGCTTGCATTGGTAGAATTGCCGGTATAAGTCGAACAGTACTGCCAATGCCGGCAAATCAGCAGTTTNAGCGTGTCTGATGGTCATGCTTATCTCCNGGCTTCTNNTGATGATTGTACTTCATGTCCGCGTGCAAGCCTTTATTGAGCAGTTGTCTTTGTTATGGATGTGCACTTCCGNGACGTATACGCCGGTCCANCATTGCNTGGGGTAGCNTTCTGANCTGTATCAAGAAGGCCCCTGNGNCTCAGACTTCCTGATTGAGCAGGTAATGATCCAGTAAACTACCAGACTGTTCTTGCTGTTCTAGCCTGGCGATAGTTTGCAGGTGGACTTCATCGGGGCCATCGTANATACGAAAAGCCCTGGCACGGCTGAATGCCGAGGCCGCTGGTGTGTCATTGGTGACGCCACGGGCNCCATAAAGCTGAATGGTTCTGTCAGCTATAGATTGGTAGGACCTGGCAACAGCAACCTTGATCATTGAAATCTGTTTGCGTGCGATTTTATTGCCGACAGTGTCCAGTTGATGGGCAGTCTGCTGAACCAGTAATCTACATTGGTCGAGTTCTATTCGAGANAGGCTGATCGCGGCCTGAGTCGAGCTATACTCATCGATGCGTTTACCAAAGGTGGTTCGCTCGGTAGAGCGTTTCACCATCAAGCTGATCAGAACCTCACATTCGCCAATTGCGCGCATGCAGTGGTGAAGCCGTGCAGGCCCCAGGCGGGCCTGTCCCATGGCAAATCCCGCTCCCTGTTGCCCCAGTAANTTAGTCACTGGAACCCGTACATCGGTGAATTCGAGCTCGGGATGAANGCCATTTGTTGAGGTATGGTCGAATACCGGTAAGTTGCGTTTCACCTTTATGCCNGGTGTGTCAGTGGGTACCAGTATCATGGACTGGCGTCTGGATTTTGCAGCCTCTGGATCNGTCACACCGACTACGATGATTAATCGACATTTCTCGTTTGANGCATTTGTCGCAAACCACTTGGTACCGTTTATTACCCACTGGTCGCCATCGCGAATGATACTGGTTTCCAGGTTCGCCGGGTCTGAGGAAGCCACATCAGGCTCTGTCATGGCGAATGCNGAGCCAAACTGTGCATCCAGGAGCGGCTCTAACCAGCGGCTTTTCTGTGAATCAGAGCCAAAAAGCTGTAACAACTCCATATTTGGGACATCAGGTGCATGACAGTTAAATACTCTGGATGCCCAGCCGAGCCGGCCCAGTACCTCGGCTACGCCGGTGAACTCAAGATTGCTTAGCCGTAGNCCTGGTTCGCTGTCGGTTAGTTGAGGCAGTGCCATATTCCAGAGGCCGAGTGCCTTTGCTTTGGTTCTAATTGTGTTTTCGATTGCAGGAATGGCCTGGCCCTGCTGGCTCTGTTCGTGCCANAGATGATTGTTGGGCAGAATCTGTTTNTTGAAGAAATCCGCGACATCAGATTTGATGTCCAGTGCTTGCTGGGGGAGTGAGAACATGCCGAAGTGAGTCCAATNAAAGGATATTTAGGTTAGCTTATCTTTATTCCTTAAGGAACAGTTATCCAGCAAGGGATTCCAGCANCCTTAGCAATGGGCGATAGGGTTAGTAACTCGCTTCGCTGAGTTTTATCAGGTGGGNTCNAGCACAGACATCCCACTGTGGCAGGGCTANGGATAATGGGTACCAGTTTGTTTTGCTCGGGTAGCACCTTACCGGTCTTCAGGAACTAGCAGCAGTGATCGCCAACGAGTTTCGCGCACTTGAGAATGTGTCNATACCNAAATCNGCTCTGATCTGCTGACTTAAAGGGTTATCGAGGTTATCAACCGGGATGCCGGTCGAATCGGCAATTCGCACCATTCTCTGAAAATTAGCNGCAACTCCAGCNGCATCAACCAATACGCCTGGCCCAGCTGCTTCGAGCAGATCTTTTCTAGCGGCNGTCAACTCCGGCTCATTTCTTCTTGCCAGGCTCTCTGCAAATCNCATCAGCTCAGGGCCATGTTCAATGCCCNTGGCTGCAGCACTGGCATCTCCACTGATGCCCTGGATATCAATCGTGGTATTGGTGGCTTTAGCGCTCACACGGAGCATACTTGCATGNGCATTGGTTCAGTAGAAGCATTCGTTGATGGCAGAGACCCGCCCTGCTATCAGTTCCATCTGCATCCTGTTTATGCTCCGGTTGTCGTCCCTGACAAGATTGCTCATACCCTCAAGAGACAGGTACTGAGCCGAAGCGAGGTTAAACCAGTCGCGCAGTGCATCGGGTACCAGGGTCAGCGCNCGGACAACATTTGCCGATCGCCCGGTTGGCCACAAGCCGCGTTCGTTACCAACGGCACCATCGACTGAAACCATGGGTACAAAGCCTGTGTCTGTGGATAAATGTNCGGGTCGGTAGTGACTGGGCGCGCCTGCAACAGGCTGGGGCAACGGCTCAACTGGTATTNCCAGTGCACGGTTGAATTCGTCAATACTGAANACAGCAACTACAATGCCGGTGAGTTCGACATAGTGTTCATTTGAAAGNCCCTGCAGNGCCGCTTTATCAATAAACGCCTGNGTGATTCGGCCCTGATNGGTAACTATCATATGGGCTGCATCCACGGCGGTATCACTCAGAAGGTCCCCCTTTTTATGTTTTCCCGTCGTCGTATAGGGAGACAGGGCTGATTTTTGTACTTGGCAATATTGGCATTCGACGGCATTGCGTACCTCTGCAGCAATGGCAATACGCNGCGCTCCACTCCACCAGGNGCCTGGTCGAGCCAGTTTTTTCCAGAACGCCTGATAGGCCNGCGTGATGTCTTCTCGAATGGGGTAGGGAGAGTTTGTATAACTAAATGTCATGGTGAACCTNNTTAGTCAATGGCGGTTTAACCTCCCTAGAATAAACCAATTTCGANCGACNAGGCAATTGTGGATGATGGCTTCCCAAATGTGCACTGCGTTATTCTCAGCGTGCAAATTNGNCCTGGTTCACCTNTTGCCGGGACCGATAGCGGTTCAGGATTGAGATCTGCTGNNCTGGTTCTGAAAAAACCNTNCTGGGACCAGCAGGGTTAAGGNTCTGGCTGGTCTTCTGCAGCGAACTGCGCATAGGCGGCTGCGGTCCCTGCAGCCATCTTGTCACCGTCAAATGGGATGGACATCTCCGGCGTAAACTCCAGTACGATTCGCTCTGGGGTGTCGAGAAACCTGACGAAGAGCTCCGGNTNNAGGTTTCTGGTAAATGCATTGCCATCATCTCNGGAGGCAGCCATACCGGCTGCCAGCAGATTGTAAAACCAGCGCTTGGTTTTTTCATCATCATGAATAAGGGTGTGGCCTTTGTAGGTAACCGTCTTGCCGCCACCCATNGCGGTGCCTTTACTGCTCATCACACAGGAAGATCGACCATCCCTGGCGATAGCCTTGATGCGGACACGTTCCCGTGTCGCTGTCATCCATATTTTTCCTTCTACCGGCACATAGGCTGTAATGACACCAATGGGATGACCTTCCTTGTTGGCCCAGATAAAGACGCACTCACCAGCGCTATGTAGTAGTTCCTGCTCCCTTTCCGGATCGAGTCGATATTGTTTTACATCATCATAGTTAACTGATTGCTTGGCCATAGTAATCCTCTCTGTAANTTTGCCTGACCTATTAACCTAGTGGTGACTCCGGGGCTGAGTATTACCCCATCTAACATTGAATCTGTTAACGCTGTAGATTAGAGCGCTGAGTTAAGTGGCTGGAAACCCCAGAATCAAGGCGTCGTTGCTGGATAATAAGTGTGTACACCAATAGGTTGNCGTAAGCATACACTATGTTTCTGTTATGGGGCGATTGTTGTAGTGTTGTTAGCACNTCTACCTGTTGTTGAGTTTAGATTATGAATAGAANAANCCTATGGCTTGTANCGCTTGTCCTGGTGGTATTGTTCCTGGNATGGAGTAACCCCTCCCGGCAGATAGAAAAAGACAGGCTATCCGAAATCGTAAGCCGGCTGGCCTCCGANGAATTCCTGGGTCGGGCTCCCGGGACGGAAGGGGAGGTCAAGACGTTAGCGTACCTGAAAGATTATTTTGTGGCGCNGGGGTTATCACCGGGAGGCAAGCAGGGCAGTTGGACCCAGGCNGTGCCATTGATGCATAGCCAGCTGCAATTNCCTTTTAATGTCGCGCTCAATTCTGGTCAGGAGCAATGGGCACTACAACAGGCGATTGANCTGGAAGTCAGTACAAACCAGGCGAATGAACATATTCGTATCGATGATGCGNCGTTGGTTTTTGTCGGGTTTGGTGCAACTGCNCCAGAAAGGCAATGGGATGATTATGGCGATATTGATCTGCGTGGCAAGGTAGCCGTATTTCTGGTTAATGATCCGGATTTCTCGGCCCAACCCGGGGAGGCAGTAGCCGGCCGTTTTGGTGGCAGGCGGATGACCTATTACGGTCGATGGACTTATAAGTTTGAAGAAGCTGCGCGTCGAGGTGCTATTGNAGCCCTGGTCATTCATGAAGACCGAGCAGCAGGGTATGGCTGGAATGTGGCTTCATCTTCTCCTGGTGAAAGCTATGCTATTGCGACCGCGGATGCAGATGAGAATTCATTAAAATTGCAGGGCTGGCTCCAGNCTGATGCAGCAACGCGGTTGTTGGCACTAGCNGGNCTGGACCTAGATCAACTGAAAATCCAGGCACGACAGCCGGAGTTCAAAGCCTTTGAGNTAGAGAAACTGAGGTTCAGTGCTGATTTGCTGGTTAAGGTTGAAATCATCGAGAGCCAGAATGTGCTGGCGCTGCTTCCTGGCACAACCCAGGCAGATGAAACTATCATGGTATCGGCACACTGGGATGCTTATGGTGTAGGGGCAGCCGATGATCTGGGCAGAGTGGTTAGGCCAGGCGCCAATGATGATGCGCTCGGTGTGGCTGGGGTCTTGGAATTGGCNCGAGTATTAAAACAGGGCCCCGCACTGGCTAGGAGTATCGTATTNGCGCTCTGGACGGCTGAGGANAGNGGCTTACTGGGTTCGGCCTATTATGCACGGGACCCGGTTTACCCGTTTGCTACCACAGCGGCCAATCTTACCCTGGATATATTGCAGACCGCGGGTCTGGCTCGGGATGTCATTCTGGTTGGCGAGGGACAAAGTGAACTGGAACTGGATCTGGCCAGAGCCGCTTCGATTCAGGGTCGTACCATCACAGCGGAGAGCTTGCCGGAAAATGGTCTGTTCTTTCGCGCGGATCATTTCTCCCTGGCCAAGGTTGGCGTGCCGGTATTGCTGCTTATGGGTATTGCCGGTGGTGCCGATCTAGTTGACGGAGGCCGGGTAGCAGGCGATAAGTGGATCGCTGATTACATTAGCAGTTGCTACCATCAGACTTGTGATGCCTGGGACCCAGACTGGGACCTTGGAGGTGCCGCTCAGGATGTTGAACTGTTTCAATTGATCATAGAAGATCTGGGAAATTCANGTCGTTGGCCGCAATGGCGGGACGGTTCTGAATTTAAAGGAATCCGTCGGCTAAGCAGGCGCCAGCGCCAGCAATAATTGCAATAGCATCCTTAGCTGCAACAGCTGCAACAGCTGCAACTGCTAATCTGTGGTTACATCGAAGTCGCCAAATGCTCGCCACTGTTATCGTTGGAGCGTCTTACTAATTTACCTGGTAATGCGCCGGTATGTTCACCACTTTGGAAAATGATCTCTCCTGATTTGATAGTGACCTCATAACCCTCTGCTTTTTGGACTAAACGGCGGCCTTGGGCTGGCAGGTCAAAAAGTGCCTCGGGGCGATGTAAACGCAATGTGTCAAAGTTGATGATATTAATATCCGCTATCATGCCTTCCCGGATCTGGCCCCGATCAAACATGCCGAAGGCGTTTGCTGTATTGGAAGTCAGTGATTTGACTATAAATTCAAGCTCCAGTTTGTCGCCTTTGGTTCGGTCCCTGCCCCAGTGGGTCATGATGAATGTGGGCATACCCGCATCAGCGATAACACCGCAGTGAGCGCCACCATCGCTTAGGCCAAACAGAACGTTAGGATGCTCAAGCAGTTTCTTTTGAGTATCCAGTGAATAATTCTGGTAGCCACCCAGCGGTTGGTAGAAAAGTTCTTTACCTTCATTTGCTACCAGTAAATCAAACATGACTTCCATGGCATCCATACCTTTAGCCTTGGCGATTCCAGCGATGCTGGCTTCCGCGTCAGGTTCATAGTCAGGATTTTCGCCCAGTGGAAACACTTGACCCATGAGACTAGTGAGATCCTGCATGGGGCCCGATTTAATCATGGATTCCTCAGCTAAAATCTGTCTTTTTGTGTCAGGGTCAGAGAGTCGCTTGAGCAGGGCAGTATGATCCAGGTCAGCGAGTTCTGAACGCCAGGTGGGGTGACCGATAAAGGCATGGAAGCTGGATTGCAAGCCATGCAGTACGCCTGTGGGCCTACCCGCGGCTTGAGGTCTGATTTCTCTGCCTTCTTTCCTGGCCTGTTCAGCAATCTTGTACATTTTACCGTTTTCATAAGCAGGGGCTGTGGTTGCAATCAGGGTGACAGTCAGGCCAGTCTGTTTTTGGAATTCTGTAACCCAGGCCCATTCTTTGTCATCACCAAGATGATCTGATACTAATTCAAAAACCGAATTGTTCAGGCCCTTCATTGCCATACCCAGCGCCAGCATTTCCTCATTTCCCGAAAAAGTACCTGGCATGTACTGGCCGTGAATATCTTTATGTAGCAGGGTTTTTGAACTGGAAAATCCTAGCGCACCGGCTTCTACGCCTTGTCGAACCAGGGTTGCCATTTCATCGACTTCCGCACGGGTGGGGGCGTAATCGGTGTTGCATCGTTCGCCCATGACGTAAGCACGGATAGCGCCATGGGGGACCTGAGTCGCTATATCGATCGCCCGGGGAAAGGATTCCAATGCATCCAGATACTCAGGGAAACTTTCCCACTGCCAGTTAATACCCTCGGACAAGGCAGCGCCGGGAATATCTTCTACGCCTTCCATGAGTTCAATGAGAAAGTCACGGTCCTGTTCTTTAACGGGGGCAAAACCCACACCGCAATTTCCCATGACCACGGTGGTGACACCGTGCCAGCTTGATGGTGCTAGCAGGGGATCCCAGGTTGCCTGGCCATCATAGTGAGTATGGATATCCACCCACCCTGGGGTAACCAGCTTGCCATGGGCATCAACCTCTTGCGTGGCGTTATCCGTGATTTGGCCGATTTTGGCAATTTTTCCGTCGTTAACCGCGATATCACCGGTGAAGCGGTCTCCACCGGTTCCATCAATGATTGTCCCGTTGCGGATGATCAGATCGTACATGGTGATGCCTCTTATAATTTGTTTTAGGGTTAAGTTGAAACGGGTCTGTGATTCTCGGTAATTCCTTATCAGGTAGCGCTTTATTAGATAGTTTCTTNTTAGATAGCTTGTTATTGGATAGCTTCTTACTAGGGAGCGCTTTAATGGGTCGCTCCTTAAAAGCCGACTGGAATAGAAGATGTCCAGGCGACTTACATAGAATAAGCCTCTTTGGGTTAATTGAGCAAGGGCCGGCGCAGTTTGATGCAGGTGTCCCTTTGTTTGCTGGGGTTAACGGGCTCTGTTAAGGCCAGCTCCCAATTCACCGTACGGTTAGTTATCCGTGTTAGTAACGGCGGTTTGACCGTTGCCAGTATTCTTNTAAAAGGCCGTCATCAAATAGTTCACGATAGAATGAGTCAGGATCGCAAAGTGAGGGGAAGCGCACTTTGGTACCAGTTTCTTTGCGCCAGCGGGCTCGCTTGACCATGGGCTCGTTGTAGTTGTCAGGGTCATGAATGGTTAAAACTCCCACCAGGCGTCCTTTTTCATCGATGGAATATCGCTCAACCACGGTGGNGTTTTCTGAGATCGGGTCGCCCATCCATTCCCGGACTGTTGGTTGTAGATGAGTGGTTTTGACAATCAGTGTACCGCCTTGCCATCGACCCGAGGAGAAGCCCATGGGATACCAGTCCGTATATTCTGGTGGTTGCCTGCCGTCGAGGTAAATCCGCCGCAAGGTAGAGCCGAGTGCGATGGTGATCTTATCGCTGTTTTGGAAGATCTCGGGTTCATTACCCCGAAACCCCCAGCTGAGAACCAGACCAGATGGCTGGCAGCGCTGGGCGGGNAGGTCCATGATGACATTGAAATCGGCTTTCCAGGCTTTTGCGGATGGGGTCAGATCCGCTGTCCAGCGTCTGATTCCGCCCACATCGATCACCCAGCTTCCGGACAGATCCGCTGGCTTCTGCGGATTTTCCNGCTGTGTGATTAGATGTGGCTTTGCGCTCCANGTTCCAGTCGGTGCTGGACAGGCCAGTGGCAGTCTTTTACAAAGTGATCTGATTTCTGGTGTTGGCTCGTCNTTGGGTCCGAACNTGCCCGACATTGTTCCGTTGGATAATCTGCCGCGAAGGGTTCTCTCGAAAGGCATTCCAGCAGCGGTACGGTCATCGATACCCATCTCGATATCCTGTCCGGTTATGGAAAGGTGAGCGGGGCCACCTTCCGCGTAAGCAATTAAACCATTTTGGGTTTCCCGAATCTCNAGTAAGCCTTCCATAGCGAAACCNCGTTGAATGAGGGTCAGATCCCATTTTCCGGCGAAACTGTCGTTAGCCTCAAGTTGCATGGATAAACTAAGCAGCANGCCGATGGCGGTTAACAGTTTCATTAGTTACCTACCTTATTCTCTAGAATCGANCCGTCCGCGCGAAGAATAGTNCGAATGAACATCTTGGCTGAACCATCGTAAGTTGGGTCNCCGCTCATGGTTACTTTTTCACCGATTTCGAGCGTGTCGCGTACCCAGCCACGACGTCTGAGGGCAGTCGGGTTATGGCCATGNGTATTCCACTTTACTTTTTCGCCATCTTTATTGATGACTTCGACGAAGATGCGAATGTGGGGTGATTTAAACCAGACATCGGTGATAATCCCCTCGATTGTTACCGATTTGTTGATGTCAAAAGCCGCGAAAACAGAATGGTGGGCCTTGCTTTGTCCTGGCGTAATCATGATGGTGAACACCGTGATTACCGTCAAAAATAGAATCTTCATATTAAGTTTCCCCGACTGTATTCCAACCATATAAACATAAATTGCGANGCTGCAATAACCGAAAAAGTGGCCATGGGCCGTTAATATTATCCTCGGTATAACGTTCTGGNTTTAGCNGCTTCCAGATTTCCGGCAGCCCTGGTACNAGGTAAGCCGCTCCTGCCAATTCAGCNCCCAGGCAACCTACTATAAATTGTCATTGCCAAGAATGCACATCCAATGTATGAACGAGATCAGGTTGAATAAACCACTTTTTACATGGTNGNGCAAGATNGTGCNTACCANTTGATGTGTGGAAAGCGCTTGGNCCAGGCCAAATTCAGGAACTGAAATCTGCAGTCTACTTTTTGNCGGGAGATGCTTTNAGTCTACTTTTTTTGGAACAAACGTGAAAGTGCCAGTTAAGGCGTCAGGAATTGTCCAGGNTGGACCGAATCATGTCGTCTGCCATAAAGATGATGCCCTGGGTTGTACTCTGCANTTTGCATGCTTCGAGCAGTNGATCGAATANAGCCTGCTTTTAACCAGGCAAGTTATTTAAGCNAAGCAGTTGGGCATTAAGGACGACAGCGGCATAGTTNAGTACAGCTATNNCAGNCTATGCTGNNGCATCAACTNGCAGNGTCAAAATCAATTAGTTTGGTATTACCATCGACCCTGTCTCCCGGGCTGCAGTTGAANTGGTTGACTGAGCCGGCAGACGGCGCCCTGATGGTATGCTCCATTTTCATGGCCTCCATCACCATCAACGNATCGCCTTTATCGACCTTCTCCCCTGTTTTTACCAGTAGAGANACTATGATGCCATTCATGGGNGCATTTAAACCGCCGCTATCGGTGAGTGAATCNTCGCTGTCGTAATCGGGTTCGATGAGGTGAAAGTGATGACGACCACTGGATGAGAACAGCGTGTGGCCGCTGAGGTCCCTGACAACGGTGTATTTGCTTTGGTTACCGTCTATGGTCATTGTCAGGGTTTGATCCCGTAATGTTCCGCTGACTTCAAACGACTGGGCTGGNAGCNTGACCGTATAGTTTTCGCTGCGNGGCCGAAATTCTACNTCTACGGTTATCTGCTCAGANCCNACTGCAAGNTGNAGTTGNTGGCAATGANNCTGGTTCAATCTCCAGTTNCGNCTCTGGTACCAGGGAGAGTNCGGGTCTTCTGATNCNGCAGCCTGCTCAAATGATGTTNTCTGCAATTCCNGGGTCANGTAAAAGGCCATCACGCAGTTCAGTNTTTCGNCAGCCNTGACCTCTTGTGGGAGTAGGTCGTTTTGATGTTGATCTATGAAATCGGTATTAACCTGCCCTGAGCGGAAGGCGCTGTGCTCGGCGATCTTATGCAACAAGCCAATATTGGTGGTGATGCCACTGATGTGGTAATCCGTCAGGGCGTTGCCCAGGCGTTGTAAGGCGCGGGNTCGATCTTCATCCCAAACGATCAGCTTGGCGATCATGGGNTCATAGAATACATCCACAGTATCCCCCTGCATGACACCNGTGTCGACACGAACATGGGCANTGTCAGGTGGTGGTGATAAGTAGGTTAGCGTCCCGGTCTGGGGTAGGAAGTTGTTATCGGGGTCTTCTGCATAGATTCTGGCTTCTATGGCGTGGCCGTTATGGGAGACATCTTTCTGCGACAGGGGTAAGGGTTCTNCTGCTGCGATTCGCAATTGCCATTCGACCAGGTCCAGCCCGGTAATCATCTCTGTTACCGGATGCTCAACTTGCAGCCGGGTATTCATTTCCATGAAGTAATAGGCGTTTNCCCGGTCCANTAAGAATTCGACCGTGCCAGCGCCAACATAATTGATNGCCCGTGCACAGCGAATCGCTGCTTCACCCATCTGCTTCCTTAACGCGTTTGAGANGNCCGGAGCTGGTGCCTCCTCNAGAATTTTCTGGTGACGTCTCTGCACCGAACAGTCTCGGTCGGACAGATAGACAGCATTGTCTTTCTGATCGCAGAAAATTTGTATTTCGATATGTCGCGGTTCGATCAGGTACTTTTCAACCAGCATCTTGTCNTCGTTAAATGCATTCATGGATTCACGTATGGCAGCAGCAAGAGCAGGCTCGAATTCTGCTTCCTNTGAGACCAGTCGCATCCCTTTGCCACCGCCACCAGNGGCGGCCTTGAGNAAAATTGGGTAACCGATATCACTGGCCTGCTGCTTTAGNAGGCTGCCGTCCTGATTCTCACCGTGATAACCGGGGATNAGCGGCACCTTGGCTGTTGCCATGATCTGTTTTGCGGCAGATTTTGAGCCCATTTTTTGAATTGCCTCAGCACTGGGGCCAATAAATGTAATATGGTTTTGTTCACANGCCTCTGCNAAGGCCGGGTTTTCTGACAGGAAGCCATAGCCAGGATGGATGGCATTGGCACCGCTGAGCTTGGCTGCCTNGATCACTTTACCGATATCAAGATAGGAGTCTTTTGCCGGNGCAGGGCCAATTTGAATGGCTTCGTCTGCCATCTGTACGTGTAGCGCATCGGCATCTATTTCAGAATAAACGGCAACCGATTTGATCCCCATGGAGGTTGCTGTCCTGATCANNCGGCAAGCGATTTCGCCGCGATTTGCGATGAGTATTTTGTTGAACATGGGCCTTATCCTTTACATTCGGAAGATACCAAAGCGAGAATCCTCAATCGGTTTGTTGAGAGCTGCAGAGAGGGATAACCCGAGCACCATGCGCGTGTCCAGCGGATCGATTATGCCGTCGTCCCATAATCTGGCTGAAGCATAATAGGGATGTCCCTGAGCTTCGTAGGTATCCAGAACGGGTTGTTTAAATGCAGCTTCCTCATCAGCAGCCCAGGTTTCACCCTTTGTTTCGAGTTGGTCGCGTTTTAACTGGGCCAGTACACCNGCCGCCTGCTCCCCNCCCATGACNGAAATGCGGGCATTCGGCCACATGAACAACAGGCGTGGATCATAGGCTCGACCGCACATGCCATAGTTACCTGCGCCAAAGGAACCNCCGATCAGAATNGTNANCTTGGGNACCTTCGCACAGGCCACNGCGGTAACCATCTTNGCACCATGCTTGGCGATNCCNCCNGCNTCATANTGNTGACCCACCATGAATCCGGTNATGTTCTGCAGGAAGATCANNGGAATTTTGCGTTGNGCGCANAGTTCGATGAAATGAGCACCCTTTACCGCTGATTCGCTGAACAAGATACCGTTGTTNGCCACNATACCCACNGGNTANCCAAAGATCCGNGCAAANCCCGTNACCAGNGTTGTACCGNACAGNGCTTTGAATTCAGAGAATNCNGAAGCGTCGACNATNCGGGCNATNANTTCNCGNCTATCGTAAGGTTTTCGTGNGTCNGCCGGNATAATGCCGTAGATATCTTCAGNAGGATAAACNGGCTCGNTCGNNTCGGCGATATCCANNGNGATATTTTTTTTNCGATTCAGNCGCTGNACAGCCNGTCGNACCAGTTGCAGTGCATGNNGGTCATTNTGNGCGTANTGATCAGTTACCCCAGAAGTACGCGAATGCAGATCAGCACCNCCCANGTCTTCTGCACTGACNATTTCNCCNGTAGCAGCTTTAACNAGCGGCGGGCCNCCCAGGAANATGGTTCCCTGGTNTTTCACNATGATGGCCTCGTCAGCCATGGCCGGCACATAAGCACCACCGGCTGTGCAGGANCCCATGACGCAGGCGATCTGNGGGATATTCATGGATGACATATTGGCCTGGTTAAAGAATATACGGCCAAAGTGTTCTTTATCCGGGAAAATACCGTCCTGNAGAGGCAGGTTAGCGCCACCNGAATCCACCAGGTAGATACANGGNAGGTGNTTNTCNNCNGCNATGGCCTGTGCGCGCAGGTGTTTNTTGACAGTGATGGGGTAATAANTACCNCCTTTGACGGTNGCATCNTTGGCAACNATNACGCANTCCTGGCCATGAATNCGNCCGATTCCNGTGATNATNCCGGCAGNTGGGATAGNNTCCNGNTAGACCTGGTAAGCAGCCAGTTGNGANAGTTCAAGAAAAGGTGAACCTGGATCNATCAGGTTNTGGACTCTNTCCCGNGGCAGTAATTTNCCNCTGGCNACATGTCTGGCCTGATAAGCTTCACCGCCGCCAAGTTNTATNCCTGACACNTTTTCGCGCAGGTCAGCAACCTGTTNACTCATCGCNTCAGCATTCTTGGAAAATTCACTGNTACTGGTATTTATNTNGGATTTGATGAGNGTCATTTCTCNNCNCTTCTATGANTGGGTTGNTTAGGCNGATTCNTTAAATANCTCTCTGCCAATGAGCATGCGNCGGATCTCGGAGGTACCGGCACCAATNTCGTAGAGCTTGGCATCTCGCAGTAGCCTGCCAGTCGGGTAATCGTTGGTGTAGCCATTTCCGCCGAGTGCCTGGATAGCCTGAAGTGTCATNTGGGTGGCTTTTTCTGCTGTGTGCAGGATTAGACTGGCTGCATCTTTACGAGTTGCTTCGCCNCGATCACAGGCNTGACTTACGGCATAGCCGTATGCACGGGCAGCAGCAAGTTCGGTATACATATCGGCCAGTTTGCCTTGCATCAGCTGGAATTCGCCGATGCTCCTGCCGAATTGTTTGCGCTCGTGAACATAGGGTATGACCGCATCCATGCATGCCTGCATGATGCCGATCGGGCCTCCTGAGAGGACGGTTCTTTCATAGTCGAGGCCGCTCATCAGCACAGCTGCGCCTTTCCCTAAAGAGCCGAGTATGTTTGCCGCGGGCACTGGGCAGCCTTCGAAAATCAGCTCACAGGTGTTTGAGCCGCGCATACCTAGTTTGTCGAGCTTGTTGTTGCGGGAAAATCCTGGGGAATCCCGTTCCACGATAAAGGCAGTGATGCCTCTTGACCCAGCCTCAGGATCAGTTTTTGCGTAAATGACATAGGTATCAGCATCGGGACCATTGGTGATCCACATCTTGTTGCCATTTAAAATGTAGTGGTCACCGTCCCGCTGTGCCTTGAGGCTGAGGCTGATGACATCGGATCCTGCGTCGGGCTCTGACATAGCCAGTGCGCCGACATGCTCGCCTGAACACAGTTTCGGTAGAAACTGTTGTTTCTGCGTTTCGCTGCCATTACGCCTGATCTGGTTTACGCATAGGTTCGAGTGGGCAGCATAGGATAAACCCACTGCCGCTGACGCTCGGCTAATCTCTTCCATGGCAACAATGTGGGCCAGATAGCCGAAACCGGAACCGCCATAGGCTTCCTCGACAGTGATGCCAAGGAGTCCCAGATTACCAAGTTTTAGCCAAAGGTCGTCAGGAAAGGCGTTATCAATATCAATCTGCCTGGCCCTGGGGGCGATTTCTGCGCAGGCAAATTGATAAACGGAGTCTCTTAGCAAATCAATGTCTTCACCCAGGTTGTAATTCAGGGTCGGATAAGACGTGTTCATGGATTCATCCTCGAGTGTTTTGTTGGGTCACCTGAATTGCCGGTGGTGAGTGCTTGAATTGCTTTCAAATAGTTATCCTCCCAGGTCTCAAGCTCCCCGAGCATGCTCTTGAGATCTTGTTGCTGCTGCTTGAGCTGGATTATTTTCATGCGGACGGTTGCGGTGACTTTTTCTAGCTGGTCAAGGTTGTTGCCCGTCGGGTCATACATGTCGATAATGTCGCAGCTTTCTTCCAGTGAAAAGCCAAGTCGTTTGCCGCGTAAAATGAGTTCAAGGCGAACGCGGTCACTGGCATCGTAAATCCTGGACCGACCCTGTCGGGAAGGTGTAAGCAGACCTTTTTCTTCATAGAAACGAAGCGTACGAGGTGTGATTTTGAACTCGCTGGACATCTCGGAAATCGAGTAGGTGGTCAAGTATTCCCCTGTCTGCAATGATCGGTGACTGAAGTTTTTTATGTTTACGTTAACGTTAACGTAAACATAAAGAAGAGTAAACAATAATGGCTGACCTATACCAGCGGAGGGGCCGCTGGGAAGCGGGCGTCTGGGCCCGGCGGATGAGGAATTCAGGGTTTCATAAAAAGCGTGATAGCCGTGCGCCAGCAATACTTCAACTAAGGCTATTCGCTTGCTTAATTTACGCGAAAGAGGACCGGTCCTGGATCAGCATAGTCTTCTGCCTTGCAACTACAGACTTGTTCATTGGTATAGACCGTTTGTTCGACTGTTAGCTGTGATACTCTCAGAGTCATCATTAATTCGAAGCCAGGGAGAAGCAATGAATAACAGGATTGATGTTTATCTTGTCTGCAATGCCAAGTATCACGATACTAATTTTGCCCGCCTAGAATTGCTTAAATTACTGGCAGAACAGGAAGATGTGTGGGTGAAGGTAGCCGATAGTTACGCTGATATCGCCTCTATACAGTCTTCCACATTACTGGTGACTTATACCTGCGATCTTTGCCCCACCGAAGCGGAGCAGGCAGGCTTGGAAACGTTTTTGCAAGCGGGTGGACGATGGCTCGCACTGCACGGCACCAATGCGCTGGTAGAGTTAGTGGGTGGTAAGGCAAATACACCGGACAAAGCGCCACGTTTGATGCAGAGCCTGGGTTCCCGGTTTGTGGCCCATCCCGCCGTTCAAAAATTCACCGTACGAGTGACGGATAAGACGCATCCCCTCACCGTTGGCATTGATGACTTTGAAATTGAAGATGAGCCTTATTACTGCGAGTTTTTTGGTGACAATCATGTGTTGCTGGATGCCAGTTATAAGGCGCCCTCGACGGGCTATGCGAGGTCAGACTTTGGCTTGGATCGAGATACTCAACCGCAGATGTATGTTCATCAGGTCGGCGAAGGCCAGGTGCTCTATCTCATGCTGGGGCATTGCACAGGTAAGTACGACATGCAGCCTATGGTTGATGTGGTGCCGGTCACGCGTTGCGCCTGGAATTATCCGATCTTCTACGAACTGCTAAGAAGAGGGATACGTTGGGGCATTGGTCAGTAACGCCAGGCCGGGACTGTTTCAATGCAGCACAAAAATGGGTGTCAGCCCATACAATCATGCTGCAGTGAGGCCTGCGGTTAATTAGGGTTTATCAGGAAGCCTTTCTCATCTCTTAGTTCCGGTGTAGACACGCTGGCTCGGCCGTCACCAAATGGGGCATCGCGATCCGTAAGGGCCGCCTTTAGACCTTCTGTGGCAATTTGCTTAAAGACATTTCGTGCTGCCTGGGTGGTGTGTGCCCGGGCATCGTTTTCAGCGGCCAGGCGTTGCAGCGTTTGCGCACCCATTAATTCCATACCGAGATTAATAGTCCGCTTATTGGCGGAGAGCATTTCGGCATCGATATGGCTCAGGCGGTCTGCCAGGCCTTCTACTTCGCCTTCAAGCAGGTGTTCAGGGACGGATTTTAGAACAAGGCCAATTTTTGCTGCATCCGTGCCTGTGACAGTGTCTCCTGTAAGCAACAGGCGCTTAGTCCACTGCGGCCCGCAGTGATATAACCAGAGTTGATTGGGTGCAGCACCCATATTGCGAAGTGCCGGGAAACCAATGCTAGCGTTGTCGGCACAGATGAGGATATCGCAGTAGAGGGCCAGGTCGGTACCGCCTGCCAGGCAATGGCCATGAATCTGGGCTATGGATGGTTTGTGCATTTCCCACAGGGTCTTCAGGCTTCGCTGGAATCTTTCGATCATCCAGCTGTCATCATCGATACCACGACCGCGCCGCCGCTCCACCGAGTCCTCACCTGAAGCACGGCTCGGGGTTAGATCATAGCCTGCGCAGAAGGAACTACCTGATCCGGCTAAAATGACGCAATGCACGGCCTTGTCGTCATCGGCCTCCCAGAGGGCGTCTCGAAGTTCCTCAACAAGTTCGATGGATAGCGCATTACGTTTTTCGGGTCTGTTCAGCGTAATACGGGCTCGACCACGATCGACTTCATAGGAAACGTACTTAAAGTTTTTAGTGTCCAAGCAGACTCCAGTATCAACGTATTATTTTAAGTCTACAGGAAATCAGATACCGCGTGGGTAATGCTGGATCATAATAAGGGTGGTCAGGAAGAGTTGGCCGGGTAGAAGGTTGGAGGGGTAGTTAGGCAGGGAGAGGAGATTGAACTGGGTTAAGATGAGGCTGGATGCGTGTTACGATCTCCTCACCAGAAATCCTATTGCTGACCCGCGACAGGTTACAAGGATGGACGAGGGCTGGGGCAGTGTAGTTTAATCAGGTTAAGGGACTACAGGATGATGGAAGCAATGGAAAAATCGGCGCCTTTACGAGCGATACTGGATACAGAAGTGAGCGCTTTTAATCGTGATGGCGCGGTCCTGCTAAAGTCCATATTAGATGAGTCCTGGATTACATTATTGCGTGATGGCCTGGAGTATGCACATGACCATCCTGATGGAATGTCGGCAGGTGTATCCATGCCGCTTCGAATAGACCAGTTTCCTGCAAGCCATTCGTCTGAACTGAAGACATTGATGGATAAATCTCCTATAGCAGAAATTGTAGGGACCGTGTTGCGATCGCCCGTCAGGTTCTACATGGATCAGATGTTTTATAAGCCCGCCGGCATGATCGCACCGAGCGCCTGGCATCAGGATACCTGCTATTACAATGTAGAAGGACATGAACTGGTTCGCGCCTGGGTGTGTGCGGATCCGGTACCCAGAGATGTCAGCCTTGAAGTGCTGCGAGGGTCTCATCTGTGGAATGTTACCTACCGTCCACCGGTAGGCTTAGACCCTGCTTCAGACCCACAGGGAGCGGCTGAACTTGAAGCGGCCTTTGAGGAAGGAAAAACACTGATTGGTCAGGAGGCTCATGAACGATGGACCTACTTTGATTCGTTCATGGACCCAAGTCTGCCGCAATTGCCCAATATTGAGGCCTGCCGTGACTCGTTTGATATTCTTGGCTGGGATGACTACGAACCCGGCGATGTAATATTGTTCCACGGGCATGCAGTGCATTCGGCAAGAGGCGGGGTTAATTTGCCACATCCGAGGAGATCTCATGCATCACTTTGGGCGGGTGCTGATGTTCGCTATATGAGACGGCGAAGCCAGGCTATTCCAGACCCCTATGCTCTTTATGATTATTCGCCTGAAGATGGTCAGCCGCTAGGTGATTTTCCAGAGGTGTTCCCTCTGGCCTGGTCGCCGCCTCAGCGCTAAGTTCGACCCAAACACAAAAATCAGGGCGCAAATAGAAAGAGATTCTAAATGATGTGTTTGCTGCTACTGGGCCGGTAGTAGATTAGCTCTGGCGTCTGATATCCGTTCCATTCATAAGGTTGCTCGCCGGTTAGAATGGCCCCCATGGATTCATAGAAGGTTCGGTTAGGGTTTATCTTTAGAACCTTTACCAGCTTTCCTCAATTTTGGGTATTGCAACTCGCTGCAGTTGCATGAACCAGTTGCCGGCCAATGCCTCTTCGTTGCCAGATAGGATCGACCTGCAACGAGAATAGCCTGTTGATGGGTATTCGAAAGTGCATCAATCGTTCTACGCCAGTTTCGAGCGCTTTCTACTACCGTTAATGAATACAGAACAGCTTCGGTACCCGCTGACGAAAGGTTTCAATGGTTGCCGAGACTAATATACGAGTCAGAGCAAAACGATTGTTTGGCACGACTCTTCTTATTCTAAATGGCTTCATGGGGCTCTTATTTGCAGGCCTGCTATTTGGCGAATGCTACGAATATACTGGCTTGCAGATGATTTTTCGGTGGTGGAAACCCTGATGAAAGTTGAGGTCAAGCGCGACATGATTTGGTAAAGTTGCGTTTAGTGTAGAGGAAATCGATGAAGTAAGGCGGAAGTGGGCAATCTGGTGTTGAAGTGAAAGCTAATGAGCAGGAATCTGGAGCAGAATCACAACGGTTTTATTCTCTTATGCTTTTGGGTGCGAATCATGGGTCAAGGGTCAGAAAATTTTTTAGAGGAAGTTGATATCAGTTCCATGGTGGATCAGTTTCAAGGTCTGCCAGGGGCCTTATTACCGTTACTGCATGCGGTGCAGTCCCGAGATGGATATGTATCGCCTTCCTTTGTTCCTGCGATTGCTGAGGGACTGAACCTGTCACGTGCTGAAATCCATGGCGTGATCAGCTTTTATCCTGATTTTCATACTCAACCCCAGGGACAGCATCTTGTCCAGGTCTGTCGAGCAGAGGCGTGCCAGGCGATGGGATCGAGAAAACTGGAAGCCCATGTTAAGAAAGTCCTGGGCGTGAATTATGGCGAAACTACCGCCGATGGCAGGGTGACCCTTGAGCCTGTATATTGCCTTGGCAATTGTGCTTGCTCACCCAGTATACGCATCGATGACATCATATACGCTCGAGTTGATGGGGCTATTTTTGATCAACTCATTGCCGATCTAGACAGAATTGAGGGGCCTTTAGTAAGCCGAGAAGCTCAGGATCCAGTTTCGCAATGTTTCTATTTGTCTCAGGATACAAGTGCACTGGCATTAGCAGCAGATGCAGTGGCGCAACGCCTACTGGATATTGCCGATGAAACCCAGCAGAAAATCAACCTGGAGCGTACCGGTTCTCGAGGCATGTTTTATCTGGAACCGTTACTGGAAGTGGATGGTGATCAAGGTCGAATCGCTTTTGGACCCGTAACGGCTGCAGATATTTCTGGCATTTTAACTGTGCTTAAAGCCGATCCCAGTATCCATCCCTTGTACTTGGGGCTCGTCGAAGAGATAGATTTTCTACGAGACCAACACCGAATAACGTTTGCCCGGGCAGGACAGATTGACCCGGTCAGCCTGGACAGCTACCAGAACCTGGGTGGATTTGATGGATTACGCAAGGCCTTGCAACTGTCGCAGCAGGGGATAGTGGATCAGATCAAGGATTCTGGACTACGTGGGCGGGGCGGTGCCGCATTCCCTGCGGGTATCAAGATGCAGACTGTATTGAATAGCTTGAGTGAACAGAAATTCGTTGTCTGCAATGCAGACGAAGGAGATTCAGGTACTTTTGCAGATCGTCTGCTGATGGAAGCGGATCCTTTTCAACTCATTGAAGGAATGATTATTGCGGGTATAGCTGTTGGCGCCAGTCAGGGCTATATTTATCTGCGGTCCGAGTACCCGGTGGCATTGAGGCTGCTGAATACCGCCATCGAACGGGCGCTTTCAGCTGGTTGTTTAGGAGAGAACATACTAGGCTCGTCGAAGAATTTTCATCTAGAAGTGCGCCTTGGCGCCGGCGCCTATATCTGTGGTGAAGAGACAGCAATGCTGGATAGTCTAGAGGGTAAACGTGGCATGGTACGGGTTAAACCGCCGTTGCCTGCTATGAAGGGGTTGTTTGGAAAACCCACGCTTATTAATAATGTACTTACCCTTGCTGCCATGTCGTCAGTCCTTGAAGCCGGTAGCGAAGCCTATCGGAGACTTGGTACTGACGCATCGCGAGGAACACTAATTGTTCAGTTGGCGGGCAATGTGAAAAGAGGGGGGCTCATTGAGGTCGCGTTTGGAATAACGTTGCGAGAACTTGTGGAGAGCTTTGGTCAGGGTACCGCGACCGGGCGTCCCATTCGCGCGATTCAGGTAGGCGGTCCGTTGGGCGCGTTTCTACCTGAATCTCAATGGGATACGCCATTGGATTATGATGCCTTTACCCAGATCGGGGCAATGATCGGTCATGGCGGCGTTGTGGTTTTTGATGACACGGTGGATATGGCGGCGCAGGCGCGGTTTGCTATGGAATTCTGCGCTGTTGAGTCCTGTGGTAAATGTACACCTTGTCGAATTGGTTCAACCCGGGGCGTTGAAGTTATCGATCGAATAATGGCTAACCAAAATCGTGAAGATAATTTAATCTTGTTACATGACCTGTGTGACACCATGGAAGCCGGCTCGCTGTGTGCCATGGGAGGGTTGACGCCAGCACCGGTCAGGAGCGCTTTGAGTCATTTCTCTGAAGACTTTAGAAACCATGACCTGGGAGAACAAGGAAATGCTTGAATTCTATCAGCCCCAGCCAGATGGTGGTACACCGGTTAGTACCGGTTCGAAAATGATGACTTTGTCCATTGATGGCATTGAAGTAACCGTCACCGAGGGGACCTCCGTGATGCGTGCAGCCATGCAGGGCGGAATAAAGATCCCAAGACTATGTGCAACAGACCAACTCGAATCCTTTGGTTCCTGCCGGGTGTGCCTCGTTAAGATACAGGGACGAAACGGCTTCCCTGCTTCTTGTACCACGGCAGCAGAAGCAGGAATGGAAGTTAGGACCCAGTCTGATGAGTTAGCTAAATTACGTCGTAATGTGATGGAACTATATATTTCTGATCATCCATTGGATTGCCTCACCTGCGCAACCAATGGTGATTGTGAATTACAGGATACAGCCGGAGAGCTTGGCTTGAGGGAAGTGCGCTACGGTTATAATGGCAGTAACCATCTTGCTGTCGAGAAAGATAAGTCAAACCCGTATTTCACTTTTGATGCTTCTAAATGCATTGTCTGTTCTCGCTGTGTACGTGCCTGTGAGGAAGTACAGGGAACTTTCGCCCTGACCGTTGAGGGTCGCGGCTTTGCCTCGGTTATCAGTGCTGGACAAAGCGAAGCATTCATGGATTCTGAATGCGTATCTTGCGGTGCCTGCGTCGATGCCTGCCCTACAGCGACATTGGTCGAGAAGAGCATTATCGACTTGGGTAAGCCGGAGCATAGTGTTACAACCACCTGTGCCTACTGTGGCGTGGGCTGTTCCTTCAAGGCAGAATTAAAAGGGGATCAGGTAGTTCGGATGACGCCTGATAGAAAAGGAAAAGCCAATGAAGGTCATGCCTGCGTTAAAGGTCGGTTTGCTTTTGGTTATGTGAATCATAAAGATCGGATTACCCAGCCGATGATTCGGGACAGTATTGATCAGCCCTGGCGCAAGGTGTCCTGGCAGGAAGCTGTGCAGTATGCAGCACAGCGTTTTACTGAAATACAGAAAGATCATGGCAATAACAGTGTCGGTGCTATTTCGTCATCCCGTTGTACCAATGAGGAAGTGTTCCTGGTCCAGAAAATGGTGCGCACGGGATTTGGTAATAATAATATTGATACCTGTGCCAGAGTGTGCCACTCACCTACCGGTTTTGGGTTGAAAACAACTCTGGGAGAATCTGCAGGAACGCAGACCTTTGCTTCAGTGGACGAGGCGGATGTGGCCATCGTTATGGGCGCAAATCCTACCGATGCGCATCCGGTTTTTGCCTCACGACTCAAGCGCCGTTTGCGTGCTGGGGCGAAACTGATTGTCATAGATCCAAGGAAGATTGAATTGGTGAGTTCACCCCACGTCAGCGCCGAATTTCACTTGCCTGTACGTCCAGGAACTAATGTTACCGTGCTCAATGCACTGGCTCATGTGATCCTCAGTGAAGGGCTTCATGCCCAAGACTATATTCAGGAACGAAGTGACCTTGGTGCGTTCAGGAAGTGGCAAAAATTTATCCTTGCTGAACAGCATTCACCGGAGACGACGGCTGATATTACGGGGATCCCAGCTAATGATCTGCGTCGCGCCGCTCGGCTCTATGCTGGAGCAGGCAATGCCGCTATTTTTTATGGGCTGGGCGTTACTGAGCACAGTCAGGGATCTACTGCGGTAATGGCTATCGCGAATCTGGCTATGTTAACGGGTAATGTGGGTCGCGATGGGGTGGGTGTTAATCCCTTAAGAGGGCAGAACAACGTCCAGGGTTCCTGTGATATGGGATCATTCCCTCACGAATTGCCTGGCTATCGGCATATTTCTGAGCCTCTGACACGACAGCTGTTTGAGGCAGAATGGGGCGTAACACTGGATCCCGAGCCGGGCCTTAGGATTCCGAATATGTTCGATGCAGCCCTGGATGGGAATTTTAAGGGGCTGTACTGCCAGGGAGAAGATATAGCTCAATCTGATCCGAATACGCAGCATGTTGAAGCGGCTTTGCGATCCCTGGAATGCCTGGTGATCCAGGACATTTTTCTTAATGAAACCGCCAAGTATGCCCATGTGTTTTTGCCTGGAGCTACTTTCCTTGAAAAAGATGGTACCTTTACCAACGCAGAGCGACGGATCTCGCGAGTACGGAAAGCCATAGCGCCTCTGAGCGGTAAAGCTGACTGGCAGGCCACTATGGCGTTTGCCAATGCGTTGGGGTGTAGCATGACTTATGAGCATCCATCGGAAATCATGGATGAGATTGCAAGATTGACGCCCACTTTTGCCGGTGTGAACTACGATAAACTGGATAAATTGGGAAGTATTCAATGGCCCTGCAATGAAGCGTCTCCCGAAGGGACGCCAATCATGCATGTTGGTGAGTTCGTGCGTGGTAAAGGTTTCTTTGCAATTACCGAGTATGTTCCCACCGATGAACGTGCTAACCGGAAGTACCCATTGCTTTTAACAACCGGGCGCATTTTGTCCCAGTATAATGTCGGTGCTCAGACCAGACGCACGGACAACAGTCAGTGGCATGCCGAAGATACTCTGGAAATTCACCCTCATGATGCGGAGGAACGTGGTATCAGCCCGGGTGACTGGATAGGCATACAGAGCAGGGTGGGGGAAACTGTACTGCACGCTGAGGTAACGGACCGAGTCAAGCCCGGCGTGGTCTATACAACGTTTCATCATCCGGTTTCCGGCGCTAATGTGATTACCACCGATAACAGTGATTGGGCAACTAACTGTCCAGAATATAAAGTCACCGCGGTGCAGGTGAGTAAGGTCAGCCAGCCATCAAACTGGCAGAGGCGACAGAAGGACTACCATGAAGAGCAGCTTCGGCTGCTCGAAAAAGCCCAGCAGGTATGAATGATCTAGTTAAAGCAAGAGCGCTGTCACGAGTTGTCTGGCAGGCAGGCAAGGTTGTTTCTGGCGTGGATCAGGTCGCTGTAGAAATGCCTGTGGCGATGGTTTACAACGATATATCTCATGCTGTGATGATGGCAACACCCAGTGACCTGGAAGACTTTGCAATTGGTTTCAGCATGAGTGAGGGTATTCTGGATTCACCGGTTCAACTGCTGGATTGTAAAGAAAATATAACGTCCAAAGGCATTGAATTGGCCATGACTATCACAGAAGCACCCTTTGCCCGACTCAAACATCGGCGTCGGGTTCTGGCAGGTCGAACAGGCTGTGGCATTTGTGGCATAGAATCTTTGGACCAGGTCATGAATAAACCTGCGTTGATAACATCAGATATTCGGGTGACACATAGCGCTGTGCAAAGTGCCCTGGTAACGCTGGGTGAGAGGCAGGAATTGCAAAGGCAGACAGGGGCTGTACATGCAGCTGCCTGGTGTAGCATAAACGGGGAATTGCTGATTATTCGCGAGGATGTGGGTCGCCATAATGCGTTGGATAAATTGCTGGGTGCCAGAAACCGGCAAGGTGATGCTAATAGTCCAGGGTTCGCCCTGGTTACCAGTCGCGCCAGTTATGAGATGGTGTTTAAGACGGCCAGTGCAAATATACCGTTACTGGCAACGCTTTCAGCGCCAACTTCACTGGCTATTGAACTGGCCAATCAAAGTGGTCTGACGCTGGTGGCATTTACAAGACCAGAACGTCATGTAATCTATACTGGCCCACAGCGTTTGCCGGGTTGAAAGGGTTGGATTAGAAGGGAGCACCAATGACACATCCNGTTAAAATGATCAATCAGATTGCCCTTAATATGAGTGCAAATGGTAGTCATGATGAGGTAGCGCTTCAGGTGGCTCAGCATCTTGAAAAATTCTGGACAAGAACGATGAAAACCAGGGTCATAAAGCAGTGTTCCATCGAAAATACGGAATTTTCACTTATNTCACGGAAAGCGCTTCACTATCTTGAAGCGATGCAGAAAGCTAAACCATCCTGAGCTCTCCCNGGACAATNCACTCCGGGCTGTCAACCTTATCGAATGCCTGTCCCGAAAAACTGTAACCACAACCACATGGCCTGATTGCAAAACAGAAAATATTTTTTTTGTAAGGTAGGCGCTCAACGCGGAAAAGATAACTAAAACCGGANNAAATAATGACCGTGCNGCNTGGATAGAAATTGNCCGNTACANCAGTAGAATTCAAGAAAANGTNGCTTTTAACGCTNTTCAGGGTGTCGANTGTAACGATATGTCCTGCCAGATTTGTTCGACCAGGGATTTGATCTGCAGGCCCTCTTGCCATCGATCACTGAGTTCCCGTTGATTGCCATCTGTAATGGCATAGGGAGGCGGGCCAAGTTCGACCAGGAATCTTAAGGTNGCAGTTTGTCCATTNCGCNCAGNCCACTTGCTCATCCCTTGTCGCCACCAGGCAAGGAACTGGTCGAGCCATTGTTTGTGCTGAGGGAAGTTCAGGGCAATCTGGATTTGCTCNTTATTGGATACTCTGCCCTGAAATGAATCTGAGCGTTCTAATATCTGGTCAATATATTGACCGTCCTGCTCGCTTAAGGGTAAGGGNAANTCCCGGTCAACCACGAANTGTGAAAGATCAGCGCATAANCGTAATTCTGGNACCTGGTGCAAGACTTCCAATGTATAGAACAGGTCGTTTAAGGTGCCGTTGCGGTGGGTTTCCATCAGTACAGGCATTGCATAATGCTCAGCGGTAGTTAACCACGAGCGTACCACGGAGGCCGCTGCACTGGGCTGTAAGGGCATGACGCCGCCGATAATATTAACCTGGCTGGCATTGAGNCTGGCTGCCATGTCCAGTAGTGGCGCCAGTTCTTCNGCTGTGTATGGGAAAGCATTGACCATACATCCTAGTTGATATTCTTTAAAAAGGGGTTTTAAAGCCAGGCANTCATTAATCTCGTCAACCGCGGGATCCAGGCACACGCCATGGTAGCCAGCTTCAGCAATTTGCTTGAATTGTTCAGGCATGGANCGCTCNGCCTTACCTGGAATGCGTTNTTGCATNGCCCATAGCGACTGGTAAATTTCTAATTTTTGCAAAGCAAGTCCTAAAAGGAGGTAAGGAAAGATGCCGCATTTCCGCCAGTGACTTTGGCCTGCTGGGTTGCCTTGAGAAATGCNTTACCTGAGACGGGGGTCAGGCCGGGGGCATCATGAAATATACGATAGGTGCGGTAACGATGGTACATCACTAACTGAGGCCATAGCGGAATTATATTCTCNGCAGAGCTGCCAAACAGTTTTTCATGNAGGGCGGGTAGTTCATACCAGGGGGTGGTGGGTCTGGCGTGATGGGCNTTGTGATAGCCAAAATTTAATACCAGCCAGTTAAGCCGAGGATGGCGCCAGGATATCATGGGGCTGAAAGTGTGTTCCTGCTCCCAGGCCAGATCCCCTTTATGTTCGGAGACTTCATCCGAATAGAGTCTTAAATGATAAGGGTAGTCGTGTTCTAGACCATCCATGAATCGCAAGACGATGATCATCAGCGTGTAAGCGATGATGTAGCCCAGCAATGCTANNGGGAACCATAAAGCCAGGGTTAATATCAGGCTGCCTCGAATAATAATAACNATTAAATTGCGGANTCGTTGCGAATGTCTTTGCGGAATGATAAAAGCGCTGAACATCATGATGGTATGCATGAGAANGTCATGGGCAGGGATATAGAACCACTCAAGCAGTATGGTGACCCTGTAAAATAACGGATGGCGGAGGAAAAAAGCTTCGTAATCAAACCAGACAACATCATCATTATCGACATGATGGCGAAANTGTTTGTAGCGAATATCTTCCTGGGTTCCGTAGCTGGAACCACATAGCCAGCCTAGTATTTTGCCAAGAGAAGCATTGTGCTTGTTTGATCTGAACACGGTGTTATGGGCACACTCATGTATTAAATAGGCACCGATTATCAGCCCATGAGCGAGCAAAAGTAGACCTGGCAGGAAGCCAGCCCAGCCGGAGAAGAACAATAGGGACCATCCCAGTGTATAGGTNGCCAGGCTATATACGATTGCTGCACTATGNCGGTAGGCACCTTCTANGGACTTGAATNGCATCATTATCCTGTTGATGTGCTTTTAACCGTAATCGNCCTANACGGTATCTTGCATGACTTTTATGAACCGAANCCATGTTATTGTCGCCAATTGTCTGACCATTTTCCAGTTACATATTTTTCAGTTTGGCTAATAGCTGCNNTCAGTTTATTTCGAAGTGTTCCCCATAAACTCCCATATGGCTTCTAAACCGATGTTTCTGGNGCCCTGTTTTGCCCAGACATGGCCGCCTTGCCAGGAGCAGGTGACAATCGACGCGGCGCTGGCGCAGTTGGCGTGTTCAGAGCATTGCCAGCTTTGGTAGCCGTCTGAAACGGTGGGGTAAGGTGTATTGCCGTTTTTGGCACAGTGCTGGGCNTTTGCCCAGACCGANGCAGTGGTGGCTGCGGAATCGTAGATCATACCGTCTGCACTGGCCTGGCCNAGACCGTTAACGACCTGATCCTGGTGGCCAACGATCTGGAGTAGAGATACTTTGCTTTCAGGGCCACAGGCGTATCCTCTTGTGGGGAAGCCGTGAANCGGGATCACAGCAGCCAGTTTATCCTGTAGACCGCAGGCGATGCCTGCAGCGGTCTGTGCACCCTGGCTGAANCCCATGAGAAAAATTCGGCNNGCATCGATGCTNTAGTGGGCCTGTAGGTGATCGGTTAATCTGCGTANGAATAGCAGATCGTCTGCACAGCTTGTTCCCCAGTGACACTGACGTGTCTGCTCTGTTTTCGGGCAGTTTTCGAAATCATCATAGGAGTAGGATTCGGGTGCGCAGGTAGGGCCGNGTGGACCATTGTCAAACCTTGAGCCAAGGTCGTTAAAAGAGGTTAGACCACTGCCTGGTGCAGACTCAGTACCATTTGGAAAGACCCCTATATAACTGTGTCGATTGATGNTGGCGAACATGCCGGTTGTCTTGTGTTGAAAATCTGAGCCGGATCCNGTGTAGCCATGCAGGCCTATCACCAAGGGATGTTTCGATCCGCAATTATAGTCCTGNGGCANGTGTAAGACATAAGAGCGGTGGACGTTTTGTATTTGGATCGTCAGGGTTGAATCCAGCCCTCTGGCGGCACCGAACAGNGGGCAGTTTATTTTGNCAGCTAAGTTTGCTTGATCATCTGAGGTAGCGTCGCCGAAAGCGGCTGCACCGAACAGCAGGGTCAGCATACAGGTAAGTCGAACAGCTATTTTCAGAGTCTGNAGGTATCNTCTATGAAGGTAGTGAACGCNGTAGCAGGTTTTCTTTTTGGCAGNGGGCATTTACAGAATTTATCANGGGTGGCAGTCATGTTCAATCGCNACCCANGACCGGTTGGACATTTATATTTGCNNATGGNTTTGATCAATTGCACCGATGATNANGGCCGCCAAGAANTCTTTTGCTGCTATTGTTTAAGTCCTGCGTTTAACGCGATTCTGGGATATGATGATCGACCACGATNCTGTGGTCAGGAACGATTACAGAGATCACCCAGNGTTTGAGGAGAAAGGAGGCATTGNGCTTGCGGNATGGCCCTNNATTGCATATGAAATCAAGAGAAAATTTTAATCAGCATTTACTACACCCCTGGGCTAATCTNCCTGCTCTGGGCAAAGATGATTCGACGCCACAGATTTGCCGTGCGNAGGGTGTTTATTTNTACGACAACANCGATCATCAGTTACTTGATGGCCCTGGTGGCATGTGGTGTATGCAGGTGGGATATGGTCGCCAGGAAATTGCCGATGCNGTTTCTGCACAGATCATGGAGCTCGGCTATGCAAGCACTTTTTCGGTTTTTCANCCGGGTGAAACAGAACTTGCTCAGAAAATTGCTTCGGTGACACCGGGTGATCTCAATCGAATTTTTTTCACCACAGGNGGGTCAACCGCTGTAGATGCGGCTCTACGTCTCTGCCAGTTAGCTAACAATATAAAAGGTAAACCGCATCGAAAACATATCCTATGCAGGCAGAAAGGCTACCACGGTAGTACTTATCTTGCTGCATCGGTCTCCGGTAAGGAGAGAGATAAGNCTGCGATGGATACTGACACAGAAAATGTACATTTTCTGTCGGCACCTGATCTNTCTCAGAGTGGGCANAACCGAACCGAAGAAGATTTNTGTGATTTTCTGATTGNGGAGCTTGAATCCACTATTGCCAGCATTGGCGCCGATAATGTCATGTGTTTTATCGCTGAACCGGTGATGGGGTCAGGTGGGGTAATTGTACCTCCGGCGGATTACAATCGNCGCTGCTGGGAGACNGTNAANNGNCANGGCATNNTATATNTTGCNGATGAGGTNGTNACCGGATTNGGCNGNNTGGGNCANTGGTTNNCATCNGANGNANTATTTGNNGTNTGCCCNGACATNATNACNTTNGCNAANGGCGTTACNTCNGGNTANNTNCCGCTNGGNGGNTTNGCNGTATCGGACNNGTTTATGGCNGAAATTTCNTTGGANAATGCAGACGGNNATATNTTNNCNACGGGTTATACCTGGTCTGCNAANCCNGTATCCTGNGCTGCTGGCNTGGCTGTCTGGGATATTATTGTCAANGANNANCTGCTCGAGCATGTNCNNGAAGTAGCGCCTTATTTTCANGANANNTTGCAGGGNCTGCTNGAATTGCCNCTGGTGAAGAACGTNCGCGGNCTNGGTNTNATGGCNGCGATAGAANTGGAGGCNCCGGACNCTATTACNGGNAACACCNTGCTGGATCGCGATTATGCNCTNGGTGANCTGGTTGATCANTACTGCTANCAGTTNGGCCTGATNGTCAGNCCGCTCATTAATGTCTGCGTGCTNTCTCCNCCNNTGATNNTNACNNTNGAACAGATTGATGAGCTGGTNTCCAAATTAAAGGCTGGTATNGAGGCNGCNCACAATAGTTTGAACGGATAGAGGATCATTGTTGTAGGAATTTAAATTCGGTCCGCTGGATTGCAGGGCTATCGACTTGTACCAGAGGGCGCTGACGGATTATTTGAACCTTTAAAGGGTAAAGTATAGTCCCATGCAGTGTTGGCGCACTTAAACNGGGATATCCATCCACTTCATATACATCAGGTGAAAACCTGCCAGGTCACCTTCCTGCGGAGTCAGATACCCTTGCCGATGCGGCAGAGCGGTTATGCCTTGTTGATTGATTTCATTGACCATGGCATCTTCAGCGAGCACCTGTTTTGAAAATGCTATCGCTGGTGTTGGGTCAAAATCTGCACCAGCCATTGCTTCTTCGCTGAATAACCATTCTGCAGTAATACGTGTCCGGTCAGTGGCCAGGGGAGTAATTGAGACTTGCCGTATGTAATCAGAATGGGCAACGATATACTGGTTTGGGTAGAGTTCCATGAAGGTATGACCGGCGCTGCATTCTGCTTCGGAAAGCCCCGGGAAGGGTGACGATATTGCCTTTCCTGTGGTGGTCCAGGATTCAATTCCGGAGCCTACGGCATCTGCCAGTTCAGTATCCGGGTCAAGTCTGTC
The DNA here is from genome assembly GCA_002697205.1 of Gammaproteobacteria bacterium. Taxonomy (GTDB): domain Bacteria; phylum Pseudomonadota; class Gammaproteobacteria; order Pseudomonadales; family Azotimanducaceae; genus UBA9926. The sequence continues at coordinate 55,438 of NZUN01000080.1, forward strand.
CGTTGATAATGCAGCTTTGTACAGGGGCACCAGTTTACATAGTTCCGGGTGAATGCCTGGGCAATGGTAACATTCCAGATAATTTTCCCAGAATATTTTCCAGTTACAGGCCAGTTCAAACTGATGGCTATGGCCGAGTTTCAGTTGTTCTAAAGGCCAGTTATTCAGTACTGTGAACCCCGGGTCAGCAGTTTCCCCGAGTTCTACCGAACGGCTGGTATCCAGGTTCAGATAAATATTACCTTTCCAGGATTGGCACTGGACAGGGTATAAACTGAAATTCCTGTTAGCGTCAGCAAGATCGAGAAAAGGCGTATTCAGTAAATCACCCGTCAGAGAGTAGCTCCAGCGATGGTAAGGGCAGATGATTTGACCCTGCTTGAACTGCCCTTGTTGGGCTTGGCAGAGGGCAGAACCGCGATGCCGGCAGGTATTATGGAAGGCGCCTATACGACCTTTTTCATTGCGAGTAACAATGATTGATTGGTTGCCGATGGTATGCAGCATATAGTCGCCCGGGCTGGGTAGCTGGTCGGTGCGGCCTGCGTAGATCCACTGGCGGTACCAGATTTTGCGTAACTCATTTTGATAGACGACTGGGTCCAGGTAGAGCTCAGCAGGCAGTGATGGCTGTAACACGGAACTTTTATCTGATTTAGAGGTGTTAGTATTCGCCATGGCTTAACCAGTTTTTTACATGATAGTTGTGGAAAAGGTTTAATTCATAAGGGTATTGATCAGGAAGTATGCTGGTTTTGGCATTGTTTGTCGAAACCGATGAGGTTGGCCTGACCCGNCTGGAACCTGGTAATGGAAACTACCCTAAATTGGGTTTTGAAATTTTGGTAAAAGCCAGTAACGGACCATGACAACTTGGCATGAGAGCACTGTTAGCATTACACTGGCCCTAACGTTTTATCTGAATAGTGATTCTGGTTGACTAACTCCTCAGTAAATATCCTCGGCAGTCTGACGGCTTTTTTGAATAGTGGCCAACTGCTTAAATGGTTGGTTTACGCATTGCTGTCCATCAATTTCTGCTTTTATTTGATGGAAGATTTTGGTGTAGCCTCGCAAGTGTTGCGTGGCGGCGGTACCTGGCTGCAATGGACTAACGAATTCTCTACCTCATTGGACGTTTTTGGCTGGCTGGGTCTGCTTATGGTTTTTGAGCTGGATACCCACCTCCTGTCAGATGAAAATGCAGAGCGAGCACTCATTCGCTGGAGCCTGAATGCGATTCGGTTAATCTGTTATGTACTGTTGATTCATACTGTTGTGGCTCGCGTAACCGATATGATGGAATATGTCGGAGTCGAAAAGGCAAATGAGGTCACCAGTCTTTGCCAGCTCGCAGAACAGGAATTTTCTTTTACTGAGAATAATATCTACACGCCGGTTAATGCCAGTAACTGCAACGACTTGGCACAGGGGCAGGATTTTTATCTATTAAAAAAGAAGGTGGTCACAGATAAGGATGGTTATTCATTTGAAGGTACCAACCTTTGGATTGATTTACAGGATGTCCTGCTCTGGTTGCTGATAATTGCGGCTATTGAAATGAAGGTTTATCTGCAGAACCGGGGGATCACGGAAGGCCGCATGCTAATGCTGGCGCATGTGGCTAAATTTTTTTATGGGGTGTTATTTATTCATGCTGGTTTCTGGATCTATACAGGGCACTGGCTGTGGGCCTGGGATCAATCACTCTGGATAATGGGGTTCTGAGCCATTGAGAATAACCTTTCCACATGGCGTGAAGAAATGCTTGACGATAAAACAGAAATCCAGGGCCCTTCAATTAGGCAGCCTTCATGATTCTGACCAGCCAATCATGGTCTCCTCTGACGACATGATCAGCACTCACGGAGTTGGCGAATGGGTGGTTCGCTGGTACGTACCTGGGATTGTGGGCAGAATTCAGATTCTTTAATTAGAAAGATTGAGTATGAGTAATCTTCGCCATTGGCTGATCATGACTATCCTATGTTTCTCTGGCGGGATCATCTTTATGCTGCCCTTCCTAAGGGAGGTGTATTACATCCCTATGCAGCAGGCGTTTGGTTATGACAACGTCCAGATGGGCGTGCTGATGAGTGTTTTTGGTGCGTTTTCTCTGCTCGCCTATTTTCCGGGGGGCTGGGTAGCTGATCGATACTCCCCAAGGAAACTGATCAGTGGCGCATTATTGACCACAGGCCTGGGTGGTTTTTACTTTGCGACCTTCCCGGGTTACGCCGCCAGTATTCTTCTGCATGCTTTCTGGGGGGCTAGTATTTCATTGGTCTTCTGGAGCGCACTCATTAAAACGACACGTTCCTGGGCACCGGAAAATCAGCAGGGCCGCGCCTTTGGCACTTTAGAGAGTGGCCGAGGGGTTGCAGAAATGATCAGTAGTACGTTATTCCTGGCTGTTTTCGCCTGGTTTGGCAGCAACTCAACCGCTCTGGCACAGGTCATATTCCTGTTCGCCATGTCCAATATTGTACTGGCTGTAGCGGCCTGGTTTGTACTCGATGATGAGCAGGGTGGTAGGAATGAGGTTTCGTTGGTACTACCTGGTGTTGAGGAGGTTGTTCAGGTCATCAGGATGCCGATGGTATGGTTGATAGCGATGGTGGTACTCACAGCTTACAGTGCTTATTGGGGGTCTTTTTATTTTACCCCCTATGCCAGTGATGTGTTTGGCGTCAGCGTAGTTACAGGCGGTGCGATCGGTGTTGCCAGGATGTGGTTGAAACCGCTGGCTTCATTTACCGCGGGCCTGGCCGCTGATCGTTTTAGCGTGGCTAAAACGGTATTATTTATGATGCTGGTAATTACTATCTGCTTTACAGGGTTTGCCTTTATCCCAGAAGGTGCTGATTATTTGTGGCTCATGCTAGTTAATGTGGCTCTGGTTTGCATTGCCATTTTTGCAATGCGGGGTATTTATTTCGCGCTATTGCAGGAAGGCGGAATTCCCCAGGTGGTTACAGGTACGGCAGCGGGATTAATATCGGCGATTGGTTTTACACCGGATGTTTTCATGCCCCTGCTGGGTGGTTTCCTGCTGGATACTTTTCCAGGTGCGCAGGGTTATCAGTATCTGTATTTAACGATAGCTGCACTATGTGGTGGTGGCTGTCTTGCTGCTTTGGCCATATTGAAGCAAGGCAAAGCGCGGAGTTAGTCAGGTCCGACCATCTGGTGATGCGTTAACGCAAGGAGCGAAGGCTGACTTACTGCAAGCTTGGTTGTTTCGATGCGCTGTTGATGGCTGGGCGTCTTGCTGATTTTCTTCAATGCAGTGGCCTGGTATCTGCCGCTTAAATCACCGGTTAATGCCGGACAGAATCAGGCCAGGTGAGTCAAGGCTACGAGTGATTTTGATCAGATCACAGCCCCCGGTGGATTAACAGCAATAGGGATATCCCGGAGATATAAATTAGATCGGGTGGTGACCAGGTTGCGAGCATAGTCGTGCCCGGAATAGATGGCATGGACAATTGCGCCAGGGGCCAGGCAGTCCCCAATGCGGTCTACAGACTTAATCCCCGCTGCCAGGGTTGCATTGGGGTTTGAAATAAGGGTTTGATACAAGCTGTCGTTAGGCCTTCTCAGGCCTACAATGAGCACCGACTTTGCAGCCAGTTGCTGTAATTTTTCAGTAAAGATATTAGCCAGGCTGATCGTATCGTTTTCATGGCTTTGTAGCAGCACCTGGGTTATCACAGGGATACCCGCATTTTCCAGGTTCTGGTGCACGAAAGGCTGCTCATTAGTCATGATAGTCCAGGCGGAAGCATGGCCGGCGGGCGTAGCGTAACTGACCGAAAGCCCTTGTGCCGCTAATTTTTCCGCTAACACCCCTCCTAGGTAATAATTATCAAAGTCGTAGACTAATACCGGTCCATTGATTTTTATACCCGCAGCAATATCGTCAGGGGTATAAACATTGGGTTGGTTCAGTTCACCAACCGGTATCTCCAATGAGGAATAAAGGGATTTTGTCCATTTTGCACCGGTTGCGATCACGACCCGCTCGTGGCCCAGTTCAAGAATATCGTCTCTGCTAAGTTCACTGTTGCTATAAAGGTCAACGTTGTTCATTTGTTTCAGGGCATAAAGGCGGTAATCAATGACTCTCCTCCAGGTGCTGAGGCCCGGCAGGGATGTCTCGAAGTTGAGTCTTCCGCCCATGTTTTTGGATTGGTCCGATAAGGTGACCTGGAAGCCCTGTTTGGCGGCGATCAGGGCAGCTTCAAGGCCAGCAGGGCCTGCGCCAATAATAAGCAGTCGGTCTTCGCTGGATGTTCTGTTGAATTTCTCAGGGTGCCAGTTCTTGCGCCATTCCTCACCCGCAGTTGCGTTTTGGGTGCAGCGAACCGGAACACCATCATGCCAGCTTGATATGCAGATGTTACAGCCGATGCATTCTCTTATTTCGTCTTCCCGGCCTGCTTTTATTTTGTTGGGGAGGAACGGGTCGGCTATGCCTGCCCTGGCACCACCGATGAGATCGAGGATGCCTCGGTTTATCTGTGATGTCATGGTATCGGGCGAGGTAAAACGGCCCACGCCCACCACTGGTTTGTCGGTGATCTGTTTGACAAAATCTATAATGCTTTCATGCGAACCTTCTGGTCTGAACCGCGAAGCACTGCAGTCCGTTGGGCTGGAATCCATCTTGACATCCCAGAGATCAGGAGCTTCAGATAACAGCGAGACAACTTCATGGGCTTCGGATTCAAAATGGTTGCTGGGTTTTGCCCTCAATTCCTCCAGGCTTATTCGCAGCGCGACCGCGCAACTGTCGCCCACGGCGTCTCGGGTCGCTTCAATTAATTCGTGCACAAATCGGACGCGATTGGCCACGCTGCCACCATAGGCATCATCGCGACGGTTGTATTCACTGATCAGGAACTGGTAGGGCAGGTAACCCATGCCTGCGTAAACATAGATAATGTCAAAACCGGCCTTTTTAGCGCGTATAGCCGCTTGCCCCTGCCAGCGAAGAACATCCTGAATATCCGTGGCGTCCATTATTTTCGGGCGTAATTGCCCCATGAAGCCAACATGAGTTGCCGCCCAGCCAACACCGGAAGGTGAGTAGGGCGCAATTCGGGAGCTTCTGTTCATGACGGAAGCGCCGCCATGCCAGAGTTCGATCGCGGCGAGAGCACCGTGCTGATGTATGGCATCACAACTCAAGGCATGGGCATGAATATCGTTGTCGTCCCACAGTCGTGCGTAGGGCAGAGGCGAGTCATCGGATGATGGGTGGATGGAGACTGCGCCGGTCGAAACAACACCCCAGCCGCCCTCAGCCTTTAGTCCACGGAAGGCTGCTCGAACCCGAGGATTGGCTTCGGTCATACCGCTGGCATGGGGTACCTGATAGAAGCGGTTAGGTGCGACAACTGGACCAATGGGGACTTTATCAAACAATACCTGGTAGTGTGGGTTCATGGTATGCCCTTGAAAACTAAAGTAAGAATTAAACATTTTTTGGCTGTTCGGGCAATGCAGAAATGTTGTCCTTGAAACTGGAGTTGAATTTATTGAAACCAGGCAGCCCAGGCAGTGCTTAAGTCATGATCACAGCGCTATAGGATTGCAGCTTTTGCTTGCCGATTACGGCCTGCTACGCGTCAGAGGAAACGGTATAGTAGGGTGATGAAATGAAATTGCTAGGTCCTGAACCACCCAGATTAACGCACGGCAATAATCAGTCAGTCCGCCATTGCAGGAGGCTAAAAGGGGGTTGTGAATCGTTGTGATGCTCAAATTCGGCCAGCACAGTTGAACCGATGACGACTTGCTGCTGTGGGTCCCCCAGCAGATTGCCCACCAGGCGAACATTATCTGCTGCAGGTATTTCTACAAGCACAATGATGTAGGGCCCCTGTTTTTTCAGGGCAGGATGTACGGGGTGCCAGACTCGCTCGTAAGAATAGATAATGCCTTGCGGGGGAACCTCTGCAAATGTTACCTGTTCAGAATGGCAATGATGGCAGATCCACTCGGGTCCCCATTGCCATTTGTGACAACCGGTACAGGATTGCAGCAGGATTTTCTCATCCTGTAGGCCCTGCCAGTAAGGCGCATCTAACCCATCAGGTGCCGGGCTGGGCTGGGGCAAACCAGTTGCAAGATAATATTCAGTCACAGGGTAGTCTCCCCTCCAAAAATACACGAGCTCACGGGTGTTACCATAGGCCCGGAGATGGTCATTGATACTTCAGAGTCTTCTACCTGACTGGTTGAATCCCCCCTGATTTGCCTGACTGACTCGATGATTAAGCCCAGGCCATGCATATAACATTCAGCGAGATTGCCACCTGATGTGTTCAGAGGCAAGTCGCCATCAGGTGCCAGAAAGCGCTCTTTGACGAAGAAATTATTACATTCATCTGGCTCGCAGAAGCCATGCTCTACCATGCTCATCAGGACCCCGCCGGTAAAATTCTCGTAGCACTGCAGTACGTCGACCTCTTTCGCTGTGACCCTGGCCATGTCGTACAGGTGAGGTGCCAGGCTCGGAAAAGTGGAGGATGCATATTGCGGTGTATTATGAACCGATGCACCGGCACGGTAATGGGAGCCACCCACTGCACCGAGCAGATAACAGGGCTTATGGGGAAAATCCTTTGCTCGTTCGGCTGATACAAGAACCATGGCCGCTGCACCATCGTTTTCAAGGCAGCAATCGTATAAATGGAAAGGTTCGACAATCCAACGTGAGCTGTCATAGGTTTCTTCATCTAGTGGACGGCCATACATGACAGCCCGGGGATTGCTCTGGGCATGATGGTAGGCGGCAAGTGATATTGAGCGCAGTGCATTTTGCGCAACGCCATGATCGTGCATAAAACGAACCACTTTCATGGCAAACATCTGTGCCGGTGACATGAGCCCATAGGGTATTGTGTGTGCAAAATCACCAGCAACCGTGTTACGGCGAGGACCCTGGCCAAATCGGCCAAACTGACCTTGCGCAAGGGCTCTGAAAACGACGATACAATCGGCAATACCGGTTGCGATTGCGGCAGCTGCGTTGCCCACAGCGGCTGCACCGCCACCCCCGCCGCCACCCCATTGCATATTGGAAAACCTCAGTTCAGAACAACCCAGGGCTGCTGCAAGACGCGAAGGATCGCTTCGATCGTTACTGAAAGATGCAAAACCATCGAGTTCCTTCGGCGATATTCCCGCATTTTCGCAAGCGGCTTTAATAGCTTTCAACGCAAGTTTGAATTCAGCGTCTGGCGCTTCTCCCCGCTTGTAATAGGCTGTTTCACCGACACCGGCAACGGCGACTTTGCCCCTTAAGGACCGATCTTTCACTTTATGGTGCCTACTTGTTTAGCGACTGCTGCAGCATCGTGTTGCGAGGTATACCTTTCCGGAATCGGGAATTTAAAAATTTCGGCGGCGTTCAGGCCGAGTATTCTGGCCCTTTCAGCATCTGATAATCCGCCCATGGTTCGCTCAATGGCTGCGGCTGAGTGTGGCCAGGTTCCTTCATGATGCGGGAAGTCGTTGGCCCATTGGAAATTGTTTACCAGATCATATTGCCTGGCTAGATCCAGGCCAACCTTGTCTTCCTGAAAGGATGCAAAACCGTTTGAGCGAAAGTACTCGCTGGGTAGACGGTTTAACTTCGGGCGCACAAACATATGATGTTTTCGGTATGCTTCATCAAGCGCCTGCAAGGCCCAGGCTACCCAGCCGATGCCCGCTTCGATGGTGCCAAAATTAATCTTAGGGAATTTATCAATAACCCCGGAAGCACACAGGTTGGCTATAGGCTCCATGGTGGGGCTTAAAGAGTGCACCGCGTAATTGATGATAGCGCCGCCGTTTCCTCGTGAAGTTCGCGGGTCTCTTCCCGTTGATATATGGAAGGTTATGGGTAGATCGACATCCTGGATACAGGCCCAGAGATCATCAAATTCTGGCAGGTTGTAATTAGCGTTGTTATGATCAGGGGCTCCCCAAACAGGTTTGCAGGGTAGAGATATACCCCTGAATCCCAGTTTGGCGCAGCGCTGAATTTCCTGGATGGTTCCCTCTAGTGACCCTGGAGCAACACAGGCCATGGGCGAGAGCCTGTCATTGAAATCGGCAAAAGTCTCCCAGGCCCACTCGTTATAGGCTTTACACATAGCCAGGGAGAATTCTGAATCCGGTGTGGCCCAGATGGTTAAGCCTTTATTTGGGAACAGCACTTCGGCATCCACGCCATCTTGGCTCAGATCCCTGATTCGATCCTGCGGCGTTTTCCCTGATCGATTTCTTAGCAGGTCCTCACCAGCAAAATTGATATTCTGAATTCGTACTGGCCGGAAACCTTCTGTTTTCTGCAGGGTATTGCCTTTACCATCGAGTACCACACCGGGCAAACGATCGTGGTATGCCTTGTCAATTCTTGAGGACAGGAAATCAGAGGGTTCCTGCACGTGACCATCTGCAGAGACCATAAAATACTTGTTTTGATCACCGGGTCGAGCAGTCCTGGGCCAATCTAGGTTTCCTGGTGTCTCGGTTCTCCAGGCATTGGCCTGGTCGGTAGTGTCATTCATGATGAGTTCTCACTGCATTAATGCGTTTACAGTATCGGGCTTTATTTCAATGCGCAACTCACCCCCGAATACAATAGTCATTTGATGGTCCAGGTATAACCGCAGATTTACTGCCATAATTGACCTGTTATACCAATTCTTTGGCGAGTTTTTTGGGGGGGGGGGTGATTTTCTATCAGGACAACCGCAGAAACGGCATTTGAAATCAGTCTGTCCCGGTTAAATGCCGTCTTCTCTGGTGTAACCCAGAGTGAGTAGAGACGAAACTTAGGCTACTTCTCCTTTGATATAGCGTTCAAGATGGTCAATAACAGTGGATTGTTCGTCAATGATTGATTTTAC
>NZUN01000081.1 GCA_002697205.1 Gammaproteobacteria bacterium
TGAAACCCGTTAGTTAGCCAGGTGTTCAGGTAGTCTTCATGCTCGGAAAGGTCCAGGTTGCTGTAACCTACCGCCTGGAACCCCAGATCAAGGGCCCATTGATGAATTAGGGTCTTTATTTCTTCCATTTATGAGATGTTCCAGTCTGTATTGCAGCGATGAGTGGCATATACTTGCTCTGATCGTAAACTATTCTGGGTGGGCATAGATACTATGGTACTTTTCACTGCAGCTGATGTTCGAGCCATCGATCAAGCTTTGATTCAGGATTATGGCATATCAGGTATCAATCTGATGAAGCGTGCTGCCCGGGCCTGTGTGCTCAGCATTGATCAGTATTTTGCTGATGTGAGCCGCTTCCTGGTCTATTGCGGGTCTGGAAACAATGCCGGCGACGGCTACCTGATCGCGGCCATGCTGGCAGATAGGGGCCACCATGTTGATGTTGTAGTGGTAGGCGAGAAGAAAAAATTAAAGGCGGATGCCCGCCAGGCTTTAGCCTTATGCGAGCAAAGCAGCGCTCGGTTCTGCGCCGTTGAGGTTATATCAGAGGAATGCCTGATAGTGGATGCTTTACTGGGTATTGGCGTTGTCGGGCCAGTCAGGGCCGAATATAGAAAGGTAATCCAAGACATTAATGAAAGTGCTGCAGCTGTGTTATCCGTGGATTTGCCGTCGGGTCTTTGTGCTGATACGGGAGTCAGTTTCGGCGCCTGTGTTAAGGCAACCGTGTCGGTCACCTTCATTGGCCAGAAACGAGGCCTGTACTGTAACGATGGCCCTGATGTGGCTGGCAGGATCTGTTTCTCTGATTTAGGCGCCCCTGCATCAGTGTATTTACAGGTAAATCCTGCCCCCGTGGAAATCTTGGCTGAACAATGGCTGCCGACACGATCTCGCCGGGGTTACAAGAATCAATATGGGCATATTCTGCTGGTGGGTGGTAACCAAGGTATGGCTGGCGCCATCATATTAGCCGCCGAAGCGGCGCTTCGTTCTGGTGCGGGCCTGGTGTCTGTTGCCACTCGCGCGGCAAATATAGGGCCCTTGCTAAGTCGTTGCCCGGAGGTCATGGCACATGCAGTGGCCTCAGGTGATGATCTGATCACTTTGCTGGAGAAATCTACCAGCATCGTAGTCGGGCCCGGCTTAGGGCGAGATGAATGGGCATTAGAGTTGTTTTCAGCAATTCTGGGTTCAGGCAAACCCATGGTTGTAGATGCCGATGCATTAAACATGCTTGCTGTGGCGCCTCGATATTATGAACACTGGATTCTGACACCGCATTCTAAAGAGGCAGCCAGGTTAATGGGTGAATCTGAGGTGGATGATGATCGTTTCAAAGTTGCGGAGGAACTGCAGAGGCGTTATGGCGGCGTGACCGTGCTGAAGGGATTGGGCAGCCTTGTCCATGGTGGCGAGCAGCTCAGCCTTTGTCCTTTCGGAAACCCCGGCATGGCCAGTGCTGGCATGGGGGACGTGCTCGCAGGCGTTATTGGTAGTCTGATCGGGCAGACCTCCAGCCTTTATCAGGCCGCCTGTATGGGGGTCGTCAATCATGCCAGGGCGGCGGAACAGCTGACCGGTGAATTGGGTGAAGTCGGTCTGATCGCATCGGATTTACCGATTGCAATCGGTCGATGTTTGTCTGGCAGAGATACATCTTGAAAATTGAACTGGCTGATTTTCATAAGACTGAAGCACTTGGCGGTGAGTTGGCGGTCCTGGTGGACGAGGGTGGTTTAGTTTTTCTACAGGGAGATCTGGGAACAGGAAAAACAACCTTGTGTAGAGGCCTGCTGCGTTCACTGGGATATCTGGGTGCGGTTAAAAGTCCAACTTTCACGCTCATAGAACCTTATCTGATAGGCGATCGGTCGGTGATTCATTTTGACTTATACAGACTGGGCTACCCAGAAGAGTTACACTATCTTGGTGTTGAAGAGTACTTTGAAACCACCAGTTTATGTGTCATCGAGTGGCCAGAGAGAGGTTATGGGTTTTTGCCACAGCAGGATTTAGTGGTGAGTCTGGCTTATAAGAACAGTCTGGAACGGACTGCCTTGATCACTTCTTTCTCTTCAAAGGGAGCGCGTGTATTACAGCAGCTGGAAACTTTTCAGGAACGCATAAATTGAAATTTATCGGTCCTATGCGAACTGGAGTGTTGTTGCTGATGCTCCAGGCAAGTATTGCTGTGATGGCGCAGCAGACGGTTGATGGAATCAGGATTCGTCCTGATCCAGAAAAAACCCGGGTGGTATTTGATCTCAGTGGCCCAGTAGAACATAAGTTGTTTATGCTCGAAAACCCATCAAGACTGGTGATTGATCTCAATGATACGCGGATGCAACGGGATGAATTGAAGGCTGAAATAGCCGAACTCTCCCTTGAAGCGACGCCCATTGCAACACTCAGATTTTCACCGCCATCTCAGGAAAACCTGCGCATCGTTCTTGATTTAAAACAAGAAGTAAAGCCAAGGAGTTTCATTCTAAAACCGATTGCACAGTACCGGGATCGTCTGGTGATTGACCTGTTCACCGAAGATCAGCAGGTCGAAAATCTCATCCAGGGCGCTGGTTCAGCGGATCGGAAACCAAGGGAAATAGTTATTGCGATTGATCCAGGGCACGGTGGTGATGATCCAGGCGCAATCGGGCCAGGAAATCTGTACGAGAAAAAAGTCGTGCTGGCTATTTCCAGGGAATTAAAAACCATTGCTGATCGAACCTATGGCTATAAGGGAGTGTTGACCCGGCAGGGCGATTATTATGTCGCGCGCCGTAAAAGAACAGCCATAGCCAGGGAGAACCAATCCGATGTCTTTGTTTCCATTCATGCCGATGGCTGGAAGACCAGTTCAGCCAATGGGGCGTCGGTTTATGCGATTTCTGAGAGTGGGGCTACCAGTGAAATGGCTAAATGGCTGGCCGAGAAAGAAAACCGAGCTGATTTAATTGGCGGTGTAGGCAGTGTTAGTCTGGATGATAAGGATGATATGCTCGCCGGTGTACTTTTGGATCTTTCCCAGACAGCCAGCTTGAGTGCCAGTCTCGAAATGGGCGAGGCTATTCTGCTGGGAATCAAACCCATTAACAGGTTGCATAAGAAAAATGTCGAACAGGCTGCATTTCTGGTTCTTAAATCGCCCGACATTCCTTCATTGCTGGTAGAAACGGGTTTCATTACCAATCCCGGTGAGGCCCGCAAGCTGGCATCGAGAAAACATCAGAAGAAGCTGGCAGCGGGTATTTTTGCTGGGATAAATCAATACTTTAGTCGAACTCCGCCGAACGGTACGTTGCTCGCAGCCGGGCAGGACGCAACGACTGGAGAGACAATTACCCATGTCATTAGGCGGGGTGATACGCTGTCAGAGATTGCTTTGAGATATAATATTAGTTTTGAAGATCTAAAGCGTGCCAATACCCTGAAGTCTAATACCATTAGGATCGGACAAACGTTGAGGATACCGCAACTGTAAATGAACACTCGTATTCATGCTCTTACCAACAGGCTGGCTAATCAGATTGCCGCAGGAGAAGTCGTCGAGAGACCCGCATCTGTCGTTAAGGAGCTGGTAGAAAATGCCGTGGATGCTAAGGCGAAAACCATTGATATCAGTTTGGAAGCAGGCGGAAGTCAGCTGGTCCGGGTTCGCGATGATGGTTTGGGTATTATCAAAGAAGACCTTGAGCTGGCGCTGGCCCGCCATGCAACGTCTAAGATAGCGATTCAGGAAGACCTGCAGGGTATCACTTCTCTGGGCTTCAGAGGTGAAGCGCTTGCCTCGATTGCTTCAGTATCCAGGTTACTGCTGACTTCCAATGCGCTGGATAGTAAATCAGGCTGGTCAGTCAGGTCTGCGGGTGAACAAATGCTCAGTATATTGGAACCCGCTGCACACGGGCGGGGTACCAGTGTCGAGGTGCGTGATTTGTTTTTTAACACGCCTGTAAGGAAAAAATTCCTGCGCACAGAGCGTACCGAGTTACAGAGAATAGAAGATGTTATTCGCAAGGTAAGTTTAAGTCATGTAGGTGTTAGTTTAAGCCTGACCCATAATGGCAGACTTGTTCGCCAGTTTCGGGCCGCTGAAACTGAACTCGACCAAAAACACAGGATTTCAACGGTGTTCGGCCAGTCTTTTGTTGACCAGGCACTGTATTTTGAAGAAACCAGGCTTGATATGACTTTAAAGGGCTGGATTTCCTTACCGAGTTATTCTAGAAGCCAGGCGGATCAACAGTATTTTTTTGTCAATAGCAGAACTATCAGAGACAAGGTGGCGAGCCATGCAGTTCGGCAAGGATATTCGGATGTGCTTTATCATGGACGTCAGCCGGCTTACGCGATATTCCTTGAGGTAAATCCTCGCATGGTGGATGTTAACGTTCACCCCACCAAGCATGAGGTGCGTTTTAGGGATAGTCGGCAGGTCCATGATTTTATTTACAGGACGATCAATAGAGTTCTGGCTTCAGTTACTCCCGACGTGGTTGAGGGTCATGTAGCCGATGGCCGGCTTGGTGAAAGCACAGCGATGAATATGGCTGAGCAGATGCCGAGTTATGCTCAAAAGCCGATTCAGTTCGGAGCTCGTCCGGGATCGTATGGCCAGGCGCAGGCAGCAGGTGGGCCCAAGTCCTGGATGGCCATGTCGGCCAATGATGCTGGACGGGATTTGAGCGAACAGGAAAATCAGGTTTTCCCGCCCTTAGGTTTTGCCTTAGCCCAGCTTCACGGCGTTTATATTATCGCCCAGAATAAATCCGGTTTAATCGTTGTGGACATGCATGCGGCCCATGAAAGAATAACCTATGAACAATTAAAACATTCCATGGATAAGGAAGGATTGAAAATTCAGCCATTACTGGTACCGATCAGTGTGGTTATGAGTGACAAAGAAGTCGAAGCTGTCGAGCAAATGCAACCAGAACTGGCCGGGCTGGGTATGCAGGTAGATCCGGCATCAGCAGAATCTGTGGTTATAAGGGGCGTGCCTGCTCTGCTTGGGCGTTCCAGTGCAGAGCAACTACTAAGGGATGTTGTAGCCGACATGCTTGAATATGGGAGCAGTGCTCGTATGGAGGAGAATCGGGACGAGATTCTTTCAACCATGGCCTGCCATGGTTCTGTCAGAGCCAATCGTAAGTTAACCCTGGATGAAATGAATGCCTTACTAAGAGATATGGAGGAAACCGAACGCAGTGGCCAGTGTAATCATGGCAGGCCAACCTGGTTTCAGCTTTCCCTGGGTGAACTGGATGCTTTGTTCATGCGGGGTCGCTAGTGACCCAGGTCTTGGTTATAACGGGCCCAACCGCCAGCGGGAAATCACAGCTCGCTTATGAATTAGCCGAAGAAGTACCTCTGGAGGTGATCAGTGTTGATTCGGCCCAGGTATACAGGGGTTTCGATATTGGTAGTGCCAAACCGGATGCAGAACAGCAACGTAAGGTTCGCCATCATCTGATCGATATTCGCGATGCCAGCAATCCCTATTCTGCTGCTGACTTCAGGGCGGACGCAGTTATGCTGATAGAGGAAATTCTTTCTCGGCAGCGGTTGCCTGTTCTGGTGGGAGGCAGCATGCTCTATATCAAAGCGCTAAGAGATGGAATTGCGAATCTACCCGCTGCTGATCCAGCGATAAGGTCTGAGTTAATCGAAGAGGCAGAGCAGTATGGCTGGACCAGATTGCATGACAGACTGAAAAGGATAGATCCCCAGGCAGCGAGTAGAATTAAAGCGGCGGACAAGCAGAGATTACAGCGCGCGTTAGAGGTGCATCGATTGACCGGGCAGTCTATGAGCCAGTTACTTCAAGAGGGTAATCAGCCCTGCCCGTTTGAGCTGACCGAAATTGCCATTATTCCTTCGGATCGGAAGATACTTCACTTAAGGATTGCAGAGAGATTTGATCAGATGCTAGAGCGAGGGCTGATTGATGAAGTTATTAATATTCGCGCCATGCCGGGTATTGATCCAGAGTTACCCGCCTTGAAATCGGTTGGTTATCGACAGGTGTGGAATTACCTGGAGGGGCAGTGCAATTTTGATGTAATGAGACAAAAAGCGATTGCCGCAACCAGGCAACTGGCCAAGCGACAGTATACCTGGTTGCGTAGCTGGCCAGATTTGGCAGTTTTAGATAAAGCAAATCTTGCCGAGGTATTGAAAATCGTCGAGGCGGCCAGCATATAACATTCAGGCGAAGGCAAACCTGACAGCTTAGTTTAACCCAGGCCATTTGATTACCAGATATCAAAGGCATCTAAAACGGTTGCAACAGAAGGTAGAATGCGTGGATTTTGTGGGCACACAGTTATTAAATATGAGGAGTCATTATGTCAAAGGGACAGTCATTACAGGACCCTTTTCTGAATATTCTACGAAAGGAAAGAATACCTGTTTCAATTTTTTTAGTCAGTGGCATCAAGCTGCAGGGGCAGATCGAATCCTTTGACCAATTTGTAATACTATTGCGGAATAGCGTGAATCAAATGATTTATAAATCAGCAATTTCTACCATTGTTCCATCTAAACCGGTGGTTATTGAGTATCAGGAGGACGAATCGAGTGAAAACTAGTTTCCCGTGGTAGACAAATTGTTCATTGAAAGACCCAAAGCAGGGCTGCGCGCCCTGCTGGTTTTTTCAAGCAAGGTCAATTCCTGCCTGGCCACCCTTGTTGAGCTGGAGGAACTGGTGGGCTCCGCGGGACTGGAAACCGTCGCTATCGTTATTAATCCGAGAAAAATTCCGCATCCCAAGAGTTTGGTCGGGTCTGGAAAGTTACAGGAAATCTGCGATCAGGCGAGCCAATTTGATGCCGGTATTATTGTCTTCAGCGAAGATTTATCGCCTTCTCAGGAAAAGAATATTGAGCAGGCAGCGCACCGAAGAGTGTTGGGTCGAACCGGGTTGATTCTGGAAATTTTTGCCCAGCGTGCTCGAACCCATGAAGGCAAATTACAGGTAGAGCTAGCGCAGTTGCAACATGCCGCTTCTCGATTGGTGCGGGGTTGGACCCATCTTGATCGACAGCGAGGTGGTTCAGGGAAAAGTCAGGGCGCCAGTGCCGGTCTATCGGGTGATGGTGAAACGCAGTTGGAAGCAGATCAGCGCCAGTTGCGAGCCAGAACAAAGAAGGTCAAACAGAAGCTTGCTAAAGTGCAGCGGCAGCGCAAACAGAACAGAAAGGCCAGGCAGCGTTCTGAGACAGCCACGGTTGCATTGGCCGGATACACGAACTCAGGCAAATCAACTTTGTTTAATACCCTCTCCCATGCGGACGTGCATGCAGCGGATCAACTGTTTGCCACCCTTGATCCCACCTTGCGTCAGATAAGTCTGCCATTGACCGGNAAAATGATTCTTTCTGATACGGTGGGTTTTATAAGAGCCTTACCTCATACTCTGATTGAAGCGTTTAAAGCGACCCTGGAAGAAGTTAGCCATTCAGCTTTGATTTTACATGTCGTGGATGCTGCTGCAGCTGAGAAGCAGGAGAGAATAACTGAGGTAAATAAGGTATTAAAGGAAATTGGNGCTGACCAGATACCNCAGTTACTGGTATTGAATAAGTCTGATCTGCTTGAAATGGAGATGCCAGTCATTCGTCGNGATAGCGCTGGCACACCGATTAGTGTCAGNGTATCAGCGCTNGTTGGACAGGGATTGGATGCTATGNTGNATTGTATNGATGAATTGCTTGCTGGCGAGCTTGTACAAACCGTTGTTACTTTGAATCCAGAACAAGGTATGATTCGCGCCAAGTGTTTCAAGATGGGNTCGGTTATTAGAGAAGTTACACACGATACGGGTGTAATCGANCTTCATATGCGTATCGAAAAACGTAANNTNAGNATATTGANTTCTGCTCTAATGCAGCGTTANGCTATGTATAATCATAAGATTAATGGGAAGATAGATATTCGCTAAAGTGCGAAATGGAGAAAAATATGGCGTGGAATGAACCTGGCAACGGTAATTCTGGNGACCGCGATCCNTGGGGTAATCGAAATGATCAAGGCCCACCGGATTTAGATGAGGCTTTTAAGAAATTGCAGGNTAATCTCAGCAAGATGTTTGGCGGAGGNNCTGGTAGCTCAGGGGGTAGTACCAGCNGTGGTAAAGGTATGGGGTCCTCACTGTTGATTACAGCGGNATTTGTTTTGTTGATCGTGTATTTCCTATTGGGCGTTTATACCGTTGATGAGCAGGAGCGAGGCGTGGTCCTCAGATTCGGTNAAGTCCAGGAAGCTGTGATACAACCCGGGATTCATTGGAACCCGAGATTGATAGATGATGTGCTGATCTATAACGTTACCCAGGTACGGTCGCATGCTCATGACTCCGAAATGCTTACAGAGGATGAGAATATCGTCAAGGTTAAGTTGACGGTTCAGTATGTCATTAACAATGTTATGCATTATGCATTACAGGTAAGAGAGCCAGAAAAAAGCCTGTACCAAGCTACTGAGAGTGCTGTTAGGCATGTGGTGGGAAGTACAGAAATGGACGAAGTATTAACTGAGGGCCGGGCAATATTAGGTGATCAGATAAAAGTCAGAATCCAGGATTACATGAATGCTTACCAGACAGGGATCAGCCTGACACAGGTTAATGTTGATGAGACAGCCCCACCAGATGCAGTCAGGGAGGCGTTTGATGAAGTTATTCGTGCTCGAGAGGATGAGGTCAGGGTTCGAAATGAGGCCGATGCTTACGCCAATCAGGTTATTCCAGAGGCAAGAGGTGAAGCGCAGCGATATATTGAAGAGGCCGAGGGCTACCAACAGCGAGTCGTGGCACAAGCCAGAGGTGAGGCCGAGCGATTCAGGATGCTCTATGTCCAGTATAAATTAGCACCGGAAGTAACTCGAGAACGGATGTATATTGATACCATGGAATCAGTTATGACCAATTCTTCCAAGGTGATGATCGATGTAAAGGGTGGCAATAATATGATGTATATTCCGCTTGACCGAATTATGCAGCAAGCCACCCCGGGTCTGACCGAAAGGGCCACTGCAGGCTCTAACTCGATCTCGCAGCGGCCTCAGGAAAACGCCGTAGGCAATAGAAGACGTGACCGATAGTAAAAGCCACATTTGAATTTGAGGGGTAGATTATGGCAAGTAGATTAATTGTAATTTTGATAGGGGTAGTTGTGACCCTGCTGATAGTACTGAACTCGGTTTATACCATTACAGAAATGGAACGTGCAGTGCTGTTACGGTTTTCGAAGGTACACAATGCTGATGTAGTTCCAGGGTTGCACTTTAAGTTACCGTTTGTTGATGATGTGAGGATTTTTGATGGTCGGGTGCTTACTGTTGATGCACCAGCAGAAAGATTTCTGACCTTGGAAAAGAAAGCCCTGATAGTTGACTCATTTGCTAAATTTCGGGTCCAGAATGTTTCAAAATATTATACGGCGACATCGGGTGATCAAAGGCGTGCAGAGGAACTGCTTAAGCAACGTATCAATAATGGATTGCGTAATGAAATAAGTAAAAGAACGCTGCACGAAGTGGTGTCGGGGCAAAGAGATGAGTTGATGGTGGAACTGGTTGGCAAATTGAATCAGGTAGCGAATGATGAACTAGGCGTTTTGGTCGTTGATGTTAGAGTCAAGCGCATTGATTTACCCGAAGAGGTCAGCCAGTCGGTCTATAGCCGAATGAATACTGAACGTGATATTGAAGCTAAAGAACATCGTGCAAAGGGCCAGGAACTGGCCGTTGGTATCATTGCTGATGCAGATAAACAGGTAGAGGTCATCTTAGCCAATGCTTATGGTGATGCTGAAGAAGTCAGAGGTGGCGGCGATGCAGAGGCGGCCCATCTATACGCGACTGCTTTCAATGAGGATCCTGAGTTTTATAAATTCTACCGAAGCATGTCAGCTTATAAGCGTACCTTTTCTGAGAAAAGCGATATTTTATTACTTGATCCAGATAGTGATTTCTTCAAGTACCTGAATGATAGCAAAAGCCCCTGAACAATCGCCCGGGGTTTTAACATGGTTAGGTAACAGGGACCTGAATTTGAATTTGCATGATCTATGGGTAGCACTTTGTCTTCTTCTGGTTCTGGAAGGGATAGGGCCTTTCATAAGCCCCGGTGGCTGGCGTGGAATGATGCAACAACTGAGCCAGACCGATGACCGTTATATCAGGATAGTGGGTCTCGTACTGATGTTGCTGGGTACCGGTCTTCTTTACCTGATTGGATAATGGGTTAATCATTCTATTCGGGCTTTAGCGGAGTCATTCTGTCGCGATGATCGGATAATCATTTTATTCAGGTCGGAAAATAATTGAAATGAAATGGGTAATACCCTTCAAGGCGGTCCTGGTTGAGTGAATCAAGTGATATGAATAAAATAGACCGATGGTTACTGCCAGATGGCGTGGAAGACACGCTTCCGGAAAATGCCCTCAAACTTGAAAAAGGCAGGCGGGTGCTCCTCGATCTTTTCCAGAGCTGGGGTTATGAGTTTGTTATTCCGCCAATGATCGAGTTTTTAGAGTCCTTGCTGACAGGGACAGGTAAAGATCTTGATCTTCAGACCTTTAAGGTCATTGATCAGTTAACCGGCCGGCACATGGGTTTGCGAGCGGATATGACACCGCAGATTGCCCGGATCGATGCGCACAGTCTTCACCAGGTGGGTGCGACCCGATTGTGTTACGCAGGGACGGTATTGCATAGCCGACCTGATAATATGCTGGCCTCGCGTACACCCATGAAAGTGGGTGCTGAACTATTTGGTGATTCCAGTTGGGCTGCCGATCTGGAAATTGTCAGTTTGATGACAGCAGCTTTGCTTGCCCTTCAGACCCATGATCTTCAGATTGAACTCGGTGACGTATCGGTGTTCAGGGAAATACTTGAGCAAACAGAAATACCGGTTGATGACCACGACCGATATTTTTCTCTGGTCCAGCGTAAAGCCCACGATGAACTCGTTAAATCTGCCCAACAGGATAATCTCGATGAGCGAGTTACAGAAATGATCTGCGAATTGCCCCTACTTTGTGGCGGCCTTGAGGTATTGCCTGAGGCAAGACGCCTGTTCAAGGATATGGACAATGTGTTGGCTGCATTAGATCGTCTGGAATTTATTGCTGCCGGTCTGACCAGCCGCTATGCTGAATTAAAGGTCAGCTTTGATTTAAGTGAGTTGCGAGGATACAGCTACCACACCGGCGCTGTTTTCGCAGCTTATGCNGGTTCNTCGGGGGAAACTNTCGCTAAAGGTGGGCGATACGACCATATTGGTGAGGTTTTTGGTAGACGTCGCGCGGCGACNGGATTTGANTTACATCTGCTACCACTGGTTGATCAGATCACGGCTTCAAAAACGTCCCCGAAAATAGCTGTACGGTCGGATCCCGATGGAGATCAGCAGGCATTATGGAATAAAATAGAAGCGTTGCGATCACAGGGTTTTCGAGTNGTGGAAGGCGCCATTGAATACCTGGATCGTGACCAGGAACTGGTTTGGAATGNNGAACAATGGCAAATACNCGGCCGAGTTNAGAACAAAAAAGCATGAATAAGAATGTAGTCGTGATAGGGACCCATTGGGGTGACGAAGGTAAAGGCAAGATTGTTGATCTTCTNACTGAAAAAGTGGCAGCTGTGGTGCGCTTTCAGGGAGGTCATAATGCNGGCCATACGTTGGTGGTAGAAGGCGTAACAACCGTTCTTCACTTGATTCCNTCTGGTATATTACGNCAGGGAGTACGCTGTTTAATCGGCAATGGTGTGGTTATATCTATTCCTGACCTGTTTGCAGAAATTGATAAATTGGAAGCAACAGGTTTGTCGGTGACTGAACGCTTGGTGGTCAGTTTCGGGTGCCCCGTGATCATGCCTTATCACATTGCCCTGGATGCCTGTCGAGAGCNGCGNCGCGGCAACCAGAAGATTGGCACCACCGGGCGAGGAATTGGTCCGGCTTATGAAGACAAGGTTGCCCGGCGCGGGCTTCGNGTGCAGGATTTATTCAATGAACAGNCCCTGACTTTCAAGCTCGAGGAACTGCTCGATTACCATAATTTTGTCNTAGAGAATTACTTCGGTTCTGCGGCGATCAGTGTGNCCGAATGCCTGGCGGCNTCAGNTGCTTATGCCGATCGCTTAAAACCGTTAGTCGGNGACGTTGTTGCTGAGCTGGGCAGCCTTAAAGCTGAAGGTGCTAAGATGCTGTTTGAAGGGGCCCAGGGCGCATTGCTCGATATTGACCACGGTACNTATCCATTTGTAACCTCATCCAATACGACTGCNGGNGCGATCAGCTCGGGTTGCGGGNTTGGGCCNTTAGATCTGGATTATATCCTAGGCATAACCAAGGCCTACACCACTCGAGTGGGTGAAGGNCCTTTTCCGACCGAGTTGCTNAATGAGACAGGCCAATACCTNGCTGACAAGGGTCANGAATTTGGTTCGACTACGGGTCGACCCAGGCGGTGTGGCTGGTTTGATGGTTANGCATTGAAAAGAGTCAGCCAACTTAACAGTNTGTCTGCTATCTGTCTGACGAAAATGGACGTGCTTGANGGTTTNGATGAAATATCNATCTGCGTTGATTATGACCATAGCGTGACNNAGGATCCCAGGCCNGTATACGAGGTCGTGCCAGGATGGCAGGAAACCACAGCAGGTNTNCGGACATTGTCTGGTTTGCCGGCGAATGCCAGAGACTACCTGGCGAAGATTGAAGCTGTTTGCGGGATACCNATAGATTTTGTTTCGACAGGCCCGGATCGTGAAGACACGATTGTTCTCAAAGANATTTTCTGANTGCCCTNCCCCTGTTTTTGAGGCATNCCNGGTANTATNGTTGTGGGATGCTCTGGNTCTGGTTAGCGCTCTGCTGCCATGTGTAACCCTGGTTAANGTGTCAGGGTGTTGGTAGTGCANTTCCANGGAAAGGTAAATAACNGGATTTGTAATTTNNGAGGGAAATTAATGCNCATTGANGAAAAGCGTTTGAAAGCGTTCGCAACTGANATTTTTGTGCGATTAAAAGCNCCTGAAGATAAAGCNCGGGAAACAGCTGTGCATCTGGTTGAGGCGAATCTGAAAGGACACGATTCCCATGGTGTGGGNATGATTCCNAGTTATGTGAGTAGTGCCCAGCGGGGTCGGTTGGTTGTTGATGCNGATGCCAAGGTTAAAGTCGATAAAGGCGCGGTCCTGCTGGTGGATGGACAACTAGGGTTTGGTCAGGTAGTGGGTCGACAGGCGANCGACNTGGGAATAAAAAGAGCGANCGAGATGGGTATCGCCTGTGTCGGATCCCGAAACAACCATCACCTGGGTCGAATTGGTACCTATGCAGAACATTGTGCCCAGGCAGGTATGGTGTCTGTTCATTTCGTAAACGTTGTNGGCCATCCACCTTTTGTTTCACCCTGGGGAGGTCGGGAAAAGCGCATGCAGACCAATCCCTTTTGCTGTGCAGTNCCTACTGATNGTGAGCCTCTGGTTCTGGATATGGCAACNAGCGCGATAGCCTTGGGNAAGATTCGGGTTGCGGCGTTAAAGAAAGAACCGGTTCCTGAAGGAAGTTTATTTGATGCTNAGGGCTTACCNACCAATGACCCAGGTGCGATCGCCGCTGGAGGTTCNCTGGGCCCGTTTGGTCAGCATAAAGGTTATGGGTTGGCGCTGATCTGCGAATTACTGGGGGGCGGCCTTGCTGGTGAGTGGACNATGCAGGATGTGGACAAGCAGCAGGATTTCACGGTCAATCATATGTTGATGTTTATTATTGACCCNAACCTTTTTGGTGGTCTTANGGGTTTTCAAAGAGAGGTGGAAGGCATGCAGCACTGGCTCAGGTCTTCTGCTCCGGCCGAGGGATTTGATAAGGTCAGGGTGCCNGGTGATCCTGAACGGGAGGCTAAGCAGCTTCGATTGCGTGAAGGCATTCCCATCGACGATGGGTCCTGGCAGGCGCTTTGTATTGCNGCAGCTAAGGCGGGATTATCCGAAGTGGAAATAGCCGGTTTTGTTAACTAGCTTATTTACTGATGAATCCAGCAATTAAAGATGCCAGGCAGGTCATTTGAGCACAGAACGGGTATAATTCTTATCNNGNTTTACACGCTTGTAGCGCAGTTTAGGGCTGCTGTTTACCGTTCTAATCNTAAATAAATGGTGCCGAGGAGAGGACTTGAACCTCCACGGGGTTNCCCCCACTNGCNNCTGANGCNAGCGNGTCTACCAATTCCACCACCTCGGCAATGAGGGTGCGCAGATTACAAGGACAGAGATAATCTGTCAATGCGTTGATTAAAGGAGCAATCTTTGGCCAGGGATCCCCACTCGAAACGAGAGGCAAAAAAGTACGCTAATCCGATTGCCAGTAGAGAGTTTATCCTTGAAACCCTGTTGCGGGAAGGTAGTTCCTTGACAGCACGCCAGCTTGCAAAGCGGCTCGGTTTAGAAAGGTCTGACGAGAAGATGGCCCTAAAGGCCAGATTGGCAGCCATGGTTAAGTCTAGGCAGGTTACACAGGACAAGCGAAATGCTTATCGCGCTCTGTCTACGCCGGATTTGATCACCGGCAGGGTTTTNGCCCANCCNGATGGATTCGGTTTCCTGCAAACGGGATCGATCGGTGACGATATATTTCTGTCGGAAAGGGAGATGCGCAGGGTTTTTCATGGTGATCAGGTCAAGGTGGAAATTGCCAGCAAACGAAGACGCGGTAAATCTCAAGGTTGGATAGTAGAAGTCATCGAGCGGTGTACGCAGAATTTGGTCGGCAGAGTAAGGGTGACTGCAGGTGCTGCTATCGTTGAACCTTTGCATAGAAGAATCAGNCACGAAATCGTGCTCGAGCAGGCACTGNCTGATGAGCTGCACACCGGACAGGTTGTATCCGTGGAAATTACCCACCAGCCTGAACTGTCCTCGCNTCCGCGGGGTAGAATTCAGTCGGTACTGGCTGATCAGTTGACGCCGTCTACAGAAGTGGCAGTGGTCCTGCGCAATCATGCCATACCCTACATTTTTCCACCTTCAGTTGTCGACCAGGTCAATAAGATCCCTGATGTCATCTCTGCTNNAGATTCTCAGCACAGATTCGATTTAAGAANTATGGCTTTTGTGACCATTGACGGCGAGGATGCTCGAGATTTTGATGATGCNGTGTTCTGTGAAGAAACCGAGGGTGGTTGGTGTCTTCGGGTAGCCATTGCCGATGTCGCGCATTACGTTGCTATCGGAACAGCGCTTGATGAAGAAGCGGCTCGCCGGGGTACGTCTGTTTATTTTCCCCAGCAGGTGGTACCCATGCTGCCCGAGAAACTNAGTAATGGCTTGTGCTCTCTACGACCTGGTGAGGATCGTCTGGTTCTAGTCTGTGAGATGAAGATCTCTACTGACGGGCAGNNNCGCGATCATGTGTTNTATGAGGCGGTCATTCATTCTAAGGCAAGGCTCACCTATANCGAAGTTGCGGATTATATCAGTGGTAATCNAGCGGCTTTTGCACAGCAGTCNACCTTGAGGAATGCAATTGACCGACTATTGCAACTCTATAAGGGTCTGCTTAAAGCACGTTTNAGCCGGGGTGCACTGGAGATCGATAGTCAAGAACTGGTCATTTCGTGGGACGAGGAGGGGACCCTGTCAGGCATGCAGCCGGTTGCCAGGAATGATGCTCATCGCTTGATCGAGGAATGCATGCTTTGCGCCAATGTNGCAACTGCAGAATTGATAGAAAANGCNGGGTTGCCGGGGTTGTATAGGGTGCATGAGCGTCCCGAANAAGAAAAGTTGGCCCATCTGGGTAATATCCTGGCTCAGTACGGGGTGTCGCTGGATACAGGCAAGCAGGCGATCACTGCNAGAGATTANCAGAAGGTTCTAGATCAGATCAGGACCAAACCTTATGCCCAGGCCTTNCAGTTACTGGTCCTCAGGTCTATGAATCAGGCTATCTACAGTGAGGAGAATCAAGGCCATTTTGGCTTGAATTATGGGGCTTATGCCCATTTTACCTCGCCTATCAGAAGGCTTCCTGACCTCATTAACCATCGACTCATTAAGCATATGATTGCTTCAGATTGTGTGAACCCTCATTTGCGTCGTGTTGNCAGACCCGCCAGTGATAAAGCCTATCCCTATGACCTGACATCGATGGCAGCTTTGGCCNTAGCCGCCAGTCAGACCGAGCGAAAGGCTGAAGGTGCTGTCTATGAAGTTCTGGAATGGTTGAAATGCGAATATCTAAAGCAATTTCTTGGAGAGGATTTTGCTGGCAGAGTAACCAGTGTGACAAAATTTGGCGTGTTCGTTGAGNTGGATCAATTGTTTGTAGAGGGNCTGGTTGCAGTCGATACGCTTGCCGGNGGATATTATCGGTTTGATGCTGATAGCCAGCGACTTTATTCTGAGCGAGCGGGAGTCTCGTTTAGGTTAGGCGACGCCGTGATGGTACACATAGCAGATATCAGTAGTGAACAGGGCCGCNTTAATTTAGAGTTGCTGTCCCATGAGCCCCTTGCCCGNAGTGACCCAAAAGCAAGAAANCCGCGAAAGCATCATGATTTCCCCGGTCNTGCAGGTGCTAAATCCAGGGGCAGNAAAAAGAAAAGAAAAGGCTAGAGTGGNTTGAAAGCGAACGCAATATTTGGCATACACCCGGTGCAGCGAGCCTTGCTCGATGGTTCACAGGGTCGGCTGTTGATGTCTGGCATACGTTCTAAGCGGTTGGATGAGCTTAGAATGATGGCTGAGGACTCGGNTGTGTCAATAGAATGGGTGGCCCAGGAAGCCCTGGATCGGCTGGCCGGCCGACAGGCTAATCATCAGGGTGTCCTGTTTCTAGTCGATACTGANTCAGTGGTTGNCTATAAAATNGAGGATTTTCTGGTTCCCGTTCAGCACCAGAGATGTTTCCTCATNTTAGATGGCGTGACCGACCCGGGTAATCTTGGCGCTTGTCTCAGNAGCGCTGCTACCGCTGGCNTCGATGCTGTCATTGTACCTAAACATGGTACAGCGCCGATTAACGGTATCGCGATNAAGCGGTCTTCCGGCGCAGCCAGAAAGGTTCCTTATATTGAAGTGGTTAATCTGGCNCGAACCCTTCGTTTGNTGAAAGAATCCGGCGTCTGGGTTCTGGGAACCAGAGCNGGGGAANCCCAGGCCATTGAAAGCATAGATTTCTGTCGTGACATTGCCATTATTATGGGTTCAGAGGATAAGGGTATTCGTCGTAATACGGCTAAACAGTGTGATCTTTGGGCCAGTATTCCCATGGTTGACGCTGAGTTCACCTTTAATGTGAGCGTCGCGACCGGGATTTGCCTTTATGAGATGGNTCGACAGCGACGCAGGTGAAATCTGTTTGCATCCTGCTCTGCAATTGCTTACTATAGCGCCCCTTTTTACATTAACTCCTTGCCGCACCTGACTTACTGATCTCGGCGGCAATATACCGAGAGGAGCTCAAGCATGAGACACTACGAAGTGGTTTTTCTGGTGCACCCTGGTCAAAGTGAACAGGTGCCTGGAATGATCGAACGCTATTCTAATTTGATTACCCAAGCTGGTGGCACAGTTCATCGAACAGAAGATTGGGGTAGACGGCAACTTGCGTACCCCATCAACAAAATCTTTAAAGCCCACTACGCGCTTTTAAATATCGAATGTAATCTTGAAACCCTGGATGAGCTGAGTGCCTCTTTTCGTTTTAANGATGCCGTGTTGCGTAATTTGATTATGGGGCGCAAGCAGGCTGATGTTATTGAATCGCCTATTATGAAGCTGGAAAACGAAAGTAAGGAACGCAAGGGCAGGGAAGAGCGCAGCCGNCCACNGNCACCTGTTACTGACAACAAAAAAGAGCCTGAAGCGAGCGCAGATAAACCGAAGGNGGAATCTGACAGCAATGAATCGGAGCCTGCGGTTGCAGAAGCTGGCTTTGCAGAAACAGCTGAAAGCGAGCAGGGAGAATAAGTTATGTCACGTTTTTTTCGAAGAAGAAAATATTGCCGGTTTACAGCCGAAGGGATTACTGAAGTCGATTACAAAGATATTGACTTGCTGAAGGCATATGTTACTGAGACAGGTAAAATTGTCCCAAGCCGTATNACNGGAACCAAAGCCAAGTATCAGAGGCAATTNGCCAAAGCGGTCAAGCGGGCAAGATATTTAGCATTGCTGCCTTATACGGACGCTCACAAGTAAACAGTGAAGGAGAAATTCGGTGCGCGTACTCGCAGAATTTGTAATGCGTGGACGAGGTCAGGCAAGCGCTGCCGCATTCCTGGGATCAGCACTGCCTCTGGTGAGTTGGATCAGTGCATCGATGGTTTCACTTGTTATTTTACGTAAGGGCAACAAGGAAGGCAGTTTAGTATTACTCTGGGCTATGCTTCCGTTGGNACTGAGTTACTATCTTGTTGGNGACTCTAGTGGTCTGATAGCTTTGATCGGCACGGCCATTNTGGCNATGATTTTGAGAAACAGCTTCTCCTGGGAATTGACGCTGCTGGCAGCTGTAATCCTGGCCAGTNTAGGTAGTTGGATATTTCAGCTCAGTGCAGTCCAGGTTCTGACTACTTTTATTGAGTGGTATTTGGCCATGATCAGCTCATTGCAGTCAGAGCTGCAGGTGCCTTCAGCAGANCAGGCCAGGCAAGCCATATTGGGCTATTTTGCTATGGGNCAGGGCTACCTNATGGTATCGCTGCTTATCCTTGCACGCTGGTGGCAGAGCAGTTTGTTCAATCCCGGGGGCTTTGGCCAGGAGTTTCAGCAGCTGAGAATGTCGCCCACTGTGAGTTTGGGTCTGTTGGTNCTAAGCATGGGTTGTCTGTTGCTGAGAGATCAGTTTGGTGTCTGGCTGGGTGTATTGACCTTGCCTTTTGTGATGTCAGCAACGGGGTTTGTACATTGGTATTTTGCAAGGCGGGGATGGTCAGGGAATCGTTTTTTCTATTACTATCTTGCGCTGCTNTTTTTTTTCCAGCTCATGTGTGTGATGTTGGTAGCGCTGGCATTAGCGGATAGTTTATTGAATTTAAGAAAGCGGATTGAATTAAAAGAGGGTTAGAAATGGAAGTCATTCTTTTAGAAAATATAGCAAANCTGGGTAAGCTCGGTGATACTGTTATCGTTAAAGCTGGCTATGGGCGGAACTTTCTGGTTCCGCAGGCGAAAGCTGTAACAGCTACGGCAGAGAACCTGAAGGTCTTTGAATCCCGAAAAGCTGAACTGCTCAAAGAGGCAGGGGATCAGTTGAGTCGGGCAGAGCAGCGCAAANTAGAAATTGAAGCAGTTAACATCACTATTTATGCGAATGTAGGTGANGAGGGCAAGCTCTTTGGCTCAGTCACAGTACGTGAAATTGCAGATAAAGTTACCGAGATGGGTGTTGAGATTGATCGCAGTGAAGTGCGCCTTCCTGATGGACCTTTGCGCAACGTNGGCGAGTATGAAGTGGAGATTGCCCTGCATATTGGGGTTCATGCTAANCTAAAAGTGATCGTTGAGGCCGAGGAATCGTTTCCATCTTAGTAGCTATGATTTACTCTAGTACAACACCCTTGTAAAAGAGTTATCTTTGGCTATCGCATTTGATGACAGTCAGGAAGGACTAAAGGTCCCACCGCATTCCATTGACGCTGAACGNTCAGTGCTTGGNGGTCTGATGCTTGATGCGCAGGCATGGGATAATATTTCTGCGATTCTGACTGCTGAAGAATTTTACCGATCAGAGCATCGTCCTATTTTTCGGGCNATGGAATGGCTGGTCGACCAGAATAAGCCNCTCGATATNGTGACCCTGGCCGAAACCCTTGAACTCCACGGTGAGCTNGACCTGGTCGGTGGTATGGCGTATCTGAGTGAACTGGCGGATTCNACNCCGACGGCATCTAACGTTTCAGCTTATGCAGAGATTGTGCTCGAACGGGCAACGGTAAGGAAATTGATTGCGGTTGCCCATGAAATCGCAGAGAGTGGATTCAATCCTCAGGGGCGAGATAGTGCTCGTCTGGTCGACGAAGCAGAAAGCAAGGTGTTTCAGATTGGCGATGAGCGNCCCTCCCGTGGGGGTCCGCAGACCATNCGGCCTCTGCTGACTAAAGCCGTGGAAAAAATCGATGANTTNTATCTNACCAAAGGTGCCTTGACCGGTATCAGCAGTGGTTTTAAAGACATCGATGATATTACCAGCGGTCTGCAGCAGGCTGATTTAATAATTGTTGCCGGCCGCCCCTCCATGGGCAAAACAGCGCTAATGATGAATATGGCTGAAAGTGCAGTGATCGCCGGAGACAAGCCGGTGCTNGTGTTTAGTCTGGAGATGCCCTCGCACTCCTTAATACTGAGAATGCTGTCGTCGTTGGGCCGAATTGATCAGACAAAAATACGCACCGGACAGTTAGGTGATGATGACTGGCCGAGNNTGACCTCNGCAGTCACCNTGCTAAATGATAAGCCCCTGTTCGTAG
This sequence comes from Gammaproteobacteria bacterium, assembly GCA_002697205.1. GTDB lineage: Bacteria > Pseudomonadota > Gammaproteobacteria > Pseudomonadales > Azotimanducaceae > UBA9926. Next base: position 20,501 of record NZUN01000081.1, read on the forward strand.
ACGACACGCCNGCNCTAACCCCTAACGAGATCCGTTCCAGGAGCCGGCGTATAGCTAGAGAGCACGGTGCTTTGGGTATGATTGTTGTTGATTACCTGCAGTTNATGCAGACCTCTGGTACACCGGAGAACAGGGCGGTGGAAATCTCGGAGATCTCCAGATCTCTAAAGTCCATTGCNAAGGAATTTAACTGCCCTNTTGTTGCCGGATCGCAGTTGAACCGGGGCCTTGAGCAGCGCACCGATAAACGACCGATCATGTCTGATTTACGTGAATCAGGTGCCATTGAGCAGGATGCTGATTTGATTATGGCGGTCTACAGGGATGAGGTTTACCACGATGACACTGAGGATAAAGGCNTTGCTGAAATCATTATTCTTAAACAGCGTAACGGGCCAATCGGCCGTAAGAAATTAGCCTTTATCGGGCAGTTTACTAAATTTGAAGATTTGGCTCGAGACTACGAAGACTACTATCAATGAGCGAGGTTATGGCGACGGCTGAAATCAGCCTCGATAGTATTGAGTTCAATTTTAACCAGGCTCGGCTGGCGGCACCGAAAAGTAAGATCATGGCAGTGGTTAAGGCTGATGCCTATGGTCATGGCGCTGTGAAGGTGGCGCAGCGCCTACAGACTGCAGATGCGTTTGCAGTCGCCAGGCTGAGTGAAGCTGTGGAGCTGCGCCAGGCTGGCATCCANCAGCCTATTACATTGCTCAGCGGGGTGTTCCANGCGAGNCAGGCTCAGCTGGCTGCTGATTATGANATCGACCTTGTAATTCATGATGAATCCCAGCTGGAATTGNTTAAGGGCCAGTCTCATCGAGTTTGGTTAAAGCTCGACACGGGTATGCATCGATTGGGAATAGANCCTAAGGCTTTACCTCTTTTCTTAAATACAGTAGCTGAGTCGAGGTTGCTGGGACTGATGAGTCATTTTTCCGATGCTGACCAACCGAGNCATCCCAAGAATGCCCATCAGCTGGAAAAATTANTGGCGCTGACAGATTCGATTGAAGCACCCCTGAGTATGGCTAATTCAGCCGCTATACTATCGTTTTCATCCTCCCANCTGGATTGGATTCGGCCGGGCATCATGCTTTACGGTTCAAATCCACTAATGGATAGAGANGTTAATTTAATGCCCGCCATGCGGCTGACTGCACCCGTGATAGCAATCAAGAAGTTAAANGTAGCGGACACGGTGGGTTATGGCAGCAGCTGGTCGGCACAGTCCNGGGGTCGAGTGGGTGTNGTTGCCATGGGTTATGCAGATGGTTATCCAAGGGAAATAGGAGAAGGTACTCGGGTCTACCTGAACGGTCANGAGGAGAAAATAGTAGGGCGTATTTCAATGGACCTGCTGTCGGTTAAATTCTCGCCTGATCAATCGGCTCAGGTTGGTGATACCGTGGAATTTTGGGGAAATAGAATTCCCATAGAAAGCATCGCAGCGCAGGCACAGACCCTGTCTTATACCTTGATGTGTAATGTCGGTCCCAGAGTTCCCAGGGTTTACAGAGAGGCCATCNAATGAAGAAGTCNAGAATAGCCTTTGTCTGTTCCGATTGTGGTTCTGAATACGCCAAGTGGCAGGGCCAGTGCCATGACTGCGGTGTNTGGAATACATTAAAGCAATTGAATCTGGGAGGACCCAGAGAAAAGCGCCGTAGCGACGGCTTCTCTGGCATGGCNGAAGATGCGCGNACCCTGGATGAGGTGGATGTCGCCAANACACCAAGAATCCCTACCGTGTCCGNTGAGATCAATCGAGTCCTCGGTGGCGGTTTGGTGCCTGGNTCGGCGATACTGATCAGCGGCAGCCCAGGNGCTGGAAAGAGCACNTTGCTAATCCAGATTTTATGTGCNCTGGCTGAAAACCATGCGGCGCTGTACGTGACCGGCGAGGAGAGTCTGTCGCAGATAGCCTTGCGCGCCACTCGATTACAGTTGCCCCTGGATAAATTAAAGGTCATGTCACAGACTGCAGTTGAGACCATCAGCCTAACCTGGGATGAAGTAAAACCCTCTATTATCGTTATTGATTCTATTCAGGTCATGAGCTCGAATGCTGTTGAGTCCGCACCGGGGAGTGTGTCTCAGGTAAGGGAAACAGCTGCAGCTCTGATCCAGAAAGCTAAACAATCCAATACGGTGTTGTTTATTGTTGGGCATGTAACCAAAGAGGGTAATCTTGCCGGGCCTCGTGTACTCGAGCACATGATTGATACCTTTTTGATGCTGGAAGGTGAATCGGACAACCGCTATCGGACCTTACGATCGCTGAAGAACCGCTTCGGTGCGGTTAATGAACTGGGTATTTTTGCCATGACCGAGAAAGGTCTGAAAGANGTGGCAAACCCCTCGGCNATCTTTCTTAATCGGGCCGCTCAGGCGACCGCCGGTAGTGTGGTCATGGTTGTCTGGGAAGGAACCCGTCCTTTGTTGGTTGAAGCTCAGGCGCTGGTAGATCAGAGTAGTAATTCCAGCCCAAGGAGNGTGGTCGTCGGTTTTGAGCAGAACAGGCTGGNAATGTTACTAGCTGTTCTGCATCGTCATGGAGGCCTGCAGGTAGCTGACCAGGATGTTTTTATCAACGCCGTGGGAGGCATTCGGGTCGATGAAACCAGCAGTGATCTGGCAGTGGTCCTGGCTGTNATTTCCAGTTTCCGGAATAAACCCCTGCCGCAGAACTTGATTTGTTTTGGTGAAATTGGCTTGTCGGGGGAAATCAGGCCGGTACCCAATGGTCAGGAGCGTCTTCGGGAAGCTGCCAAGCATGGCTTTGCNATGGCTATAGTACCGCAAGGCAATGTATCAAAGCAGGCTATCCCAGATATTCAGATCAAAGGCGTAACCAGTCTGACAGATGCCATAGCGCTGATTGACGACCTAGCCAGTTAGGGTCAAGCGAGTTTTTTGTATCTGACCCGGGTTGGCAGGTTGCCCGTGTCACCCACACGTTTCTTTCTGTCTGCTTCATATTCGGAGTAATTACCCTCAAAGAAAGTGGCTTCGCTGTCACCCTCAAAAGCCAGAATATGCGTTGCTATACGGTCCAGAAACCAACGGTCATGGGAAATGATCATCATCGAGCCGGGATAGGTTTCTATTGCTGATTCCAGTGCTCTCAGAGTTTCTATATCCAGGTCATTGGTGGGTTCATCCAGTAGCAGGAAGTTCGCNCCGATCTTTAGCAGCTTTGCAAGATGCACCCGGTTGCGCTCGCCCCCCGACAGATCTTTGACTAATTTTTGCTGGTCAGCGCCGCGAAAATTGAATCGGCCCACATAGGCCCTGGATGAGCTCTCATACTTGCCGATGCGAATCATCTCGCTACCTTCGGATATTTCCTCCCATACGGTTTTTTCACCGTTGAGACTATCTCTGCTTTGGTCGACATAGCCTAGCTGGACGCTCGCACCTAATTCTANGCTGCCCGCGTCAACNGTGGTCTGGCCACTGACCATTTTGAATAAAGTGGACTTGCCGGCGCCGTTNCCACCGATGATTCCNACAATGGCGCCNTTTGGTACNGTGAANGTTAAATCAGATATCAACAGTCTGTCGGCAAACGCCTTGCTGATACTATTAACGCTGAGCACCTGGTCTCCCAGTCTGGGACCAGGNGGGATGTAGAGTTCCTGAGTTTCGTTTCTTGATTGGAANTCCTGGGAGTTAAGTTCTTCAAAGCGAGACAATCGCGCACGGTTCTTGGCTTGTCGTGCTTTTGGTTGTGATTGGACCCATTGCAGTTCAGCTTTGATGGCTTTCTGTCTTGATTGTTCCTGCCGTTCTTCGATTTCGAGTCTTTTTGCTTTGGCTTCGAGCCATGCCGAGTAATTACCTTCATACGGTAGACCATAGCCNCGATCNAGTTCNAGGATCCACCCGGCTGCGTTGTCCAGGAAGTATCGATCGTGGGTTATGGCGACGACGGTTCCAGGGAAACTGGTAAGGAATCTCTCAAGCCAGGCTACACTTTCTGCATCCAGATGATTGGTGGGCTCATCCAGAAGCAACATGTCTGGGTTCGACAATAGCAGTCGGCACAGCGCGACACGCCGTTTCTCGCCGCCGGACAGGNTGGTTACATCGCTTTCAAAGGGTGGCAGGCGCANCGCATCCGCGGCCACTTCCAGTTTACGCTCCAGNTCCCAGCCTTCTGCTGCNTCGATTTTCAGCTGCAGCGCGCCTTGTTGATCAAGTAANGCTGTCATTTCGTCGTCTGTCATGGGCTCGGCAAANTGGTCACTGATCCGATTAAACTCATCCAGTAAATCCCTGGTCTCGCGTACGCCATCTTCTACGTTGGCNCGNACGTCTTTACTTTCATCGAGTTGTGGCTCCTGGGCCAGATAACCTATTTTCAACCCAGCCTGGGGCCTTGCTTCGCCGAGAAATTCGTTATCAATTCCCGCCATGATTCGTAGTAAACTGGACTTGCCTGATCCATTGAGGCCAAGCACACCGATTTTTGCGCCTGGGAAAAAAGAAAGTGAGATATCCTTTAAAATGGTGCGATTAGGTGGAACAATTTTACCCACCTGTGCCATGCTAAAAACGAANTGNGCCATAAAGTATTGTCATCTGTGAACGAGTCNGGACAGTTTAGCATGGGGTATCGCTGCCTGTTGCTGGGTCGGGTAGAATTTGTTCTGGGTAAGAAAGGGTTACAGATGTATTGTCCATTTTGCGGTCACAGTGAAACCAAAGTAACGGATAGTCGGCTGGTTGNGGAAGGTAACCAGGTNCGACGTCGCAGAGAATGTCTGGCTTGCGGTGAACGCTTTACATCCTATGAAACGGCTGAATTGCTAATGCCCCGAGTCATTAAAAGCAACGGCAATCGGGAACCNTTTAATGANGAGAAGCTGCGCCTGGGATTGATGCGAGCCCTGGAAAAACGGCCGGTGAGNCTTGAAGGNGTAGAGTCCGTTATAACCCGAATCAAGCGGGCCTTGCGTGCCACNGGAGAACCGGAAATGAAGAGCCTGGAGCTGGGTGAACTGGTGATGGCAGAACTACGTGAGCTTGACNAGNTCGCCTATGTCAGATTTGCCTCGGTTTATCGAAGTTTCCAGGACATTCACGAGTTTAAGAAGGAAATTGATTCAATGGGTGAAAAAGACGACCAACTTCCCCATGAAGGTGGCCTGGATACCAGCAATGAATGATCAGTATTTTCTNGCTCAGGCCTTTACCTTGGCACGTCGTGGTATCTACACCACTGACCCCAACCCCCGGGTGGGTTGCGTGATTGTCCGCGATGGNCAGATTATTGGCGAGGGTTTTCATCAATCTGCTGGANANGACCACGCTGAGGTGGTTGCTATTGATAAGGNTGACGGTGATGTAAAAGGCGCCACGGTTTACGTAACGCTGGAACCCTGTAGTTATATAGGGCGCACGCCCGCTTGNGCCAAAATGCTGGTTGAGAAAGGCATTAAGCGAGTGGTATCGGCAGACTATGACCCCCACCCGTTAAATGCCGGACAAGGATACGCTATTTTAGAAGCGGCAGGCGTAGAGGTTGTACGTCAGGCAAACCCTGAAAGTGCCNTGCAGTTGAATCCAGGACATTACAAAAGCCACCAGCAGGGCTTGCCTTTCGTCAGGCTCAAAATGGCCTGCACGCTGGATGGCCACACAGCTCTGGCCGATGGCNGTAGTAAATGGATTACATCTGCCAGCGCTCGCCTTGACGTACAGCGTCTGCGGGCTAGAAGTTCGTGTATAGTGACGGGTATTGAAACGATCCTGCAGGATGACCCGGCATTAACGGTTCGTGAGCCGAATATAGATCCTCACGCCGGGGACCTTGCCATTAACAGGAAGCGTCCTGTTTATATTCTGGATAGCCACCTGCGAACACCGATGTCTGCCAGGGTGTTAGCGCATCCGGATGCNCGAATTGTTTGTGGCCACAAACTGGATCAGGANCAGGCCAGGGTGATAGGTGCCAGCCTGAATGAGGATGGCCGAATCTGCCTGAAGCGTTTCCTGCAGGAATTGTCTGAACAAGGTGCTCTGGAAGTATTGTTCGAATGCGGCCCTACACTGGGTGGAGCATTAATTGATAGCGGTTTGTGTGATGAATTGATTATATATATGGCACCCAAGTTAATGGGGTCCGGTAGACCATTACTTCAGTTGCCAGAAATTGCTAATATGAGCGCGCTGCGAACATTTAGCTTTGATGATGTTCGNTCGATCGGGGCAGACTTGAGGCTGATCCTGAAACCAGGAAGTTAGATAACGGGTAAGACTATGACCAGATGGATTGAAGGTGATTTTTCTGCATCNACAGCCAATATTACGATTGTTTTGGCACGATTTAATGAGTTCGTTGTTGATAGTCTGTTGAAAGGTGCNTTAGATACTTTTCAGCGTCATGGGATNTCTGAAAAACAGATTACTGTGGTAAAGGTGCCAGGGGCTTTTGAATTGCCTTTAGTGGCCCGAATAGCTGCAGAAAAACCAGATTGTGATGCTGTGGTTGCCCTGGGTGCCGTGATCCGGGGGGCGACACCCCATTTTGATTATGTTTCCGGTCAATGTGCCGGGGGCATAGCGCAAGTGGCAATGGATTGTAAAAAGCCGGTGATCTTCGGCGTGCTCACCACCGATACCATCGAACAGGCCATAGAACGATCTGGTACAAAAGCAGGCAACAAAGGTTCTGATTCAGCTTTGGCTGCCATTGAAATGATCAGCCTGCTTAGAAAAATGGGATGAAATCTACACCATCCGCTCGACATCGTGCCCGNCGTCTCGCTCTCCANGCACTCTACCAGATGCAGTTTACTGATNAGCCCGCATCTATTGTGGAACAGCAGTTTCTTGAGGGGAATGATCATAAGAGAGCGGATATTAATTTTTTCNGTGACATTATGGACTCCGTAGGNAGAACCAGAGATGATCTNTGGCAACTGGTGGAGCCCCATCTGGATAGGAAATCTGATCAGATCGACCCGNTTGAGCGAGCTATACTGTTGATAGCCTGTTTTGAACTGCGCGATCGTCTTGAGATACCGTTTAAGATCGTTATCTCGGAAGCGATCGAACTGGCNAAATTATTTGGCGCCACAGACAGCTATAAGTACGTTAATTCGATTCTTGACGANGTTTCCAAAATAACCCGCCAGAGTGAACGAGGTAGCGCTGCCGATTAATGGAAAACACTGAATTCGATGTAATCGAGAAGTATTTTTCGCCCCTGGGACAGTGGAGTCTGGGTCACACGCTGGTNGGACCGGGTGATGATTGTGCGGTNGTTCAGGTGCCGGATTCCAGGCAGTTATGTATCTCTACTGACACGCTTATNAATGGTGTCCATTTCCCAGAGGGTGCGACGGGTCAAATGGTAGCACGACGAAGTATTGCGGCTGCTCTCAGTGATCTAGCTGCTATGGGCGCAACACCTTTTGGTATGACCGGCGCATTGACACTGGTACAGGTCTCGGCACCGTGGCTGAAGGCATTATCGGCAGAAATNGGAGATCTGATTANACAGTGGCAGGTTCCGCTGCTGGGCGGGAATTTATGCCAGGGCAATGAATTATCCATTACCTGGACGGTCATGGGATTGGTCAATCCCGGTGAGTTTCTGTTACGTTCAGGTGCTCAGGTAGGCGATGATATTTATATCAGTGGTTATCCTGGTCGAGCNGGATATGCCCTGGATTGCCTGCTACAGCNNCGCGATGTTGCTACCCGCCTTGCAAAGCATTACAGCCAGCCCACACCTCGATTGGNATTAGGCGAGGCAATCAATGGTCTGGCTCATTCAGCAATCGATGTGTCTGATGGTCTGCTGGCGGATTTGCAACACCTGCTGACCGCTAGTGGTGTCGGTGCCCGAATTGATCTGGCTGCTTTATCAGCAGACGCCCAGTTGGTAGCTGCCTGNGGGGTAGCAGATAGCGTCAGGTTTGCGCTAACTGCTGGCGATGATTATGAGGTCTGTTTTACAGCAGAGCCTGATCAGCGCAAGGCACTGGAACTTATCAGCCGCCAGTTACAGTTGCCCTTGATACGGATNGGCCGGGTTATCGTATCCCAGGGGGTTGAATTTGAAAATGTCCCAGNAGACCTTGATACGGCTTTACTAGCGAAACACACTGGCTATCGGCACTTTTAATGAAACCGTCGATGAAGGAAGTGTTCACTCANCCCGATTATCTGCTGGCATTGGGTTTCGGTTCAGGNCTGGCCTCCCGGGCCCCAGGCACTTTGGGTTCTATGGTCGGCNTGATCTTGTTTGCGGCCCTGTCTTTGTTACCTACACCGCTTTATATCCTGGTGGTGTTGGCTGCTCTGGCGATAGGCATTCCTCTTTGNTCGCGAGTTGCCAGGCGGCTGGCAATCAAGGATCCGGCCTGTATCGTCTGGGATGAGATTGTNGGTGTGTGGATAGCGCTGATCGCCGTGCCCTTGAACGGTTGGTGGNTTNTNNCTGGTTTTGTTCTGTTCAGGCTGTTTGACATCTGGAAGCCCTGGCCGGTTCGATATGTNGATCAGCACTGGCAGGGTGGCCTGGGTATTATGATGGATGATGTGATTGCTGGGTTGATGGCGCTGATAGTGATACAGACTGGGCTTTGGTTCTGGCCATGTCCCTGGGGATATTGCCCATAATTGGTTCTTAAATCAGAGTCGGTAATATCAGNTGCGCGCCAGGNTTTTGTNCCCCANGNTTTTGTGCCCCAGGCNTTTGCGCNCCAGTTGTTTGATGCTTAGATTTAAGTTGNCACAAGTNNCCTATTNGTTCCCGGCAGCGGAAACAGATTAACGGAGGAAAAGAAATGGAANGCAGNGATCGTGATTTTGATGTAATTGTTTGGGGTGCAACCGGTTTTACCGGGCGGCTGGTGGCTGAATACTTAGCACTCACGTATGGGGTTGGCAGGGAATTGAGATGGGCAATTGCAGGTCGAAGCGCAGATAAGCTTGCCTCGATAGCGAGCATGGTAAGCGAATCACAGGCGGAGGAATTGCCTCAACTACTTGCCGATATAAATGACCCGGATTCAATTGACCAGCTTGTTCAGAAAACCCGGGTAATCTGTACTACGGTTGGCCCCTATGCGCTATACGGCTCGGTCATGGTCGAAGCCTGTGTGAAACATGGCACGCACTGTTGCGATTTAACCGGTGAAACACCCTGGATGCGTAAGATGATTGATCAGCACCAGACAGCAGCAGAGTCATCCGGCGCGAAAATAGTGCATACCTGTGGCTTTGACAGCATCCCGTCCGATATAGGTGTCTATTTCCTGCAGCAATGCATGCGTGAGAAGTATTTAGCCCAGGCCGCCGAGATTAAATATCGAGTCATATCCAGTGCTGGCGGCGTCAGTGGTGGAACCGTAGCTAGCATGATGAATATGATGGATGAAGCGAAAACTGATAAATCAATTTTTGAAACCCTGCAGGATCCCTATGCGCTCAACCCGCTGAATCAGCCTCGTGGTCCAGATAGCAATGATCAGATGGGCACGGTATATGATCATGATTTTAGGCAGTGGACAGGTCCGTTCATGATGGCGGGTATCAATACACGGGTGGTCAGGCGCAGCAATGCATTGTTGAATTATTCCTACGGCAGGGAGGTTCGATATAGCGAAGCAATCCTTACGGGAAGTGGACCGGGTGGTTATATCAGAGCGCTACTGGTTGCTTTGGGTACTGGATTAATGGGTTTGCTGGCCGCCTTGGGTCCAACTCGCGCTTTGTTGAAAAAGATGCTGCCGGCGCCGGGCGAGGGACCGTCTGAACAAGCCCGAAATACGGGTCACTTCAATATCGAATTGCTTGGTAAGCACGCTTTGGATGAGTCCAAGAATATCCGCATCAGTGTGACCGGCGATAAGGATCCCGGATATGGAGCAACCTCCAAGATGCTGGCAGAATCTGCAGTTTGCCTGGCCATGGATAGTCTAATCGAGGGGGGTGGTTTTTTAACACCGGCGTCGGCCATGGGGGATCAGCTGGTTAAGCGCCTACAGCAGAAAGCTGGCATGGGTTTTCATATAATATAGCGAGAATTCTTGTTTGAATTATTCGGTTTTTTGATGGAACATCGCCTGGCTTTAGTTGTTTCTGCATTAAAGTGAGTACTTAGATGTGGAAAAAGGCAGGTGGACTGTGAGCAGGAAAATCGAGTAAATTAATCAATCTAATAACTTTTGCAAAGGAAGCTTTAATGAAGAAGATTATTCAGTTAACCATGGGGTTTTTCCTTGCTACGGTATTTGCCTCTTCTATCGGGGCTGAACCAGTGAAACACACTATTTCAAAAGCCGAAATTATAAAGATTGCCATGTCGGCCGCACCCGACAATATAAGTGCACAGGCAACAATCCTTAACTCAGCTGGAACAGTCTTGCGGGAAGGAACCAATGGCTGGACCTGTATGCCTGGGACACCCCCGAATGAAAATGTAAACCCAATGTGTGTCGATAAAGCCTGGCAGAAATGGCTTATGGCTTTTATGGCGCAGGCGCCCTATAACTCAGAGGAAGAAGGTTTTGGCATGACCTATATGCTCCAGGGTGATGCCATGGTCGATAACAATGATCCTTTTAATACCGATAGATCAAAAGGGGTTTGGATACAGGAAGGTCCGCATTTAATGATGCTGATGCCGGCAAGTCTGATGAAGGATATGCCCAGGGATCCTTATGCAGGTGGGCCCTATGTGATGTGGGAAGGCAATGATTTTGTGCATGTAATGGTGCCACTGGAAGTGACCGCTAAGCCTGAATAAAAATCTGGCAACAGAAGTAATCAGATGTGCACTGGCCAGTCATAAGCCAGGGCAGTGCGGTATTTGGTTAGTGGCTGACGCAATAGAGCGGTCTGCATTCAAAATCTTATAAATCGCATTTGTGGCCATTCGCACAGCCCTGGCATTAGCCTCCGAATCCTTCGTGTAGCGAATTATCCCTTATAAGAGCAGCTACCCTTTGCTCAAGGATAGGCTTCCAGTCTTCGTGTGTCAGGATCCAGAAGTCATTTTTTATGATCGCCTGTATAACTCGGTCTGCCACCTCAGAGGGATCCTTGCCCTGCTGCAATAGCAACTCTCCGGCATGCTTTTCAAACCTGTGCTCCTGGGCACTGGATTTGTGATCACTGGCGGATAACGCGGAACGGTTTCGTTTACTTTGAACGATCTGGGTGTTGATGGCACCTGGGCAGAGTACCGATGCGGAAACTGACGAATCATCGGCTTCAAGCTCCTTACGCAGTGTTTCCGTGATTGCCACGACGCCGAACTTCGCTACATTATAGGGTGCAATGCCGGATGATGCCTGCAATCCCGCTGTCGATGCAGTGTTAATGATATGGCCCTCACCGGTTTGCTTGATAAGGGGAACAAAAGCCTTGATACCGTAGATCACGCTCCACAGGTCAACGCCAAGTACCCACTCCCAGTCTGAAAGGGTCAGTTGTTCTACCGGGCCAGAAACGACCACCCCGGCATTATTATGGACGATGTGTACAGCCCCGAAGGCGTCCATGGTCTTGTCTGCCAGAGCCTCAATAGCCTCCCACTTGGAGACATCCGTCGGCACACCGATGACGTCGTGCCCGGCTGTCTTAAGGTTGCTGACTGTGTTATTCAGAGCCTGTTCCTCTATATCTGCAAGAACTACTTTCATGCCCTCCTGGGCGAAGCGCGTTGCTGTCGCCCGCCCGATGCCACTTGCTGCTCCCGTAACCACTGCTACTTTATCGGCAAAATCTTTCAAATTAATTTCCCTTTTCCCTGACCTGCTATGTTTACCAACTAATTCTTGTAACTAATTCTTTTAATTAATTCTAGTAGTTATTTTTGTAATTCTTTTTACCAAGAACAGGAAGTTTAAGTCGTATCTCGAGGCTAATGCAAAAGTGCTTGGTGTTAACGCATTATCAGTACAGTTTCTAAAAGCCGTATTTCGATACCAGACAAGGGAACTGCAACCTGCAAGGCGAGCAAAGCAGGTAATGATTCATGAAAGCGGGTAGTGCTTTCGCCTTTTACAGGGGGTCTACAACAAAAATGCATTAGATCACCTGACTGGTTTGCGCTGAAGTGTTATTGTTCGGCCGTCATTTTCAGCTGAAGTGAATCATTTGAAAAGAATATACCGCTCTGGCGAGCGGTTGATCTGTATGCCACAATTAACGGCAGGATGTAGTAAACAGGAGCCGGCTGTGAGTAGAAGCAAGGTGATCGTGAATCAAAATGCAGTAGAGGCCGAAACAGGCGCATGGGATTTTGTGCCTTCGTTACAACTCACCCAGGGGCAGCCACCGCCTGTTGCTGCAAATGGGGGGTTATCCTATATGTCTTTTCAACGGGACGGTGATGCTGGTACCGCTGAAGCGATTGAGGCAGCCCTCAGGCAGATTGCCAGGGGTGATGGGCAGACGGTTATTGATATGCTCGATAATGCGCCAGCCGGCCCTATTGAGACTCAGTGGGGACTGGGCTTTCGGCGTTATTCAGAATGTCTGGAATATATTCAGGCCAATAATATCGTGGCCCCTGAAGGTGGTCTGGCACTTCCCCTGCGCTATACAGTCGATGAACAACCATCATACTCTGTGGTGTCGTCCAACGCACTTTGGCGTGATCCAGAGCGCGAAAATGAGGCGCGGGCTCTGCGTAAGGACGAACAGGATAACGTACGCCGGTGCCTTTATTTCCCGCAGGTGTTACGCGATGCGCGCCGGATTCAGGAGTATCACCCCGGGCTTGCACCGGATAGCGCAGAGTGCATGGACAGGCTCGGCGTTGCGCTGGCACATTGCGAATCCAGGTGTGAGAATTTTTACGATGCGGCAGAAGTGGAACGGGTGTTTTATCCGGAGATAGAGAAGCTGCTACTGGAATTTTTCCCAGGTGCAACCGATGCTTTGGTGTACAACCATGATGTGTTTGATAAAAACTACCAGGGTGATCGAACCGAAGACCAGGACAATAAAAACCCCGGTGTGAATAGCAACTATGCGAACCTGGTTCACAATGACCTGAATGATAATAGCGGTCGTGTTCGTTGCCGTGAACTGCTTACCAGAAATCTGCGTAACTTCGGGCGAGAGCAGCATTACACGCCAGCCCAGGCTGATTCAAAAATGTCACGCCGGTTCATGTCTATCACCCTGGCCAAGCCGATGGAAACGGTTCGTCAGAACCCGTTCGTGCTTTGTGCCTGGCCGTCATTTGCAGACCAACCCTACATCACCAATTACCGCGTTTACAATGACCGTGTTGGCGAGACGACTCGGTTCACTTATCGAGCCGGCCATGAGTGGTACTGGCTGCCGCAGCAGCAGCCGACCGAGGTCTCGATGCTCAAATGCTACGATTCTATTACAAATGGTTCTGTGTCACGGTGGTCTTTCCATACCGCCTGCATCGATCATAGCGCAGCAGATAACGCGCCCTGTCGCCGGAATGTAGTGGTCCGATCCTTTGTGTTTTTTTGAGAAGGTGCAAGCCAGTCAAGGCTGAGTAAGAAGCCTATTTGACGTTCCAGTCATCGACCTGTCAGTGGTTCGGCTATCGAGGCGCCTGGCATTCTTGAGCTCATGCGATGCCCGTAGTTAACAGTTGCAATTTGGCGCGCCTGGCAAGTGATCAAAATGAATTGTGGCCAGTTTTCGTTTACGCTTTAATCGGTCCAGAGGGTGATTCCCCGCGATTTTTGATGATGTCTGCACACGAGGGCATGAGGGTCGAAAAATTTCATGTTTGGGTCTATTTCGGGTCCACAATGCTATAGTTCGGATGCATTACCAAGGGAGACATAAATGCGCATTGAGCAACGGTTTATTATCTTACTGGTATCACTGCTGGTTTGTATCGGTCTACAGCCGGAGGTCCAGGCGGCGACTGATACGACGATTAAACTGACTTTTCTCGGCACCGGAGCACCGCGACCATCGCATAGTCGCTATGGCCCGGCAATCCTGGTTGAAGCGGGTAATTATAAGATCATGGTGGATGCAGGGCCGGGCATGCCTGAGCGGCTTTTCCAGGCTGGGGGTTTTGAGATATTAACGGCAATCGATCACATTTTGATTACTCACCTGCATTTTGATCATACCATCAGTGTGCCCAGGTTGTGGCTTACTGGTTGGCTGTTTGGCCGTAAATCAGCCATGAAGATATATGGGCCAACGGGTACCAGCGCGATGATGGCGAACTTTCGCGCTGCTTATGATTGGGATGTTCGTTACCGCACTGCTGTTGGTGTTCACCAACAAGGCTCAGAGCTAATTGCAAAAGATGTCGAACCGGGGGTATTTTTTGATAAAGACGGGCTGAAAATTACCGCATTTAATGTAGAGCACATGCCGATTAATATCGATACGGGTGAGTCCCTTGGCCTGCGAGGCGCGACGCTCGGATATCGCATTGACTACAGGGAACGGTCAGTGCTTTTCTCTGGCGACACCCGGTCAACGTCATCGAGCCGCATTATCCCCCTTGGCAAAGGTGTTGATGTGTTGATTCATGAAACCCAGGTGCCCGCAATCGGAAATTCACCCGAGGCGGTTCTGGCCAACGTCAGCCTGTCAGTGCATTCGTCGCCGGCTCAGGTTGCTTATGTGCTGGACAGGACTCGACCACGTCTGGGTGTCTACTCGCATATTATCCCACCCGAGATGACCTCCGATGAGTTGCTTGCATTGACGGATTATGACGGCGATATGATCGTCGCTGAAGACCTGATGACCTTAACCATTGGTGATGAGATTATTGTTGGTCGTGCTGAAGGGCAAGGCACTGATATATTTACACAAGCCGATGTGGTGGATGAATAGCGCCTGGCAATGGGATCGCCCATGCCCCTGATTACCCGTGGTTTGATGCTCTTTTGCATCCTACCGGTTTAAGCTGTTAGCTCATCTAGGAAGCTGACAGTGCCTGATTCGATATTGTAATGGGCGCCGCGAATGGTTAGTTGTCCTGACACAGTCATGGCTTCCAGCAGTACAGAACCGTGTCTGAGTTGGTTTACCGAGGCTCGGACATTGCTGCGCATACATCGGAACGCAAGATCTGCGTTGACTTGCCCATCTTGAGCATCATAGATATCGATAATGGCAGGAGCGATACGATCTACGATGGATTTCAGATTGTCCGATGCAGGAGTATTGTTATGTTCCAGGGCCGTCATGGTTGCCTCGATGGCGCCACAGTGGGTGTGACCGAGAACGATAACCAGGGGAACTTTGAACTGCTCGGCAGCGAATTCTACGCTACCTATCTGGGAGGGCGCTACAATATTGCCGGCAACTCTAATAACGAATAAATCTCCCGCGTTCTGGTCGAAGATAATTTCAATAGGCACTCGCGAGTCCGAACACCCCAGAATGATAGCTTTAGGGGCCTTCTTAGACCAATCCTCAGTCGCCCGCCAGGCTCTGGCCTGGGTCGTCCCCTGAAGGAATCTTTTGTTCCCGGCAATCAGATCCTCAAGTATTTGTTCTGCTGGCTT
>NZUN01000082.1 GCA_002697205.1 Gammaproteobacteria bacterium
AGTGTTGGACGGCCTGGCCAGTATTGTCTGAGCAGAGGTGGCTAACTGGCATTACCAGGGCATCTGCTCTGCTGCTGAACTAATGCGCCGGATCCATTGCGAAATGGTCATGCTGGGTTTAGGCCCACTTGATGTTCAGTTTCAGCGAAAGCGTACCCAGCATGATGCCGGGCTGGTGCTCAAAGGTATTGTCCTTGGCGTAATTGATATCCTCCAGGCAATCCAGCAGGGCCTGCCAGGCAAGATTCTGTTCCAGTCGGGAAATTCCCGCGCCCGGACAGACCCGGGGCCCGGCTGAAAATACCAGGTGCCGGGTTACTGCCTTTCGGTTCAGGTTGAGTTCGTAGGGGTCTGCCCATTCTGCTGGGTCTACGTTGCCCGCGCCATAACGAAGGTGCAGCAGGGATCCTTTGGGTACTTTGACACCTTGGAATTCTTCATCCTGGCGGGTCACCCGTGTAGAAAGTCCCTGGGTGGGTGATCGCAATCGCATACCTTCTTCAACGAAATTTTTAACCAGTTTGCGATCCAGTTTTAGAGTATTGAATAAACCGGGATGCTCACACAATAGCTGGGCTTGCTCCTCGATAGCATACTGGGTGGTTTCAAGCCCGCCAATGACCATAGCGTAGACAATACCGTTGACCTCGATGTCGGTCAGTTTCCGGTCCAAGGCCTTGTAGTGCGCCTGGGTCAGCCAGCTGATCATGTCGTCTTCGGGGGCGCGTCGTTTTTCCAGTACTTTTTCATGCACGTATTCCTTGAAACCATCAAGCAGCTTCAATTGTTCTTCCGCCTGCCTTGCGGATAGGATATTTCGATGCCCTTTGCCATAGACGAAGGCGGTAACCTGGGCTGCACCCCATTCAGCCAGCTGTGGTATATCTGACTCAGGAAACCCAAGCACGTTGGCCATGACCATCTGCGGTAGCGGGCGCGCGAATTTAGAAATAAATTCGATCTCACTGTGCTGATCCCAGGCATCTATCAGCCGCCGGATACAGTCTTTGATCATTTTAGTGTGCCGACTGGCACCCGGTCCTACCCAGGGGTCCGTCAGTTCCTGGCGGTGTGCGCGATACAGCGCATTGTCCGGCCTTAAAGAGACCATGGACAGCAGCATGGCATTTGCCTGCCGGTAGGTATCGTGATTGCTATCGGTTTGTTTTAAAAGGTCGATGGCCTGGTGTATGCGTGGTGGAAATCGCACTGGGTCCTTGACTACCAGCGCAATGTCTTCATATTTTGTCAGGATAAATCCGTCGGTAGCCGAGCTCGTCCCCTCGCCGGGTACTCTGACCACCGGTTCCATCTCGTGTAAAATTGGATAAGCTTCGTACCAGTGTTCCTGCGCCCCCGGGCCGAATAAATCCACATCGTTTCGGTTTACAGGACATTTCATCCCACTGAGCTGATGGTTTCTATGCTTGATTTTCATTGTTGTCTGGTTACCTGGTGTCAGTTGTCTTTTTGGTAAAGGACATCTGGCAATACTCTAAGTGAACGCTGAATTGCAAAGAAGGTTTTAATGAGAATACACCAATATCGGGTATCAGTGAATTCGGTGTTAACTTCCTTTTTAATGTGGCCCTGGTTGGAGGGATTCAGCAGTCTAATGGATTCAATCTGGTCGGGTGAGTCAAGCGCAGATTGTTGTCCCTATGTTTCTGTTTGGTAGGTGCCTGGCAGGCCGGATTAACGTTTTATTGATTTGGATCCAAGATGAGCAAACCCTTAATAAAAAGACGTTAATACGCTAATAAATAGCAACTAAAGGGCAGTGTTAGCTGAATAAGCCAGATAAAAACTGATTATTAAGATGATATTATATCTTGATATGAGATGATAACGATGAGCTGATAGGTCCTTTCAGGTGGGGAGACTGGGTAGATCACTGGGTGTGATTGGGCGAGGAGGGGGATGCCGTCTGAATGAAACCGTAAACGATCCATTAGTGTAATTCCTGATGGCTTTGAGCCGCCATCATGGCGGGGCTGGATGCAGATGATGGTGGAATACTTAGTTATAATAATGAGCTGTTATTAGGAAGGGCAACAGGGATTAAAAGACGTTTGCAGCAGCACTTTGCCATTGATCCTGAACGAATTGAAATTATTGGTTTTGGAAAGGACAGACCAATATCCGTAGAGGCAGACCAGAAGAGTAACAACAGAAGAGCCGATATCACTCTGGAATGAGTACTGAGTATCAAACCTCGCTGGTAAAAGTAAAAGTAAAAGTAAAAGTAAAAGTAAAAGTAAAAGGTATTAGCTATGAACAAACAATTAGTCATAAAGGGCTTGCTGCTGATACCCGGGTTACTCATGCTGATGAGTGCCATAGGTTTTTTAGTTCAGCCAGAACAGGCCGTAGAATCGCTGGGCATGATACTTTTAGATGGTATTGGTCGTAGTTCCCAGGTCGGTGATATGGGTGCTTTTTTTGCCTGTACCGCCGGATTTGTCTTTTATGGCGTGGCCAAAACTGAGCCTGGCGCACTCTACGCCAGTGCAGCACTGCTGATCAGTGCTGCTGCTTACAGAATTGCTGCCTGGTTACTCCATGAAGCGCAGTTCGCAGCAGAGTTTATAGCCGTTGAGATTATATTGTTTGTGTGGCTGGTTGTCCTCGCCAGATTGATGGTTCTGCCAGGTGAGACGTCTGAAAGTGAAACCGATTAACGCTTATTGGGTAACAACAGCAGCGAAGGAGTCATTATGAAGCCGATCAAGATAGCAATCGGTGCATTGGTTGCCTATACGGCCATTGTCGTAGTATTTGAGTCTCTTCTGGGCCACTACCAGCCTCAGAACGAAGGGACCTTAATCATTACAACCATCGATCAGGCAGGTCAGCCAAAAGACCGAGTTCTTTCAAAGATAGAATACAATGATGCACTTTATGTTGCGGCAAATCACTGGCCCAGGGCATGGTATCGTGAGGTGTTACGATCGTCCCAGGCACAGGTTACGATTGCCGGTGAACGACAAGCCTATCAAGTTGTGCCGGTCGCAGGTGAGGAACATGATAACCTCGAAAAGGCCCGGCCTCTGGGCCTTGCTATTAGACTGCTGACGGGCTTTCCTCCTCGGTATTTTGTGAAACTGGTACCTCTGGGCTAGGTCTTTTTAAACAACTGCGTCGCGATTCAAGAATGCTGGAAATATGACTGATTACACAATTAATGGGCATTGCCGATCCATCCTTCTGTGTTCTATGTTTTGACTTGATGTTTCTGACAATAGATCAGGCAGGTTTTTTGATTAATTGAGGTATAGTAGACTGATTTTTGAGTAAATGGTGATTTGTGTCCGATATTTCTTTGATTGATGCCGTTATGAACCGGCATTCTGTACGTGGTTTTTTGCCTGAAGCTGTCTCCCACGAGGTAATGGACTCAATTTTCGAATTAGCACGCTGGGCGCCTTCGGGTACCAATGTGCAGCCGTGGCAGGTTTATGTGGCTTCTGGTGCTGTTCGAGATCATCTGCAGCAGGAGTTTGTAAGGCTGGTTAGCAGCGGTGAGGGAGAGAACCCAGACCACAAAAGTGATGGTCGATTGAACGATCCCTGGCGTGGACGCCGCAGAGCTTGCGCAAAAGTGCTTTATGATGCGATGGGTATAGACTGGGAAGATAAGCCTGCAAGAAGTGCTGCGGGACTCAGGAATTTTGAACTTTTTGATGCACCTCATGTGGCATTTCTGTGCATGGATGAAAACTTCGGCGTACAGTCTGCGGCCGATGTGGGGATGTACGCACAAACTCTGATGCTGGCAATGACCGCATATGGGTTAGCTAGCTGCGCGCAAGGCACTATGCGTCACTATCCAAATCTAGTACGAGAGACTTTTAACCTGCAGCCTGAGATAAAGGTGCTATTTGGCATCAGCTTTGGCTATGAGGACCCCTCTGTTCCAGCCAATAGTGCACGGACAGACCGTGCTCCCGTTGAAGAGTCAGTCGTATTTTTAGGAGGCGATAATTAAGTTTCTATGAAAGCGGCCAAGATTTCCGCTCTGATTATTGATGAAATAGCGGCGTGACATAATCAGCCCGGTTGAATTGACGTCAGCTTCAATGACAGGGTATCCGACGATGATAGCCTCAAACTTCAATTCATCCGGTTAGACGATTAAGTGCTCTTTTCGTATGAAATCGACTCTATACTCAATCACTTTGCAGATAGAGGGATTTATCGATGACTCAGAATTCAAATTACACGCCACCAGCGGTATGGACCTGGGATAAGGACAGTGGTGGTCGATTCAGTAATATCAATCGTCCAGTAGCGGGTTCCACCCACGACAAGGAATTGCCAGTAGGCAAACACCCTTTACAACTATATTCATTGGCAACGCCTAATGGGGTGAAGGTGACGGTCATGCTGGAGGAACTGCTTGAGCTGGGACACGCAGGTGCGGAATACGATGCTTACCTGATCAATATTGGACAGGGAGAGCAGTTCGGCAGTGATTTTGTAGCCATTAATCCGAATTCGAAAATCCCTGCTTTATTAGACAGGGGTACGCCTGTACCGACTTGGGTTTTTGAGTCAGGCGCCATTCTCGTTTATTTGGCAGAGAAGTTTAATGCATTATTTCCGATTGACGCTTCACAGCGGGCCGAGTGCCTGTCCTAGTTATTCTGGCAGATGGGCAGTGCACCTTATCTAGGCGGTGGTTTTGGCCATTTTTATAGTTATGCGCCGGACAAGTTCGAATATGCAATTGATCGTTTTACGATGGAGGTGAAGCGTCAACTGGATGTGTTGAATCAGAATCTGTCGACGCGACGCTATCTGTGTGGAGATGAGTACAACATCTCAGATATTGCAAATTATGCCTGGTATGGCGCACTGGTTCTGCACAATGTTTATAATGCGGCGGAATTTCTGGATGTTCAGAGCTATACCCATGTCGTCAGGTGGGCATCAGAAATAGAGCAGCGCCCTGCAGTGTCACGCGGTCGTCGAGTCAACAGGTCCTGGGGACCTGAACCCGAGCGGGTTGCGGAAAGGCACAGCGCTGCGGATTTTGCTTGAGCCTTGCCGGCTACAGCATTTAGGCCATCCCCAAGCCACGACGAGGAACTAGATGGGTTCAGCCAGGAACACTGGAATTTTACGGCTGGTTTTCGCCTGGTATTCATTATAGGGCGGGTAGGCCGCGGCGCTGGCTTCCCATAATTTGGCTCGCTCTGCATCATCGGTTACTTCTCGTGCGCGCATGTTATAAACGCTGGTTGCATCGCGAATTTCAACGTTAGGATTTTTGCGTAGATTGTAGACCCACACTGGGTTCTTGGGTTGCCCGCCCATGGATCCGATTAACACGTAATTTTCATTGACTTTAACTCGCATCAAAGGGATCTTCCTGATGCCGCCGGTTTTGTTGCCGGTATGGGTGACTAGAATGCAGGGTAGACCTGAGTCTAGTAAAGTGGTGCCTTTTTTGCCTTCGCTACTTTCATAGAGTTCGACCTGCTTGCGCACCCAGCTGATAGTGGGTGGGATGTATGTAGCCATTGTCTGTTCCTTGTAGGGTTGCTAATGCTAAGTTGGATCGGTGAATAGATGTCACTTAATCCCAGGTCAGCAATTGGATGGATTAATTTACTCATTTCAACGTATTTAGGATAATACGAATGCGGCCTTTTTAGTATCAAATAAAAGGGCGATCAGGTAATTGGAAATCCCTGATCGCTAAAGTACTTTTATAACACGGTAAGTTGTGCTCAACTATTGGCATGACTTTCAAAATATATAAAAGCTTCTTTTCAACGCGGGAGGAGGTTCTGGAGGACTTAAAGGAAACCGGACATTGGCCGACGACTTATGTTTCGGAAAAGTCACCAGAATTACCCCTGCATTGGCATAATTTGGACATAACGGGCTATGTCATGTCCGGCGGGACCTACTTATTGGATGAACAGGGGATGCGACATGATTTAGATCCCGGCGATAAGCTGGAGATTCCACGTGGAAGCCTGCATGCAGAAGGCGAGGTGTTGGTTACCACAACTTATATCGTTGGAACAGAAGTGCCTGGGCAATTGCTGGAGCAATTGCAGATGTTATCGAAGGATGACCCGGGTCGAATAACCTGAAGTCGTTTTCATGGTGACCAGTAACAGGATTTAGCTACAGTGTGCAGGGCCCATAGATGGCCGGGCTCTATTTTACTTTACACCTTGACTTTGGGAGAAAATCTGATGAGTGAAGCCAGTCAGATGGACGCGTACCAGATTCCTATTGAAGCAATAAATGTTTCAGATGCCCAGTTATTTAAAACAGATACCTGCTGGCCCTATTTTCAACGGCTTCGAGAAGAAGCCCCCATTCATTATTGTGCCGAAAGTGATTTTGGTCCATATTGGTCGGTCACCAGATTCCACGACATCATGGCGGTGGATAAGAATCATCAAGATTTTTCGTCCATGGGCGGCGTCAGCATTGGAAACCGAAGCCCGGATTTCGAAGCGCCTAATTTCATCTCTATGGACCCGCCTGTCCACGCTGAGCAACGCAAGTCAGTAACGGGTGTCGTTGCGCCAATGAATTTAGCCAAGCTTGAGGCCATTATTCGGCAGCGAGTGATACAGATTCTTGATCAACTCCCGGAAAATGAGGAGTTCAACTGGGTTGATAAAGTCTCGATAGAGCTGACTACTCAGATGCTGGCAACAATTTTTGATTTTCCATTTGATGAGCGTCGCAAGCTAACCGCCTGGTCTGATCTGGCAACTTCATCAACAGCACTAGGTGGTGTCCTGCCCGATGAAGAAAGACGTCAGGGCTTAATGGAATGCCTGGCTTATTTTACCGAGCTCAGGAATGAGCGGGCAAACTGGGACCCGAAAGAGCACAACGATTTGATCACTCTGATGGCGCATAATCCAATAATGAGTAGTTTGGAGCCCATGGAGTACTTGGGGAATCTATTGCTGCTTATTATCGGAGGTAATGATACGACCCGGAATTCTATATCTGGCGGTGTTTACGCTTTAAATTTGTTTCCTGAACAATATGAAAAACTGCGTCAGGCGCCAGCCTTGGTTCATAGTATGGTACCTGAGATTATCCGCTGGCAAACGCCATTGACACACATGCGGCGGATTGCAAAGCGTGATGTTGAACTGCACGGACAAACTATCAAGGAAGGGGACAAGGTTGTCATGTGGTACCTTTCCGGTAATCGAGACGAATCGGTCATAAAGGACGCGACGCAATTCATTATAGACAGGGAAAACCCGCGACGTCATTTAAGTTTCGGCTACGGTATTCACCGATGCATGGGTAACCGCCTGGCTGAAATGCAGCTGCGGGTCCTTTGGCAGGAAATAATGCGTCGGTTCCATATGATTGAAGTCGTAGGTGATGCAGAGAGGGTCTCTTCGAATTTTATCAGAGGCTATTCACAGCTTCCTGTGAGGGTCCATCGTATATAGACGCTGTAGTTAGGCGCCGAAAAACAGTTTGCGAGCAGCAAAAATATAGTCAGCTTCAATCGCCATCAAACCGATGAGCACCAGCAAAACCAGGGGTGGCGCTAGAATCGCGTAAGCAAGTGCCAGTCGTTCCCAAGTCATGTGCATGAAGATTGCGACGATAAACCCGGCTTTTAGAAACATAAACACAAGTATCAGAGTCCATCTCAAGTATCCCTGAAAGCCCCAGTAATCAACCATGTAGGAGAGTGTGCTTAGGACAAATAGTAATAACCAGATCTTTAAATAGATGCTGATTGGGTGTAATTCTGTATTTTCTGACATCAAAAAAACCTCACCAAAGATAAAAGAATGCAAAAATGAAGACCCAGACCAGGTCTACAAAGTGCCAATAGAGCCCTGCAATTTCCACTGCCTCGTAATTATCCTTCTTGTCATAGTCGCCACGATAGACTTTAAATGCGACTATGCTCAGGTAGATAACGCCAATGGACACATGCATGCCATGGAAACCTGTAATCATAAAAAAGGCTGATCCGAACTGAGCGGCACCCATTGGATTTCCCCAGGGACGTACGCCTTCTTCTATGAGCTTGGTCCACTCAAACGCCTGCATGCCAACAAAGGATAGACCGAACAATGCGGTGGCAGCGATAAGCGCCGCAGTCGCTTTCCGATTCTTGCGGTAACCGAAGTTAACTGCCATCGCCATGGTGCCGCTGCTACTGATCAAAATGAAGGTCATAATCGCTATCAGTATCAGCGGTATATGGGCTCCGAACACAGTCAGTGCAAANACNTCACTGGNGTTGGGCCAGGCAATGGTGGTGTTCATGCGAACATGCATATANCCGGTCAGGAAACAGCTGAAGATAAAAGTATCGCTGAGCAGGAATATCCACATCATGGCTTTACCCCAGGGNACCTGGAATGCCTGTTTCTCGTCAGACCAATCCTGGGCGATNCCAGAGAAGCCTTCNGCTACTATATTTTCGTTTGATAATGCATGTTCAGCCATAACAATAATCCGCGTTTATGTCGATAAAAGTAATNCAAACAACACCAGCCAAACCAGCAGCAGGTAGTGCCAGTAATTTCGGCANAGCTCTACGCTGAGTATTGTTTGTTGGGCATTCTGACCAGCCAGAACCTTGAGGGTGGTTTTCAACCATACCCACAGGCCGCCCAGCAGGTGNATGCCGTGCAGACCAGTGAATAGANAGAAAAAAGTTNCNGCCGGGTTTGACTGCAGNTAATGGCCCTGGTCAACCAGTTCCTGCCAGGCGACCCACTGGCCGAGTATAAANAGACTGGTGAATATGCCTGTTGCGATCAATCCGTACCGCACTGTCGCTATTGAGTCGTTATTGGCNGCCCTTGCTGTCCAGTGAATNGCGATACTNCCCANTGCCAATACACCGGTGTTACCCCAGAGTAATCTGGGCTCGTCCACGGGTAACCAGTCATTGAGATTCATTCTCATGAAATAAGCGCTGATGAACAGGGAAAAAACGCTGGTGACGACCGCCAGGAATACAAACAGGCCACTTTTTGCCGATTTGCCCGCAAGATTGATGCTGTCACGGTCATCGACCGCAGTNCCCTCGGTCAGCCATGGTTGCTCGAGGATTTTTTGCTTCCATAACCACCAGTAGCTGATGGCGACTGCAGCAGNCATAAATATNAGNACTGCAATCATGTATTTGTCTCAGGCGCTTTGTCACTTGGTGGCGTGTTCTGCGGAATAAAATCCTGCTCAGCACCGGGTACGCTGTAGTCATAAGCCCAGCGGTAGACCTTAGGTAATTCGTCACCCCAGTTGCCNTGAATNGGTGGTGTGTTNGGGGTTTGCCACTCTAATGATGTACTGCCCCAGGGGTTGGATCCAGCTGGTTTTCCTTTGAACANACTCCAGATCATATTAACGAAGAAGATAATCTGGGTAAACGCAACAAATATCGCGGCAATGGTTATCGCAGCATTCAGNTCCNNGGCAGATTCAGGAATAAACTCGATACCTTCATATGCAAAATAACGNCGGGGTACGCCGAGGAAACCAAGATAATGCATGGGTAGATAGATTGCGTANGTGCCTAGAAANGTCATCCAGAAGTGAGTTTGACCTAAACGCTCGTTGTACATCTTGCCAGTCATTTTGGGATACCAATGATAGATAGCACCAAATACGACNAGGATCGGGGAAACNCCCATCACCATGTGNAAGTGGGCAATGACGAAATAGGTATCAGACAACGGCAGGTCAACGACCACNTTACCCAGGAAAATNCCGGTTAATCCGCCATGNACAAAGGTAAAAATGAAGCCAATCGCAAACAGCATGGGGACNGTCAGATGAATGTTACCTTGCCACAGNGTAAGTACCCAGTTGTAGACTTTGATNGCGGTCGGTACTGCGATAATGAGAGTNGTGGTTGCGAAAAAGAAACCGAAATAAGGATTCATGCCACTGACGTACATATGGTGCGCCCAAACGATGAAGCTNAATCCGCCAATACCAACGATAGCCCATACCATCATACGNTAGCCAAAGATGTTCTTACGTGCATGGGTGCTCAGTAGATCGGAAACGATACCAAACGCAGGTAATGCAACGATATAGACTTCGGGATGGCCAAAAAACCAGAACAGGTGCTGGAACAGAATTGGGCTGCCGCCATCNTAGGCAGTTTGTTCGCCCAGTGAGATAATCGCAGGCATAAAGAAGCTGGTGCCGAGGAGTCGATCGAAGGTCATCATAATGGCGCTGACCAGCAGNGCAGGGAAGGCCAATAAGCCTAAAACAGTTGCTGTAAATATACCCCAGACAGACAGTGGCATTCTCATCAATGTCATGCCATGCGTGCGTGCCTGTAGGACCGTTGTTACATAATTGAGGCCGCCCATAGTGAAGGCGACAATAAATACTGCGAGGGANGCNANCATCAGAATGATACCGGCTTCTACGCCNGGNGTACCAAACATAATGGCCTGCGGAGGATACAAGGTCCAGCCTGCGCCTGTAGGGCCGCCAGTGACAAAGAAGCTGGCCATGAGGATAATGACCGATAGGAGGTAGACCCAGTAACTCAGCATATTAAGGTAGGGGAAAACCATATCCCGAGCACCCACCATCAGAGGGATGAGATAGTTGCCAAAGCCACCAAGAAACAGCGCTGTNAGCAGGTATATCACCATAATCATGCCATGCATGGTTACGAACTGGTAATACTCACTNGGNGAGATTAGTGAAAATGAATCCGGAAAGCCCAATTGCAAACGCATCATGACCGAGAGAATAAGGGCAACGACACCCACTGCGATGGCGGTCAGGCCATATTGGATCGCGATAACTTTATGATCCTGGCTCCATATATATTTNGTAATAAAAGAGTGGGGATGGGATAATTCCGGTTCCCTNTCTGCTAGTGCAACGTAGGCCATTAGTGTTCCCCCTGCGTAATTGCTGCAATCTTNTTTTCTGGTTGGTTTGATAGAGAGTTGATATAGGCGATAACATCGTTCATGTCATCGTCACTGCGCAGCATNCTAGACATGCTGGCCATCTGAGGNCCAAACTGGTCCCCGGGNTGAGCCCCTCTAATACCCTCTTTAAAGTTAGTTAACTGGCGTTTGATATACCAGTCTTCCTGCCCATTCAGACGAGGTGAATTGGTCGCATAGTTGCCTTGGCCTGTCTTACCGTGACAGGTCCCACAGGTAGTGAAAAGCNGCTTGCCNCGATCCAGATCACCGGTAATCGATTGATCGCTGTCGNCNTGGGNAAAGGTACCAATATAAGCTGTGACATCCCTTATGGCGNCGTCGTCGGCCAGGATAGCGGCCATNGGCGCCATCTGTGCGCCGAATAAATCATCCTTGTGCGCGCCGCGATAGCCTTGTTTGAAATTTTGTAGCTGACGGTTGATATACCAGTCTGNTTGGCCGNTTAATTTAGGCGAATTTAATGCAAGGTTGCCTTCACCTTGTGCACCATGGCAGGTTGCACAAACGGCGTACAGGGCACTGCCAATCATAGCGTTAGGTTCGCTTACCTGCTGTGATTGGGCAAATGTCAGCTGCTGTGATTCCCAGGCATCAAAGTCTTCCTGGGTATCAACTACCACGCGACTGCGCATGGTGAAGTGAGCCAGGCCACAGAGTTCTTCACAGAGTACTTCATAGCTTCCCGTTTTGGTTGGCGTTAACCACATATAGGATACCAGACCAGGAACGAGGTCCATTTTTACTCGAAACTCAGCGACAGCAAAGTCGTGAAGGACGTCTTTTGATCGGAGCAAAAAATTTACCGGCTTGTCCACCGGGATGTGTAACACATTGCTTGTGATTACCAAATCATCCTGGCCGTTAGGGTCGTTTGGATTGATACCGAAATGATTGGCTGCCGAGACCCGATGGTTATCAACCGTACCCAGCATGCCATCTTCTCCTGGCAATCTGTAGGACCAGCGCCATTGTTCACCGACGGCCTCGACCTCCCAGGCTTCTTCCGGGACATGCACAAATTCGTTCCAGACATAAAGGCCAGGCGCTAATATCGCTGCCACGCCAATAGCGGTGAGAACGGTTAGCCAGATTTCAAGCTTTGGATTTTCTGGTTCGTATTTCGCGGGTTTACTGTCTTTGTGATTGCGAAAACGCATCACCGCATAGGCCATAAACAGATTGACGGCAACAAATACAAATCCGGTTACCCAGAAAGTGATATTGACAGTGTCGTCTATTGTTCCCCAGTTTGATGCTAGTGGCGTAAACCACCAGGGGCTAGCGAAATGGAATATTATTGAACCAATGACTAATAGAATAAATACAACAGCAACAGGCATAAAGATTTCCTTCAGCACGTCTTGACTATAATTTTTTGGGCTGCCCAATAGCCGATTTCCCTGAGGCAGGCGCAACCAATAATGACCGTCCGCGCTAGTTCAAAGAGCTAGATTGAGTAGCAGCCCGTACAATAAACATGTCGCTTTAGCTAGTCAACAATAAATTGGCTTTCAGAAGTGATTGTTCATGATCTAGGTCAATAAATCGGGTGATTTATGCCGGTAAACTAGTTTGTGAGCGATAAGCGATAATAGTCGGGCTTATGCTGTATCGAGCGTCACACTGCGCTGCCAGTGATCTCGAATTTAGAACAGTTACCATGATGCCTGTTCATCCTTTTGTTAAGCCAAACAGCATAGCGGTGCTGGCTGTGGCCGAATAGTCGTCAAATAGGATCCGATAGAAATAGCGTCCGATATAAGGTTGAATTGATTGAAATCTGGACGACTTTCCGAGAAGCTTGTGGCTGTTATTGTATAATGATCCGATCTAGGTTCCTGAACCTAGTCACAGCCAGGGAGTTCGTATGACCCATCCGATTCTTTATGGAGTACCTTTTTCACAACCTGTGCGGGCCGTCATGTGGTTGCTCATCCTGAAGCGAATGCCTTTTGAAATGGTGCTCATCAATCCAGGCTCAAAAGGTGATAATGGTAGCCGCAGCGCAGCCTATCTGGAGAAAAACCCTGGCGGAACCATTCCCTGTCTGGAAGAGCCGGATACTGGATTCACCTTGGGAGAAGCCCACGCCATCATGACCTATCTGGCCAATAGTAATGGCTGGACTGATGTTTATCCCGATGATTACCGGCTAAGAGCTCGCGTAGACTGGTACTTGAATTACCATCATCGCAATGTCAGGGATGCTTCGCTGGGTCTGGTTGCACCTAAGATCCGCAAGGATTTGGATATCCCGACGATGGTCCAGGAATCAGCCAGGCGAAACCTGACTGCGGCGCTTACTGTACTGGATACCGGCTGGCTGAAAGATCGTCAATTCCTGGTGGGTGAGCATGTGACTCTGGCTGATCTGGCTGCTTATGTTGAAATTGGCCAGCTTCAATCGCAATTCACCAATGTCTTTGATTTTACGCCCTTCCCTAATGTAGATCGATGGTTGAAGGATATGACTCAAATAGACGGGCATGATGACGTTCACATAGTGCTGGCTGAACTCGGCGACATCAGCGAGCAGGCACCATCGATGGATAACATCAGAAATGCCAATAGACGGGCATTGCAGGCGTTAAAAGCTAAGCTGGCAGAAATAGGCGAGGGTTAATAAAACAGCTAGAACGAAGATATCATCCTGGATGGGGCTTCTTGCCCGGGGAATCAGAGGCTATAAAAATCAGAGTTATTTAGCTAGTGCTCGATAAAGGAAGGGTTATTTAGGTAGCTTCATATCAGAGATAGGTCTGTTTAGTCTAAGACTATGTGACCAGGCCGGGCCTGGCTAAGCCCGATTGTAATAGGTGATCAGAGTCTGTAGCAGTTATAGGAGGTTAGGTTGAGCGATATAATGCACCGAATCAGTGCGGAAACGTTAGCGCTGCGGCAGGCGGTCTTCGAGTATTCAGTCGCGCGTATGGATTATGACCCAGTGCCACTGGATCGTCCTGAGTCACTGGAAAAACTAAAGGAGCTAACGGGGCAAACACTCACAG
>NZUN01000083.1 GCA_002697205.1 Gammaproteobacteria bacterium
TGTCCAGGTAGATGAAGCACCTCAAATACTCGATCACCTAAATCAATAATGTGTCCTTCTTTAATTGCTGGGGCCGGTGAAGCTTTTCTTAATTCAAACTTTTCAGGCAGGAAATCTAGTGCCGGACGCGCGGTGATGACCCAGTCGCCGGTAGGGCCATCCTCCTCCATCATGGTTCTGACTTCTTGGGGCCAGTATTTTGTCTGTAGCGGGATGTAATCCTTGGCGAGACGAAGGCTCTCTTCTTCGTGTTGATGTACCAGGCAACCATCAAACTCATAGGCACCACCAGAATGATCTATGTGGGTGTGGGTGACAACGACCGTCAGCTGATTTCCAAATAAATCTCTGGCCGCCTGGCGCAGGCTGCTAATACCCATGCCTGTATCAATTAATAGATCTCGGTCACGTCCCCGAACATGCCAGATATTACAGCGAAGAAAGGGATGCACGTGGGGCTCAGTGAGCAGGGTAATACGGTTGTCGATACGTTCTCGGATGAACCATTGATCTGCCACAGGTAGCTCCACTTCAACTCCTCAAAAGCTTTTGCTCTAGTGTTGACTATAGGCAAGTATATGAAAGATACAATATCGATTGAGTAAACTATTATTGTCTGTCATCTTAACCACCTCTCGACTGCATCGTTAGGGTGTCCGCAAAACCCGTTGTGGAACCTTTTTTGGCCGGCATTTTGTATGAAACATGCGGTATGAAAATGGTCCAACTGATGCTGGGTTCTACCATGTTAGAAGGCTACTTTGTAGCGTCAAGATTTCTTTTAGTACCGTGATGACAGCTATTTGAGCGGCCTTATTTCCTTTTTGTATTGAGATTTTCAGCAGCGATTTCAACCGTTATGATGGTAATCTCAACTCGGGGTTTGTAGTTTGGAGGTAGTCCATCTGCGCTCGAGGCGCTGCAAACCATTCACCATAGCCGAAAACACTCATCTCACATTATACTGCCTGTAATTGTGTAAGGGTCTGCCTCGGGTCGATCACTCAAAAGGCGGGTGAATAAGGTGCCAGGTGTTTTTACCAGGTTTGGTTCGAGCTATCGGTCATGATATCACTGGACTGATGGTAAACAAGCAGGCCTATTGTTTAGGCGGTACGAATGATCAAGATAGCTAAATTGAAGGCAACGAGATAGCCAGGAGGGGACGATATGTTTAAAGCTGTTCAGGAAAAACTGGGACCGGGTCTGCTCTATGCCGCGGCGGCAGTTGGCGTATCGCACCTGGTGTCATCAACAACGGCCGGGGCGACNTATGGCCTGGCTATGGCAGCCTATGTNGTCGTGGTCTGCCTGATTAAATACCCTACCTTTTTGTTTGGTGCTAACTATGCTGCCGCAACCGGAGAAACCCTGGTGGAAGGTTACNGCCGGATGGGGAAATGGGTTGTGGTACTGCTTTTTTTCATGCAGTTGTTTGAATATACCTTTGCNATTTCTGGNGTCNCGGTGACCACGGCAGCAATNATCCGCAGCGTCTTTGGGATTGAAATGGGCATTGGCCTGGAACTGGGNCTGGTGATGATATGTATGATCATTCTGGCGCTGGGNCGATATTCCGTATTGGANGATNTTACCCGCATNCTGGTTATTCTTTTTACCGCCGGCACGGTTGTGGCNGCGGNGGTTGCTATCGGCAGTATTGATACAGGCGGNGCCAGTCTCTCGGCAAACCTGACGTTTGATACCCCGACCATCTTATTCCTGATTGCTGTCGCTGGCTGGATGCCAACCGGTACGGCNGGGTCAGTTGGNCTGTCGTTATGGGTCAAGGCCAAGGCCATTCGTTTACAGCGACCCGTCACCACCCAGGAAGCGACCTTCGATTTTCACGTGGGCTACATAACGGCAATCTTTACCGCGGTCTGCTTTGTCTTACTGGGCACGCTGGTCATGTATATCAATGATGTTGCAGTGGNAGGTCGAGGCGCTGCATTCGCAGANCANTTGATTAATCTNTTTACTTCCACCATCGGTAGTTGGATATATCCATTAATTGCGCTGTCAGCTATCACTGTCATGTTTTCCACACTGCTGACACTTGTGGATTTGTTACCCCGNTCATCTACCGCAGCACTGATGGAGATATTCCCCAAACCCGAGGAANCACGTATTAGAACTTCCAGCAATCTCTACCTGATCTTTATTGGTGTGGAATTACTGTTAGTGCTGATGGTCCTGTTTATGCTCCTCGATGATTTTGGCACTTTCATCGCGTGGGTAACCTCCATGGGTTTTGTTGCGGCACCGGTATTTTCTTTCCTTAATCACAAGGCCATGTTTTCATCACAGGTCCCCGAGGCAGACCGTCCAGCNNAATGGTTGCGCTGGTGGAGTATTGGCACGGTTTCTATCCTGACAGGTGTGGCAGTGATATTTGTGTTCATGACGTACCTGACTTAACAATACCAAGCTGTNACAGAAAAGTCGNTGGATTCANCGTTGCGAAGCCTGCACTGATTTATCCCCATTTTAGAGGTGAGGCAGGCCNNATNGANNNATGGTTTTACCANTNTTTGGTGNTGCNNGACAGTGAGNCAGCAGAGCATAGAATAATGGGGTAACAGAAATTTGACCTACTGCCTTTTCATGTCGATGCAGCATNGCGGTATCTGTACACANAGGAGATGTCTGGTGAGCATANTGGCACTGANCTGAATCACTAGTTCTTCGATTACTGGACTANCGCNCNGTGTTAAACTTCTGCTTCCCGCCGAAACACATCCTCGTCCAGGTTGTCATCCCACTTGGCTACCGCACAGGCAACGGCTACATCGCCAGAAATATTGGTTAAGGTTCGCATCATGTCGAGTAATCTATCGAAAGGAAAGATGAAGGCNATAACCAACAGAGATTGTTCCGCGTTTACGCCAATCACTTCNAGAACCGTTGCGGCCAGTAATAGACCNGCAGANGGGATTCCGGCTGCACCGATNGANACCAATGTCGCGGTTANNGCAACCATCACATAATGCATGGCAGTCAGTTCAATGCCACCTGCTTGAGCTGCAAATAGCGCGACCAATCCCAGATAAATAGCCGTTCCGTCCATATTGATGGTGGCACCNAGCGGTAAAACGGACCCAGCNACAGATTTGTCCACGCCCAGGTTGTTTTCGGCGCAGGAGATNGTTACNGGTAAGGTGGCATTGGAGGAGGCGGTCGAGAAGGCGATACCCTGAGCGTCTGCAATGCCGCGAAGATACTGCTTGAGGGGTAATTTCAGCAGNNANACGATGATNAAGAAACCGTANACGAACCCAATCTGAATACCACAGGATAGATACAGCGCNATCGCCAGNTTGCCCATGTTNAGGACGACTTCAATGCCTTGTGTCGCCATGACCCAAGCCATCAATGCGAGGACGCCGTAAGGGGCCAGTTCCATGACCAATATTGTGACCCGCATGATAACNTGNGCTGCGGCTTCGAAAAAATTCTTGATAGGGTCCGCAGGNCGGCCCGTCACAAGAATCCCGANGCCGATCAGGATGGCGAAAAAGATTGTTGGTAGAACCGCACCATTTGCCCAGGCTTCTACNGGATTGGTAGGNATGATTTCCAATAGGCGTTCCACAATGCCNCCNGCCGCATCAGCNGTNTCAATTTTCCCTTTGACGCTATCCACCGCTGAGGCAGCAGCCGANTCATAATTGATGCCATCACCTGGNCTGATGATNGAACCCATGGTTAAACCCAGGCTGACCGCAAAAAAGGTTGTGACGAGATACATTGCNATNGTTCTTGTGCCCAGGGTNCCCAGTTTTTTGGGGTNCCCCATCGCAGTGATNCCCACCACGAGNGTGGTNGAAATCANTGGGATGATCAGCATCTTGATCAATCGGACAAAGGCATCACCAAATGGTTTAAAGCCGACATCTGCTATTTGTGTNGCCCGTTCAACTCCCAGGCCATAGCGCATNGNCAATCCGATCGCGAGTCCCGCGAAAAGACCAATNAGGACTCGTTTCCAAAGGGTGATCGATTGCCATTTTCTGAACATNCTGTGATACCCTTTACAGACCCGGATTCAAACCTAGAACAGTTACGATAGAGGCAATCCGAGCTGATTTCAATTGNCTNATCTTTGTTTNCTGNCTGGNTAGACCGNGACCTGGTTAATGCAGGCATCACCGACCGGCTGGGNTGTAAAGTAAGNTAGGAGCCGGGCTGGCGGGNTTGGCATAAATGCGGCTNTGGAACAGCTTGTTNGATAGGGATATTCNNGNCTGCAGTGGTTCATTNCTCGCGCGCGANACAGACTATAACTGTTCGCTTGCGCGAGCCACTGTAGGGATATCGGCCATGCATAACNCGATGGTTATCGACCAGNGCAACGTCGCCGTTCTGCCACATGACAGGGACCGTAAACTCAGCGGCGATGCTCGCCAGAGCTGTTAGTGAAGCGATGGGGATAGCATCACCATTGCCAAANGTGAGCATCTCTGACTTCCNGCTGCCTGTNGACTTCCAGCCCAGGTGTGCNGCGATAAGCTGGTTGTAAAAAGATTNNCTGCCATCTGGAAGTGCTTTAACAGCCGGCAGCACTGGGGTTCTGGTTACCAGTGACCCATCTTCCTGCCACTGCCAGGTGTAGCCGAGTGCTGCCAGCCTTTCCTNNGCTTCGGNCTCGGTTTCAACACTGAGCGTGCTACGCCAGCTGCGACCTTGCCCGGATGACGGGTCGTCCTCTCCTGGCATGTGCATCGTGTATTTCAGTCCGAGCGAAGCGAACAGCCTTGCCCAGTCAGGGTGTCTTTCCCTGAAGGTGGCATATAAAAGATCGGATCGGCAGACTGGTGTCGCACCCCCTTTTTCTGCCTCGCTGAGGCAACAAAAGAATATTTTCTCTGGAGAGATGGGGGTTTGTGCCAACTCATGATGCAGAAAAATTTCGATGTCTGGGGATGCTTCATTGGCACTAAATACCCTGGTCGTATGATTAATGCGAACCGCATTTGACAGAGACTCCTGGTAGGAGAAATCTCCATAGCCGAATGCCGAAGCGAAGGCATCGAAGTCTTCAGCTGTTTTCACGGGAAATCCTCGAAACAATACTGTGCCGCTTGTTGCCAGTTGGTTTTTGAAGCCATTGGACTGGGTAGATAGCCAGGTCAGTACGCCAGCCATATCTTCAAGACCGGCGTGGTTCTCTACCACGATAGGGAAATGCCAGTCAGTCATAGATCGGATGGAAAGTATTGAACGCGCTTTCGCAGAAGTCGCCGGGATCATTGAAGCGTCGATTCCTGTTCAAGGCAGAGATTCCTGTCATGTCGTCCTGCGAGAGCTCAAGTTCAACTGCCGCGAGATTCTCTGCCATGCGGGCTGGATTGATACTCTTAGTGACCACGCAAGTCCCACGCTGAATGCCCCAGCACAATACCACCTGAGCAGACGTACAGCCGAGCCGAGCTGCGATGTCCTGCAGCAGAGGCTGATCAAGGAGGGATTCGGTTTGTGTCGCCATATCCAGCTCGACGTAGGAAAGTGATGCTAGTGGCGAGAACGCCGTCACCTCCAGCCCGTACTGTTTTGCTAGGCGGATCAGTCGCTCTTGGGTGAGATATGGGTGTGATTCGATCTGCAGCAGTTCAGGCGGCATTGCGCAGGAACTCATCAAATCGTGCAGCAAAGCAGATGAGTAATTGCATACGCCAATGTGTGTTGCCTTGCCGCTCGTTTTGAGCGCTTCCATAGCACGCCAGGTTTCGCCGAGCGGCACTCTGGCTGGTTTCATGCTCGCTAACGCATTGTCAGGATTGTGGATCCACTCCGGCGGGTAACGTTTCTCGAATGGCACAAACTCAAGGGCAATGGGAAAGTGAACAAGGTAGAGATCAAGATAATCCAGTTGCAGATCGTTAAGCGTACGATCGAATGCGAGCGGGACATGCTCCTCCTGGTGATAGGTATTCCACAGCTTGGAGGTGATCCAGAGTTCGTCCCGCGTGCAAATGTCCTCTGCAATAGCCCGCTGGATGCCGTTGCCGACCGCGACTTCATTGCCATAGTCACACGCAGAATCAAGATGTCGGTAGCCAGCCCTTAATGCCTCAAAGACGCTGACTTCACAGATTTCGCCATTGATTTTCCACAGTCCGAAGCCGACCGGAGGGATAGTCTTGATTGACTCAAATGACATGCGTTTTCCTATTGATCGTATGCTTGAGCGAAATCTCTGATATCGACTGGTTGGCCAGTCTCTATGGATTTTTGACCAGCAAGTCCAATAACAACGGACAGGAGACCGTCTTCTGTGGTCACTGTCGGGGGTTTGCCTGAGCGAATGGCTTCTGTGAATTCAAGGTGTTCAAGGAAACTCGCACCATGATGCAGGCCTACCTCCTTGACTTTGGGGTCTAGGCCGATAGGCACAGTCTCACACGTCCTACCAACCCGCTTGCTGATATAAAGATCATTACCTGGCACGGTGGTTTCCAGTTTGCCAGTATCACCGGTTATGGTGAGCAGCTGCTCGTGACGTGAGCCCTCAGCAAACATGCACAGATCGAGCATGGCTCTCGCGCCACTGTCGTACTCAATGATGACATAAGCATTGTCGAGGATATCCGGGACTTCACCGTCGTAGGCTTCATCCAGGTGATTCACGGACTGCGCACCGGATGCAAGCACACGGATAGGCTCACCGGGCACCACCTGGTTCATCAGGTCAAAGAAGTGGCAGCACTTCTCGACCAACGTACCGCCGGTATTTCGATTGAAACGGTTCCAGTTTTCGACTTTCTTGAGAAAGGGAAATCGATGCTCGCGTATGGCGCACATTTTGATCTCGCCAACGGCTGGCAGGTGCTCAAGTAAGGCACTAATCGGTGCCATATAGCGATATTCGAGGCCAAGCCAGACGATCCCCTTGTGTGTCTTTGCTGATGCATTAACTTCCTGGGCATCGGCTAGTGTCGTGCACATGGGTTTTTCCAGCATGACATGCTTGTCGGTTTTGAAGACATCCCGCATGACGTCTATATGGGTAAAGTTGGGTGAAGCAATGACAATGGCATCAACGTCATCTGCATCCAGGATATCCTGGTAATTGTTATGAATACGCGGAGAGAAACGATCACCGCAGACTTTCGAAGCCCATCTTCGAGGCTTCTCACTGGGGTCTGCCACAGCGGTGATGTCCACATTTTCCATGGCGACTAGGTTGCGGATGTGCTCGCAGCCCATCATGCCCGTACCAATAATGCCGTAACGTATGGTCAATGTCGTGTCCTTAACGAAGGCTGGATGTCATAGGAGGGGGTAATTATAGTCGAGCCATAATGTACTGCAACCGGACTACTTCTACTGGGTCGGGTATACCCATGCATTCGCCGATAGAAAACTCTGGGTAATGAAGCGCATGACTTTCTCGACGCCATCATCGCGGTCCAGGCGACGTGCACCCCTAAAGAACCATTTTGATTTTGTTGTAACCTCATGGGATTGGCTTAGTATTGTTAGTCAGTCTTTTCCAACAATTCAGAGATCTGCATAGGAGGGAGAAATGATCACTAAAAGCGTATTCGCTTTGGCGCTGATCGCGGTGTTGGTGTTTCCGGCGTGCCCGGTCTTATTAGCCCGAGATCGGGTGTCAGTTGAGCCATTTAAGGTTGGCACCTTTGCGATCAATCATGCGCCAAGGGTGGGCCTGGTTATGCGTAACGATCAACTGATAGTTGATCTGGCAGCTGCAAACCAAGCCATTGAATTGATGCCGCACTACAGTCGTATCAGTATGCCTGGGGATATGCTTGGCTTTATAGCTCAGTATGAATACGGTTTGAAGTTCAGGTCCTATGAAATAGTAAACTGGCTTGTTCAGGAGAATTTACTGGATCACAGTAATCGGCCGAGCTTTGTGCATCCCTTGAGTTCGGTAGACATTCTGGCACCAATTCAGTACCCGAGTAAAATCATGAATGCAGCCGTTAACTTCTACACGCATGCATGCGAGGGTTGCAGTGCTGAAGCGTTGGCGGCACGTACTAGAGAACGTCGTGAAAACCGGGGTGTCCCCTATCTTTTTCTCAAACCAACCCGCGGCGCGGTTATTGGCGACGGGGATGATATCATCATGCCTTTTGGGCGTGATCGTATTGAGTGGGAAGTTGAAATGGCCATCGTGTTCGGTCGTTCAGGCAAATATATCTCCGCGAGTCGTGCCTACGACCACGTGTTCGGTTACATGGTGGCTATGGATATTTCTGACCGGGGTGGGCGTCCGCCAGGTGGTTTCGATGCTGGTATAGACTGGTTTGTTGGTAAAGGCCATGACACCTTCGCGCCGCAAGGCCCCTGGATAGTTCCAAAAGAGTTTTATGGCGATCCCATGAAACGGTTGCACCAGACGCTGGTCATCGATGGTGTGACCGTTCAGGATGCCAGAGCTGGAGACATGATCCATAACATACCCGAATTAATCGAGTACGCGTCATCGCTTATAACCGTCTTCCCAGGGGATGTGTTACAGAGCGGAACATCCGGCGGAACAGGGGCTGGGCGAATCGAGCGAGCATCAGGCTCCGGTTACTTGGTCGATGGCGAGACGATCACCGCCAGTATCGATGGAATCGGTACCCTGACCCACAAAGTCAGGTTAGAAAGGCGTGTCCCTGATGACCTGTCAGGTGCGCAGTTACCCCCAGTGAGGACTTATAATCCCGATCGTTAACAGCTTGAATAATGAAATTTCTGTTAATCAGAAAGATAAATTTTTGTTAGCTGCTGATCGTACGGATGGCAGAATTTATTCAGTCAGCAGATTAGATGAGCAGTTGCCAGAACGTCGACTTTCTGTTCCATGCAATTGATTCTGCTGCCATTAACGGGCAACTAGCTTTGTCTCCGGGACGACATTTTTCTGAAATGTTTCATGTCATTCATTGCTCGGACCCTGTTGTTCCCAGGTTTAGTCATAAATCCGTTCGCGACAGGGCCTTCTACGGGCACACTGAATTTAAATCGAAGTCGTTGAGGAACATCACAGACCGCCTCGTCACAAGTCTGCCAACAGACCTCGCCCGTCAGATCCAACGTTGCTGATCCAGTTGCGGAAGTAATTCGTTCATTTGCAGTGATTGGCAACCTCAGTTCAACCCGTCCACGGTGCACCTGAATCATCTCACCTGTGCCTGTCACTGTGTGCGTTTCACTCGTCGGCTGGATGAGCCCTCGAGTAACCAAATTAGATTGTGGGTCAAGGGTTATTGTGAACGGCACCATGCCTTCAGGCGCGGGATCGGTGTAAAGGTGTCGACCTTCCGGTACCGTCATCTGACACACAAGCTGTCGCAGCACTCCCACGGCCAACTGTTGACCTTCCAGAAACACGTGAGGTCGACCTTCGAGGGCATCTGTATTCGGCGCAATGAGGTTGCCAGCGTACTTACCGAGCGCTTCACCATCTACGGCTCTAAGTAGTTCCTCGGGTCCAACTCGCAACACAAGATTATGCTCAAAAAATTTGTGGGTAATGTTCCCCTGGGTATCTGTAACGTAGGTNCCTGGAAAGGGAATTCCAAACCATGGATGATTGTCTTCTGCAATTAGCGTATTCAATATTCCATAGGCGCGGATCACCTTGGAGTCAGAATCTGATAGTAATGTATAAGTAATACCNTAAGCGTCTTGAAAGTCCTTTAGGGCGTCAGGTTCGTCGTAACTCAGGGCAAGCACGCTGATGCCAAGGGCTTCAAACGCTGGNATTTTTTGCTGCAACTCGACCAGTTGCGTACGACANGGGGGTCACCAGACAGCGGACCGAAAAAACAACATGATGGTTGGCTTAGATTCATGAGTGTAGTGATAGGGATTGCCCCATACATCCNGGCAGGAGAACTCAGGAAGTTGTTCACCTATATCCGGTCCTGTTGGGAATGGCCCTTTAGGGTCTGTTCGAGGTCCGAATCCCGGTTGCATGGGACCCACAAATCCATCNATGTCACGCCAGCCCTGNTCGGTCTTCTCACCTCGAGTCTCAATTTNGATAGTCATTTCTAATTTCCATCCCGGGCTTTTATTAATATTAGAGTATCACAGAGANTTAACGCAGCGATGGGGTNAGAGTAAAGTGCCAGAATTGTACGTCGTCAAAACCTTTTGGACAGTTAGTCCTTCGAGCTAAGAGACACTTCAGCTCATCTGGGTTGTTTGTCCATCGTAATGTATTTGTTTACGCATGGCCAAAGTGTTCCGTTTAATCATTTCTCGCAGCTCCAATATCTCTTCCCCTCGACCATAAAACACATCGGCTGGCGTCAGGTTGTTCAGCGCCTCATGATATCGCTCATGGTTGTAATAGCTGACAAACTTTTGCAGATGCTCTTGGAGCTCGCAGGGCAAGTCGTAGTTATTGAGTAATATCTGGTTTTTCATCGAACGGTGCCAGCGTTCAATCTTTCCTTGTGTTTGTGGGTGGTAGGGCCTACCGCGCGTATGCGACAAACCATTCTCTTACAGGTTGTCAGCGAGCTCTCCGGATATATAACAAGGGCCGTTATCACTCAGCAATCGAGGCTTGTGGTTGATTTTCACCTCATCAAGCCCGGTAAAACCCAAGGCGTCATCCAGTGTATCTGAGACATCGCTAGCGCTCATGCTGGTACACAGTCGCCAGGCAATAATATAGCGTGAGTAATCATCCAGCACCGTTGAAAGGTAGTACTAGCCCCAGCCAATGATCTTGAAGTAGGTAAAGTCCGTTTGCCACATTTCATTGACGCGGGTAGTGGGTGTTTGAAACTTATCACTGGCCTTCATCAGGATATAGGCTGGGCTGGTGATCAGATCCTACTCTTTGAGAAGCTGATAAACCGTGGACTCTGAGACAAAGTAGTGCTGGTTGTCTGTGTAGTTAACAGCCAGCTCTCTTGGCGACAACTCAGGCTTATCCAGAGCTAAATCAACAATAGCATCACCGTGTTTTTCACAGACCCTATTCCATACCGACTGAGGCGCTGACTTTTTGTCTTCCAATCCATCAATGCCGTATTCCTGATAACGTTTGAGCCAGTTGTAAAAGGTGGATTTGTGGATATCCAGTCGAACCAGCGTCTGCCGGACGGATAGATCAGAGTTCTGAGCAAGCGGTTTTCCATAACAACCTCACCCAAGGTTTCCTTCAGGGCCGCGGCTTCAGCTCGCAGTTCCTTAACTTCGTCTGAGCAGGCTTCTCGGACAGTGTCGCCAGCAAGGCGCTTTTTACCGGCCTCCATGAACTCCTTTGACCAGCGGTAGTAAACATTGGAGTTAAGGCCTTCCCTGCGACACAGCTCCGCAATGCTTTCTTCGCCACGGAGCCCCTCCAGAACGATACCTATCTTCTCTTCGGCAGAATACTTTTTGCGGGTTCGCCTGCGAATATCTCGCACCGTCTTCTCTGCACTTCTTTTCTCTGTCATCATCATTTCCTCTCGGGTTAACGATGAACCAGAAGTGTCTCTTAGGCAATCAGGCTAATTGGTCCACATGGTGCTGACGGGGTACAACCTAGCAAGCGGAGCTTCAAACCTAATTAGGCAAAGGTCATAAGAGCTGGAATAGAGTTATTGCCAATTCGTGGTATGGTCTTGAGCCAGAATGGTTCTAATAGTTGGGTAAATCGCTGCATAAACTGTCGGTATTCAGAATAACTTGTTTGATCCTCTTTACTTACGCCGGTGACTTCATTGCCAGTCAGGACGACAGGGTCACCATTTGGGTTAAGACCTACGGTGGATAGTGGAGCGGAGGCAACATTAAACCCATGAGAGGCCAAGTTGAGATCGTCAGCAACTTTTTGGGAAAAATGGCTCACTATATGAGCTACACTTGCTTTAAAACCGGGGTGAAATTCTTTAGTAGCAGCCAGTCCCCCTACAGAGTCCAATGCTTCTAGTATTAATACACACTGACCATTTTTTGCTAGATAGGTGGCGCAGACCAAACCATTGTGGCCAGTACCAATAATGATGGTGTCATAATTTTGCAAGCAAATCTCTCTTTGTCAGTCAGTCATTAGCTAGTTATTAGTTATTTAGTAGCTAGTTATTAGTTAGTCATCAGTCTGCTAGCATAATGGTGAGTATCAAAGTCTGTACTCGAGTCGTCGCTTTTATTTGTCTGGGAAGCAGGACGTCTGGAAAGTGGGTTCACTTGATGCCCCCTGCGATATCAGTTGGGTTAATCTCTTCTCGCCATTCAACCATATTCATCTCGATTGCCGTAAAACCCGCTATCCAGACAAACTCATCCCAGGCGAACATCCAGTGACCACGATAAATCCAATAGGCAGCGGCTGCCCATAACAGGCCATATAAAAGAATTTTTGTATAGGTGAGGCCGCTAACAATTGTCCCGGTGGCAATACCGCGATCCTGCAACCTTACGTTCAATTCTATAGAAAACAGGATAAACAGCCAGACAATGGCCTCAAGCAAATCCACCCAGACCAATTGTTTTTCGATAACTAAACCCTCACCGTCAGTAACAACTAAAAATTCCGGCGGTTCGATTAAAAAAAAGTTTGATTCATGAGAAAGATCGGAACAGTTCTTTCCATCCAGTTCGGTATATTCCAAATTGGAGGTAAATGACAGGTCATTATCGGAGAGTTCACATAGATCGCTGACGCCCTTAATGGGAGTGACTTGGGATAGATCATAAGTCGACTTAACGTAGGCAAAGAGTGTATGAACAAGAAAAGCGTAACAGATAAAGCGGATACCATACATCAGTATTAATTTGCCACGGGTAAAGGCATCGTCTGAAAGCACATAAGTTTCTAATTCAAATAAAAGCAACAGGATAAACCACGCACTTACGTCGATAGTAGTTGCAAATGCACTGGTCCAATCCAGAACAGCACTGTCTGCACCCAGGGTATGTTGGGCGATGCTCCAGTCGTCTCGGATATAAAATCCAAAATTGATCAGCAGTAAAACGTATACCACTAATTTAATTAACTGGCGCCAATTGATTTGTGCAAGGTCAGGGATTGTCGTGGACCACTTCATCATTGCAGCCTATTTCTCATTAGCTGCCAGCCCTTTTCCCGGAGACAGGTAGGAAACCCAGATTTTTCTAACGCCACCCTCAGGCACGGCTAATGTACCACTCCATCCTTTTGGTAAAACCAAACCCTCTCCTGCCGTATAGGTTTCAGATTTTCCCTGGGTATCAGTCATTACCAGTGCGCCGTCCAGCAGTACCATTAATTCATCGTAGGCCAGATCATTATAGGTCATCTCACCTGATTTGCTTTCCCAGACACCAAGCGCGAAGTTTTCATCAGTGCTATAAAAGTATTCGTGACCACGCGCCATCAAATTACCGCTCTGTGGTTCATAAGGAGCATAGTCACCCAGGTTTTTCCCTGCCAATCGGTCACGGTCCAAAGGGACAATCTGTTTACTATCAGTCTGGTCAGAATCGGCTTGAGCGGTTTTAATTAAAGAGGAACTATAGCCTTTTGAAGGTTCAAGTAGTACTCCACCCGCGAAAAACACTAACGCACTCCAGATTAATAGACCGGCTACCAGAAGTAATGGCTTTACCCTGAAATCTGCGTAGAATGTGGCGTTTTTCATGCCTCTACTCCTGTAATCATTTTCTTAATTGCTCACTTCATAGCGCTTACATCAGTCATCTTCTGGCTCTTCATAATAACGAGGCAAATCATCAGTGATTTCAAACCAGGGCGCCTTTGACCCTACATAAATATGATATCCGGGCGGTAACTTGGGATTGTCATTCATTGTTCCCATTGCAATATACAATTCATCCGGATAATCGCTCAAATCAACTCGTATGTTAGAACCACACACACGACAGAAAACTCGCTTATGCGACTTGGAAGAATTGTAAACAGTCAGATCAGATTCACCTGATCGATACTTGAATTGGTTACCAGCCACGCCTGCGAAGCTTGCAAATGCAGCGCCATGCATACGTCGACACTGGCTACAGTGGCAATGGCTGTAATCTGTTATTTCGCCGTCGATTTGGTATTGCACGGTTCCACATTCACATCGGCCAGTAATCATTTGAAGTCCTCACTAAATTTTCTGTGACCCGAACTGCCCACTGTATTGGCTTGCTTTCTCGGAGTTCCTCAGGACTTCTCCTTTCAACCCAGATTGGCTTTGACAGAGAGAACGCATCGTGGCCACTGCGTCGCAGCCCACATGCTCCCCGTGGCTATGCCGATGCAACAGCGCTTTTCTAATACCAAGAAATCTACCAAGAAATCTACCAATAAAATCTACCAATA
Source organism: Gammaproteobacteria bacterium (assembly GCA_002697205.1). Taxonomy (GTDB): domain Bacteria; phylum Pseudomonadota; class Gammaproteobacteria; order Pseudomonadales; family Azotimanducaceae; genus UBA9926. The sequence continues at coordinate 14,273 of NZUN01000083.1, forward strand.
AAATCTACCAATAGATTCCACTAATACATTCGGGTCGACTTTGTCAGGAAAGGCAGCATTAGTTTGATCATTGTGTCCAGTAAATGTGCTTATAGCAACCAGTTGAGACGGTATATCCAGTTCCCGCGACGGCTACATTGATGTGCTTGATTGCGGTTGCACTCTCCTGGGTTCCCCTCAATTAGCAATTTCAGTCCGTTGATTTCCCTGATTTATATGAATGCGGACTACAGTCGGTCGAGTGTGTCATTTACGGGATGATGGCTAAGTCTACCAAAGACGAGCAGAGGCACGGAGGCGCTTTGGTCTCATTTTACGTTATCTGTGATGGCAACCTCTGGGTATCTGCATTGCCTTTAGTTATCACCACAGCCTAGCCAGAAATAGCAATATCAGCGAACCTGACATGGGGCATCAGGGCTGATTTCTCCCAGTTCCAATATTGATCTTTACCAATGAGCGCAATCTTTCTAAGCAACTCATAAAAGTTGCCGGCGACGGTAATGCCTCGTACAGGTCGGATCCGTTCGCCATCCTGACAAAGATAACCGGATGCTCCAAAACTGAAATCACCCGATATGGCATTAGCACCAGAGTGCAGGCCAGTCATATCGGTCAGCAGCAGATACTCGCCAGAAAGCAGGTCTGCCGACGTTGCACCACCGGCACTGATTTCAATCTGGTGCAAGCTAACGCCCATCGTTGACTTTGGGCTGCGTGATGCATGTCCGGTGGTTACAACGTCAAAAAATGAAGCTGTCGCGCTGTTATGAATTAACGTATTTAGCACGCCATCAACGATTAACGGTGTGGCATGAGTTGCAATACCTTCTGCATCGAAGAGGCTATAACCAAAGCCCTGGCTGTTCAAAGGTTGGTCAATGATATTCAGGCGAGGATCGGCGATAGTATGACCCAGTTTTTCACGCATGGGGTTCACGCCATCCTTGGCGGACTTCCCGGAAAACATCATTGAAAACACCTGGAACAGTGATGCCTGCATTTCTTCATCGAAGATAACATCATAATGTCCACTTGCTACCGGACTACCATCAAGTATATCAATCGTATTGCCATAGGCTCTTTCAACGAGATCATTGATATTGAGGTCAGCAAAGAGCCTGCTGGCCTGTCCCGCACCTTCCATGGCATTTTTGTCGCCATCTTCAATCAGCGCGTAGGCATAAGCAACACACATCCGGCTTTTAGAACTGGCATTTAACCCAGCACTGGAAAAGACATGACGCTGGCCAGTAATATCCTGCACACTGTTATAGGGGACGTTCTTAACCTTTGGCTTAGCAATAAGGTTACGTTCCATATCCAGAGAAAATTTAATCTTGTGCTCAATTTCGACATCCTCTGCAGGGCAGAGAACGGCATCATCAGTTTTTAAGCGGTTGTCATTGAGTTGGATTCTTTCATGTGCTTCAGTGACGGTAAAACTCGCATTGGTGAGCGCCTGGTCTACTAATGAGTTTAGCGCGTTTTTGTCCACTGCCTCACTATAGGCGGTTCCGACTTTACCGTCTTTTATGACTCTGAGACCCAGGATCTGACTCGAGCTAACTTTATATTCTTCAAGTTCCCCTTCGCTTGCTTTTAACGACAAAGACTCGCCCTGATCAATGATCAAATCACCCATAGCGCCGGCTGCCCTAACGAGATCAATTACCTGCTGTGCCTGGTTTTCAATACTCATCAGGCGTTTCCTCCGACCAGAATGTCATCTACTTTTAAGGTGGCCTGACCGACGCTGGTCGGAACCGAACCAGAGACCGAACCACACATGCCACAGGCCAGGGAAAAGTCCTTACCCACCATGGAGATTTCCTTTAAAACTGCGGGCCCAGTGCTGATCAATGTCGCTGCTTTAACCGGATATTTAATCTTGCCATGCTCAATATAATAGCCTTCTGTGACTGCAAAATTAAATTCGCCAGTACCGGGCTGGACCGAGCCCCCTCCCATGTGGGATGCATAAATGCCCTTATCAATGGATGCGATCATATCGTCCAGTTCGGCATCGCCAGGTTCAATAAAGGTGTTTCTCATTCTTGATGCAGGCGCAAATTTGTAAGATTCACGGCGGCCAGATCCTGTGGCCGAAAACCCGGTTTGCTCAGCCCCAATTCTGTCGACCAAGAAACTGGTGAGCTGGCCGTCTTTAATCAACTGGGTGCGTTGAGTGTCCAGACCCTCATCGTCGATGTTAATTGAGCCCCACTGCTTCAGTAGAAGGCCATCATCTACGGCATTAACGCTCGGGTTAGCGATCATCTGTCCCATCTGGTCGTGAAAGACTGACGCTTTTTTTGCAACCGCTGTGGTCTCCAGCAAATGGCCACAGGCTTCATGGAAGATAACCCCGCCAAAGCCGTTGCCTATGATGACTGGCATCCGACCCGATGGGCAGGGTCTGGCACCTAGATTAACCAGTGCCTGCCGAGAGGCTTCTGAGCCTGTTTTTTCTGCGCTGATGTCATCCTGCAGTTCCCAGCCAAGTAAACCACCATCACTCCATGATCCGGTTGCTTGTTCGGATCCATCCGAGGCAATCGATGTTAGGCCCGTTCGTATATAGTTACGTGTGTCCGAAGTATGCAGACCCTCGCTATTGAATAACTCGATGTTCTGTTGTTTCTGTCTACAGGTGCCCCGGGTCTGAGAGATCATATTACCTTCTGCTCGGGCCGCGGCATCTGCCGCCATTAAAAAGGCGACCTTACTTTCCACTTCAGAGTCTATGGACAGGGTGCGCTGCGCTGAGTGCAAATCTTCGATTTGCCGGTAATCAAAGCTTCTTGATGAGATCCCTGGCGCTCGCAGGTCCTTAGCGGCCAGTTCTGACATAATACGCTTCAATTCGTCTGCTTCGGGCTTGTTGGTATATCCATAAAGCACTTTGCTGCCATATATCAGGCGGATACCAATACCAAAATCTATGCCAGATTCTACCGATTGAACCTGATTGCTCAGGGTGCTGATGATATTGCTTTGACTTTGTTCTACAAAAAGCTCTGCAAAGTCGGCCCCCAAAGAAATTCCGTGATCAATAACGGATTGCGCTGACTGTGGATTAAGCATGCTATGTCCTTTAGGGACGCCTGTTAGGGGCGACTGTTAGGGGCGACTGTGTTGATAATCGCTGTGAAGTATAAACCGTGGAACCTGAACACGGTAGTAAACGCTAGTTAAACCATCTCAGTTAAAATTATTGGTAATGGCAACCAAAAAAAACAGGTGTCAGAGTAACTGAGTAGCCAGTCTGTTCTTATGGATGTCTCATACCCCTACCAAATTAAGGTAGATACTCCCAATCCTGAATTCTCCGACACCTGGCTTGGGACGATTCGTTCGCCAGACCCATCTGGATAGCGTAATGGCATTCGCCGGAATCAGAGATTGCGGTTTCGGATCTCGTCNCAGATGCCTTTGCTCCNGCATCACTTNATGAAAGAAGTTAGTCCCTGGTTGNGTAAGTTACACCGCTCGGTTGATCCANNGAAGATAAGGGTATTGGTTTTAACAGCAGCCCTGATCGTTGGCAGTGTCTACATTGTCATCGTAGGGTATTGCCGTCCCACAGCCTTCAAAAATACCGTAATGGTTTTCGAAGTTGCCATAGAACTCAAAAAAGGAACGATAGCGAGTGTTGGCCAACATAAACCAGGTATTGCCACAGACCGGCATAACTTTCCCCTTTTCGAAAACATGATGGTCGTCGAGNGTGAATTGCNAAGGCTCTTCTTCTAGTCCGCCAAGATACTTAACNGCCTGGCCATAATCCTCGCAGGCTGCCTCTAATTCCGGAAGTTTGAATAATCTATAGGACACCGAATAGAAGNGATAGCCCTTAGTTTTTTCCTGAACAGCGGTGTTCTCAATTGTGAGCAGACGGGACTCTACGATTCGTGGATCAGCAAACCCTACTTNCTTGGCAAGATTTGTAAAATCATTCCAATAGAGCGNGCCGCTAAGGCACTCTCCATACAATTCCTTATCATTAACCAGGTGTTGCGGAATACGGCGGTCGCAATAAACATCCGAGAAGTAAAATTCGCCACCCTCTCTAAGCACCCTATGTGCTTCGCTGAGAACTGCCTTCTTGTCGGCAGCCAGATTAACCACGCAATTGGAAATAATAAGGTCGAAGTCTTCGCTTGCCAGACCGGCGGCAGCGAGATCCTGAATATTNCCCTTAACAAAGCGCACATTAGGTTCAGNGTAAGAAAATTTTNCCCGGTGCCAATCGATGTGAGCGTTAGCTACAGCGAGTTGCTGGTCAGTCATATCGATGCCCACNACNGAACCCTGTTCACCCACAAGCTGGGAAAGAAGATAGCAGTCGCGTCCGGCTCCACTGCCGAGGTCAAGAACTCGAAGGTCCTTCACCAGAGTAGGGATAGTCAAGCCGCAGCCGTAGTAGCGAGTGATGACTTCATCGTGGATGTTCATCAGAGCATCCTTGATGTGAGCAGGGTGACTGCCGACGCTGCAGCAGACATTGGTCTTTAGATCATNGCTACCNTGTAGCTCCTCTCCGTAATATTCCTGAACTTCTGTTTCTANTTGGNTAACTTCTTTCACGTTAATTCCTGNTGTCNGTCAAANATGGATAATAACAAATATGCCTTATTCTAGATGGATCTAACCTAATTGCNCCAGCAGAAAGATAAACCACATTNTCCGAAGAACNATCAANTAGNNTAATTGCTGTTATTGGTTTGCATNTNGTGCCTGCANCNATTAAAGGATAAANTCAGNCATAGGNCGGTAAAGATTTTCATATAAAGGCCNATCCGAAGGTGCTCCCCNTCANTAATAAAGANCCTTTTGAGGTGCTGAGACCAGGTTNGCTCNGTGGATTCNANANTATGGNGNTAAGNTTGGCATTTTCAGAGTGCATGCGAGCGGCCACAGGTTCCGCTGCCTTGCGGGNGGAGGCGGTCTTGCTGCCAAATGNNCTGACTCAGTTCTGTAGCACTATATGCCAAAATGGGTTAGTCATCNGCTTGCANCAGGGTCTGATGGTTTATCNGACTTGTACAACTGCACCAGACTCAATTAATTGATCTATTGCCTCAGTTGAGAAACCAGCTTCNANNAGAAGCTCGCGGCTATCAGNGCCAGGGGCGACACTTGCNTCNGGCAGTTGAGGTTGTGTTCTNGAGAATTTAGGTGCCGGCGCAGCTTGGTGGATACCATCTCTGGAAACAAAAGATTGTCTTTCAATATTGTGAGGNTGGTTGCGGGCTTCCTCAAAATTCAGAATGGGTGCATAGCAGATATCGGTGCCCAACATGATAGCGTCCCATTCATCTCGTGTGCGCTGCATAAAAACTTTTCGTAAACGCGCCTGCATGTNCGGCCAGTCTTCGCGGGAATGCTGGGTTGGCAGGTCATCGCTATTAANCAAGCCCGATTTCTCGAGTAGCAGGGTATANAATTGCGGTTCTATTGAGCCCACTGANACCCATTTACCGTCACTTGTTTCGTAAGTGTTATAAAAATGTGCGCCACCATCAAGGAAGTTCTCGCCCCNAGAAGGNGTCCAGCTNCCATTGTTCATGAGGCCGAAAACGGCGTTCATCAGTAAAGCTGAACCTTCAGTCATTGCAGCGTCGATGACTTGGCCTTTGCCACTGTTAGTCCTCTCATGTAAAGCGGAAACGATACCAAAGGCGAGCAACATGCCGCCACCGCCAAAATCGCCCACGAGATTGAGAGGCGGTACGGGTCTGTCGTCTTTTCGACCGATTGCATGNAAAGCNCCAGAAAGCGAAATNTAGTTGATGTCATGTCCCGCAACTTTTGCCATGGGTCCTGTCTGTCCCCAGCCAGTCATTCGGCCATAAATCAACTGATCGTTGCGCTCATGACAAATGTCNGGNCCAAGGCCGAGTCTTTCGGTGACGCCGGGTCTAAACCCTTCAATTAGAATGTCAGCTGTCTCAACAAGCTTTAATACNGTCTNTACACCCGTGCTTGACTTCAANTCAATGGCAATGCTGCGTCGCCCACGNGCAAGAATGTCGGTTGGGTTGGCTGGTTTTCCTGCCGCTGTAGATCTATCGATCCGGATTATCTCAGCGCCCATGTCTGCCAGCATCATACCGCAGAAGGGGCCAGGNCCAATGCCTTGAAGTTCTATGACTTTAATTCCGTTTAAGGGGCCCATAAATCTCCTCTNCGATGTTTTTTTATGGTTATTTAACTGATGTCAGGGGTTTGTTAATGGATGCATGATAATGCAGTGACGATTAAAACACACTAGCTGATCTAGCCCTGCTCGCNATTTGCTATCCATTGANCTAGGCCTTTGTAAGGCTANNTAGTTTTCTTTGTTAATTATTCGCCAGCAGGGAGNGCTTGATCGATATTGGGCATTGGCCAATCGAGATCGTNATCAAATGGCTTAATGTGCTCAGGNAGATNGAGGTGATTCAGTAGTTCTTGCTCATTAANNAAANTCCCCTCTTGGGTACTCAAGTGGACTGTCTGTNCGGTNATGTTTTGGCTACGATCGAGTCTTTCCAATAACGTCGGAGGCACTGTATTTTCTTCGTCGTAGAGTCGATATAGCTTTAAACCCGCAGGNNACGGTAATAATTTTTCGTGTACGAGGCTATGTAGGGNACGATCAGTGTTANATAAGGTTGCTGATCGGATCTTTCTAAAATCGATGANTATATNTTTGAGCGCCATCCTATCGTATTCTGATAAAAGTCTATTAATTGTTACAAGAGCCGTGGTGCTTTCTGCAGCCACGAAATCATCAAAGTGTCGAATGCTCAACAGGCCGTATTCTGGGTTTTGATGAAATTNCATTCCTGAAAAAGGGTCCAGAGGATAGGCATTATTAATCGCATTTTCCGAAGATTGCAGAAATATCCGAATGGGGCATCTTTGCGAGCGGATCTTGGCGAGTATCCTGGATGACGAATGGCTGGCTAATGGTGAAAAAGTGAAAATATTATTTGTTAAACGGGATAACGATCCAATACAGGCCCAAGCGCCTTTTTTAAGGGGTCTAGGTTGGCCTCAAAATTCTTCCACTGTTCGACACCACTTTGATAGATCGGCTGGCGAACCTGCTCAGAACTTGGGGNTNGCACGGAGCGCTCATTTTCATAGAAACTAATACAGCTTTCTTCAAAATCAAGCCNGCAGTAATCAAGTAGGCGTCTCACCTGGGTATCGAGATCTGCAACAACNTCCTCATATTGAACGCGCAANACCTTACCGGGCANGACTTTATCCCAGTGATCCATCAGCTCAACATAATCTTTGTAATAGGTTCCGACCTCTTCAAGGCCGTAGGTAAACTCTTGACCTTCAGCGAACAACTGCTTAAATCCACTGAAACAACAGCCCATTGGATGCCTGCGAGCATCGATAATCTTGGCATTGGGTAGCATCAAATTGATTAATCCNATATGCCTAAAGTTATTCGGCATCTTATCAATAAAAAATGGNGCNGTGCTTCGATGAATACGTGTTTCTTTGATAAATGTCTTGCCAAATTCAGCAAACTNATCAGACTCCAAGGTTTTCAGTACCGCTGGATAGTGGTTAGTCGCACTCATCCGCTCGCCTCTGCGTAATTTTTGCGCCAGAGCAAGCATGTTAGGTAATTCCATGGTGCCATCAACCTGACTGTGTGAGGCAAGAATTTGCTCTAACAAAGTAGATCCTGACCTTGGCAGACCCACAATAAAAATCGGGTCTGGCGCATCGTGGCCTGTATCTGCATGGGCGGCTAGAAATGCATCATNAAAAACTTCGGCCTGGGCATGAAACTCATCAGTGAGTTCGCTCGACTTGTATCGACTCTGGGCTTTTTTGAAAGCGTTTCCGCGCTCATAGTGCTCAAAAGATTTTTCAATAAGCCCCTTATCTTCGTAAGCCTTACCTAGGGCAAAATTCAGATACACGCGGCTCATNTGTGATATNCCGAGGTTTTNCTCCTGCAGTTGCATNGCATCGAGTTCTGCTTCNCTAAAACTAAACAGCTTTAGATTAGCCANCGAGTAGTATGCCTCACCATGCGCGGGATATTTNTTGATNGCNCGACGGTNTGAATCAATAGCCTCGTCCGTTCTTCCGCGTGTTTTTAACGCNTGNCCNCGNGANGTTAGGGTTACGGGATCTTCAGGTAAGGTNGCNAAAATAGAATCAAAAGTCTCTAAAGCTGTGTCATAATCACCTGATTGCATGGACTCAACCGCAAAAACAGATTGAAACTGCGGGTTTTTC
>NZUN01000084.1 GCA_002697205.1 Gammaproteobacteria bacterium
AACCGATAATTTCGAACGGCGTTATCAGGCCGTCAAGATACTGAGCAATGACGAACCCGGGTTATTTCAGGAGTTGATCTACCAGGCCTACGCTGTTTATTACCAGAGCCCAGCGGTACTTGAAGGTATCGGTGCTGCAGCCGGCGCACCGTTTCCCAGAGGAAACACCATAGAATCCGGAGATCTGTCCTTGCTTGATGCCGTGCTTGCAACGCCCAAACATTACCGAAAAGCGCCCCCATAAAGTCGCCTGATTTTGACCATGACAGACTTACAGCCGCTGATTCAGATAGGCTGGTAGGGGCTGAGATCCATACCAGGGAACCGGGCAGCTGCCCCTGCCAATGCTTCACTGTTCCAATAGGCATCACCGGGAGCAGGAAAGCCCAGTAGATTTCGCTCTTCTACAGTCGCTGTTTCAACCCAATCCTGAAAGGACTGATGAACGCCTTGCTCGGCCCAGCCTACGATCCCCAGCCAAGGGCAACCACTGGGAGCATAAGTTACAAATTCACCAATGCGCGCACCTGCCCTTTTGAATGCAGTGCCACGATGGAAAGTCCGCATGCTATAAGCCAGTACTGATCCCGCGGGAACAATAACCTTAACCTCATTNTCATATAAGGAAGCCCGTTTTTGCTTCTCATAAGNGGTCGGCCACAGTATTTCATCCTTGTAATGCTGCCACGAGCATACCGCAGTCGGCGCAAGTCCTTCATCTACATCCGTATAATAAATCAGATANGCAGTCTGCCAGTATTGTTGATCGATGGTCGGATAAACCAGCGTGTGATTGGTATAGTCCAGATGCATCAGCTGCTCTTTATCCGCCCGGTGACCCTGATANTTATAGGTNAGNTCTGCCTGCTCACAAACCAGAGCATCATGACCTGCATTGATCGCAGCNAANGCTCTCAGGTCCGGATGCAGCGTTATGGCATTTAANTGCTCACCGNCAAATGGAAACCGGTTGTCTCTTCGAGTTCGCGGTGGATAATTCAAATGATCTGGTTTGGGTTTGTTCGNATTGNGNGCATATTCTAACCATCCAGGAATCAATCTATCGATTTCTTCATGGGCTTTGCNAAGCTCGTCTNCTGTCAGAAAGTTTTCCACAACGACATACCCGTGCTGANNATAGTGCTCTATNTGNNGGGANTTAAATCGCATCCAGGCCTTCTGCCAGGNTTAGACTGACGNGGAACAAAACGCTGACGACCNGCGCAGTCAACCGCAATATCATGCTCAGGTTTCTATTCATTGGCTGGAATCCATCATATATTCGACCACCGCTTCAATTTCCTGATCTGTTAAATGAGTAAAACCGCCTTTGGGGGGCATGAACCCGTACCGACCAGTATANCCATCAATAGCACGTTTCTTTAATGNCACCATGCCTGCTNCTGCCCTGCCCTGCCAATCACTCACTTCGCCGACAACAGGCGCCCCTCCCATACCGGATTTATGGCATAGCGAGCAATACTGACCATAAATTTTTTCCCCTGCANCCTCTGCAGCNCGATTGTCGATGANAGAGGGGGCCGTANCCTGAACAACCGGCATCACCGAGGAAACAATTCTGATTGACGCAGGATCTGTACAGTCCTGCATGCACCGGCCATTGGCTATGTCGGGTCGAATATCGATATCCNAACCGCTAATTTCTTCCGGAGAGGCCGCTGCTCCCAGACCATAATNGCCAGTTCTGTCCGCTGCATTGACAACACCACTGGCCAACAAAAGCAACATGACNAATGCAGCAGTCAAGTTAAACAGACTGGCTGACCCGGTTCTACCNTGGCTATCTATTATGTGGCTATCTATTATTAAGTCAGGACAATTGTACATTCGCAACATTGCCTCCAGGTAGCAGGTTCCAGGTATGAATAGCGTTCTTGTGGTAAATAGANTTGGNCNCCACACTTTACGATATTTNTTGCCCTTAATCGCTACTTAACTCATGGCCTGGGTGTCAAAAAAAAGCAATTAGTGGGGCCGGCACAGTCTGTCCAGACGAAACCACTGCGGCTGCTATCAATCCGNCATGNGCAATCATGGTTGANAAAGACTGAGAAATGGGCCTGAACATCTTCTTTCCTAGGAAAAGTTATTCTACTGGAGTCGGTCAGGTAAACCGAAATTTTGGTGCCTTCACCATNGAACTTTCAAATGTCAACTGCGGCAGTGAGTACTTCNCAATACCTTANTTTGGTACAGCCTGACCTAACAATGATACTGCCGCTGTTGCCGTTAACTTCTATGATCGCGGTGCCAAGAGTTCAATTTATAGCGGTGGCTCTGCTACTCAGGTCTGGATGGCNTGGACCTGCTCCGGTGATGACGCTGCCAGCAACCTTTGGTGGTAGAGAGGCCGGATTTAATCTGATGCAGGCTCGTCCCAGAGTGATTCGCCCTATAGCGGCCGTTGCATAATTCTGGACTGGCTTGGCTATTCTTTGGCATAGAACAGGCCGAGTTTTAACTAGGCGGCGGCAATCGCCAGCAGNGCATCAACTCTAAGCGCTAACTTTTCAATGGTNGACCCAAATACAGGGACGACCAGTTGGTCTACCCCCAAGTCGCGGTAACTCGCCGTGGTTTCCNGCGTTACCGGATGGCGATTCGGCCCNACAATCAGCGTGATATCCTCGCGCCGCCGTCTCGGCATCGGCCAGGGCAGCATCCAGAGCCTGTAGTCTCCTGGCCAGATCCGAAGGCGCCATATCATAGCCGTACCATCCATCACCCTGTTGAGCCACTCTTTTGAGNGCTGCATCGCTCTCCCCACCGAANTAAATCGGCGGATGCGGTTTCTGTACCGGTTTGGGATTAAAGTGACAGGGGGTAATCTCAACCGAAGGGCTGCTGAACGTTGATACTCCGTCTGACCACAGTTCTTTCATCGCGTTGATATANTCTTCACACAGTTTGCCTCGCTTGGCAAAATCAGCACCCAAATTATCAAATTCTTCCTTAAGCCAGCCCACCCCGACGCCAAAATCAACCCGACCCCCTGATAGAAAATCGACATCTGCAACCATTTTCGCGGTATATACGGGCTGACGCTGAGGCACCAGGCAAATGCCGGTTCCGAGGCGAATATTTTGAGTACAGCTGGCTATATAGGTGAGCGCTGTGAAAGGATCGAGCAAACCCTCGGGATCCCCGGGAATNCGCCCGGAATTCGAATAAGGATAAGTAGAGGCATAGTCAGGAAAGAACATGACATGTTCGGGCACCCATATGGCATGCACGCCTTTACTTTNTANGAGCCGCACCGCTGCTTTAATAAAATCTGCAGAAGTGTGTTGGCTAAAAGCCATCGCTACACCAATCTTCATACTCTAACTCCTTATTGACTGAACNTGACCCCANCNGTACTGATCTAAAGGGACCTGCTATGAAATGGCCCGGATTGCCTAGGCTTGTGTAACTTAATCTAACACTTGAAGGCCAAAAATAAATCATCTTTTCACCGGAGCGGCAATGTACCAATTAGGGCCCAGGCAATCGCCAGAGGTCAATANCTCTATTGCTTAGCCGTATTGCCACTAGTGANGAGCTGGTTTAGCATCCAACAGGTCTGGTTTCTCATTCAGGCAGAATNCAATTAACCTTCCAGCCATTGTCAGAGGATACCTCAAAACATGTCAACAACAATGAATGCCAAGCAAAGAGANGCCTTTTTAAGTGATCTGCATGTCGGTGTCCTTAGCATTTCCAGGGATCAAAAAGGCCCCCTGACTGTCCCCATCTGGTACGACTACGAAACCGGTGGTGACGTCTGGATGATTACCAGTGCTTCATCCAGCAAAGGTCGNTTACTTAAAAAGACAGCTAGAATAAGCCTCTGTGTTCAGACTGAACAAGCCCCTTATCAATATGTCTCAGTGGAAGGCCCTTTTACAACCCAACCTCTGCGCGCCGGCCAATTACTACATATGGCCACCCGCTATCTTGGCACCCAGGGTGGAAAAGCCTATGCCGAAGCGTCACCAGAGATGGCCGACAGCATGGTTGTATGCATCAGCCCTGAGACCTGGCACACCGTGGATTACAACCTTGTATANACAGNTCTCACGGACCGGGAATCAGAATCTCAACCCGGCACCGATTACTATTTTCGAGNAGCNGTTAATCCGCTGTCTGCATTAGCGGCTTATCCATTGCCGGCATTGACCCTGGTAATCGGTGTGGCTTGTATCTCCTGCANTATTAATGAGATAGTGCAGATTGCTTAACATAGGAACAACCTATGATCCCCAAATCATCGTTTGCAATGGTCCAGACGGCTACTCGCCAACTCGAACCAAGAGATATCCTTATCCCGGATATTGATGAGGATTCGGCCATCTTAGAACTTGAGGCCTGTGGTATCTGCGGTAGTGATGTCGAACAATACGAAGGCGTCATCAGCGTGGAGCTACCGCTCATCCCCGGGCACGAGCCACTGGGGCGAATAGCCAGGATAGGGGACCGCGCAGCGGCGCGATGGCGGGTNGATGTAGGTGATCGTGTTGCAGTTGAAACCATGCTGTCGTGCAGATTCTGCAGTTGCTGCCTTGGCGGCCAATACCACCTCTGTCGCGACAGGAAAATCTATTCCTATATTCCCCTNTCTGAACAACCAGGCCTGTGGGGAGCTTATTCACAGTATATGTATCTTCACCCAAACAGCATTGTCCACAAAATGGATCCTACCCTGCCGGCAGAAACCGCAGTGATGTTCAATCCGCTTGGTGCGGGCTATCGCTGGGCCGTAGAACTACCCCAAACCCGACCTGGCGATAAGNTCGTTATCCTGGGCCCGGGACAGAGNGGACTGGCCTGTGTCATAGCTGCCAAAGAAGCCGGAGCAGGCCAGGTCATNGTCACCGGACTNGAAGCGGACAANCCGAAACTGGAACTGGCCCTCGAATTCGGCGCAGATCACTGTATCGATGTCGACAATGAAAATTCTGTAAGACGCGTTAAGGAATTAACCGATGGAGGNGCAGATATCGTCGTTGATGTCAGTGCCAATGCGACCAGGCCCGTTAGGGATGCCCTGCACATGGTTCGTGCAGGCGGTACGGTTATTCTTGCGGGGGTCAAAGGAATGAAGGCAGTTGACGACTTTGTTTCAGACTATATTGTCCTTAAAGAAATAAAGATCCAAGGTGCTATCGGNGTCACATCAAGTGGCTATCAAAGCGCAATTAAACTCATTGAATCCGGCAGATCACCCATTGCCAGGATGCACACCCATAACTTTGACCTAAGTGAAGCTGAACTGGCGATAAGGACACTGGGGCGAGACATTCCTGGGCAGGGATCCATACACTCCTGCCTGATACCACCAAAATAGGATAATGGAGAGCAACATGGCAAGAGAGATTCCTTTTAATAACAAGGTCGCTGAAAGATTCATCAGCAGCGAAGGCGGCGGNGGNCTGCCCGATTTCCTGGGCATTCGCATAACCGATGCCAGCGCTGGCAGCATGACCGCAGAGCTCGAAGTCCGCAAGGAANTGCTGACCCAATTTGGCAATATGCATGGCGGCGTNCTGTCAGCCTTCTGTGACCACATGCTGGGTTGTGTGTGTTACCCGGCAATGACCAAAGGCCAATGGGCCGCCACAACGGAATTCAAAATAAACCTGACAGCACCTGTCTCCCAGGGGATGGTTACCGCGACCGCCAGCATTATCAGCCTCACNCGGACTCAGGCTGTAGTGCGCATTGACGTAATCAACGAAGGACGCGCGGCCGCTGTCGCCCAAGGCACCGTCACCATACGTGACCCGCGATAGGAGATATCATGGACGAAGAAAAAAAACTGAAGATGGCAAGGCANATTACCGATGCGCTGCCCACCCCGGATGAAATACGCGATGACTGGGGCAAGCTTATTGTCGATACCGTGTTACCCGCAGGCGTTTGGTCCCGGGAGGGTTTATCGCGGCGAGACCGTAGCCTCATTACCGTTGCCGCATTAACCGTGCTGTATAGACCCAACGAGCTGCGCCTGCACCTCGATCGGGCCCTGAATAATGGCGTGACCCGCANAGAACTCGGNGAAGTCATCATGCACCTGGCTATNTATGGTGGTTTCCCTACCAGTGTTGAGGGCATGCATATCGCAAAGGAGGTCTTTGACGCACGAGACAANGACGATGCTAAAACCGCTGACTAAAAGCCATCTTGAGGACTGGCAGCCTTCAAGCCACCTGGGGAATGCAGCCCGATCTATACAGCATTAACAGCACGGGCAATCTCACCCCATCTACCCAGGTTATCTGGGTTTCGCTGGATATCTTCACTGGCAAGATAACTCACAANGCGATAGGCGACGCCGTGATAGCGATTAATCAAAGCATCGGCCATATCATCCCATCGGGCGACAAGCGCAAAATGTTCCAGCATCTCATCACTGATCGTGTCTGCCATACCCTGCATATCGCCTGCTTTCATCTTCTGCCCCAGTCGGGCTGTGGTCCCTGTAAAACCCAGATCGTCAAACTGGAACGCATAATTACGNGTAGAGCCATAAAATGCGATCTGAGTTTTCGCTCTGTTGATCATCGCCNCGCGCTCTTCGGGGGTATCACCGGGGACTGCGAATACCGGTATAATCAGGTTAATATCTTTGAGGTTCCGACCTGCTTTTTTAGCACCAGTGGCCAGCTCCGGTAACAGCCTGTTCTCGATGTACGCCATTGAATGCATGGGATGCACATGTACACCATCACATAGCTCGCCCGCCACGCGGCACATGTAAGGGCCGACCGCCGATATATCGATTTTAATGTCTTCATAGTCATGACGAGCCGGTGACCATTGCCCGGGCAGTAACGACAGATTGTAATATGGCCCTTCGTGATGGAGCTTCTCTTGCCGCCTGAAGGCACGAATACAGGCCTTAAATGCCTCTACATAATCCCGCATCTGTGGCGCTGGCCGATCCCAAACGGCGCTATATCTACGCTCAATATGACCTCGAACCTGTGAACCCAGACCCAGACGGAATTGGCCCTGGGTATTATGAGCCAGTTCCCAGGCAATCTGCGCNGAGATCATGGGGCTGCGTGGAAAGGCCACAGCGATACCCGTGGTAAATTCCAATCTTGGCGCTGCCGTTGCGGCCGCTGCTATCATCATCCAAGGCACCTGCGCTCCTTCGGTGAATAACATGCCGTTGAAACCNGCAGCGTCTATCCTTGATGCCAGTTCTGCAATCTTNTTCCAGGAACTGCCCCCTACCATCAGATCAAAATTCATTATTACCTCCCCAGTTATAACAACTATACAGGCTCCCTGCCTCACTCAGGTGATAGCGCAGCATAGGATCTATACAATGCCAGTCCNAACACCCGCTATTTACCCTGCATTTAATACCATATTGCGCCCTAAGATCCATAACATATCAGAGCCGATAACCTCTATTTCNGCCTCATCTGGCGTTATACACCCGACTGGAAATTTNATCGTTCTATTATACCCCGNCTGAATTAGATGCTGGCNTATCCGTAATCTCAGTNCCGTACCTTCATGCCTGCCCTGACAAAAAGCGCCAGAATTTCACGATGATGTCTTCCAAGATAAGGTNGCCCAGGACAAATCNGCTGATCAATGACCCTACNAAAATAACATTTATGATGCTCTGTTTCAGTACTAGGGTAGTAAAACAATGNCGAGCCTCTCGCACCGANTTCTGAAAATAACACCAGCATNAANCCAGCCAAAAAACATCGCCATTGNTGGCTCTGCNGCCATCATGGGTGCGCAGCACATACAGGCCTAATTCAGTTGCAAGCGAAATCCGAACAGGTTTAACCTGTAGACTTAATGAGGATTAAGCCCTATATCCATCGATCGATTATCACAATTCGTAATAAAATAGTAAAAATATTACGCAAAAGAGTAGACTCAATCAAATTCCTATGACAAATTAACCCACTGTCATACAGCTGCAATTGAAACAGTTAATTAACTAACCGATTCGATTGTTCGCCAGACGGATTGCTTCAAGATTGCTAAAAATTTAGTTTTACTAGGAGATCAAAAAACCGTATCAGTCCCGACTTCTGGACCGAACACTTTATTGATCAAGTTTTCATCAAATTTTAAGGGGAAGTACTGTGCTAACTAGTGCTAAGAGAAGACATACAAGGTTAGAGGGATTTATTAAATCAGCGACTGTGCTGGCTGCTTTAGGGCTGGCTATGACATCTTCAGGTATAGCAATGTCAGCCGATACGCCGGCCATTGAGGAAGTTATTGTTACCGCTGAACGTCGAGCTGAAAGCCTGCAGAGCGTTGCTGTCGCGGTAACTGCTTTTACCGGTGATGATCTCGATGCACAGGGAATCGTAGATATCAAAGGAATAACCGAGCGCACTCCAGGGTTTACCATGGGTGTCTTCAATCCAGGACAACCACAATTTTATATCCGTGGCATTGGTTCCAACGAAGATGGNGCNGGTGGTGACCAGTCCGTCATTATCTTNGTTGACGAGGTTTATATTGGGCGTTCCGCAGGATCTGACCTGGACCTCTTCGATCTGGAAAGGGTTGAGGTATTACGTGGNCCCCAGGGAACCCTATTTGGTAAAAACGTCATCGGTGGTGCTGTCAGCCTGATTACCAAGAAACCAAGTGANGACAATGAGACCGTACTCCAGGCCACCGTCGGTAACTTAAAGGCCATGACGTTACGAGGCCTTGCCANCGGTGAGATTGCCAACAATGTTTACGGCAAGATCTCCTTCTCCAGTCGACGCCGCGAAGGTTATGTTANATCAATGATTGCCCAGTATCCTGAGTACTTCCCTTCGGTCAGTTCCAACCTGCTAGGTCAATTTGACCAGCATAATGTCNATAGTGACAGTTTCAGAGGAGCCCTTCGATTTACGCCATCTGATCGTTTAGAAGTCAATCTGACCGCCAATTATTCAACCATGGATCGGGCAGGACCCAGTTACAAATCCATAGGGCCTGGCGGTATCCCGTTCAGTGCTGATGCAGCATTGCTGCCCAACTATGTAGAGAACATCCATGAAAATCTGCTTGAAGATCCTGGTTTATCTCGAANCGATATCTTGGGTGTAACCGCCCGAATCGACTATGAAATAAGTGATTCAATGTCCTTTTCTTCTCTGACATCGTTTCGTCAAGTCGAGGCTGATCAGCAATGGTTCCTTTCTACACCTAACTTAACAGCACTTCGTCTATCCACCGGCTTACCTCAAGTCCCCCTCTTTCTCGTTGGTTCTAACGACTACAGCGATGATTCAGATACCTTTACCCATGAATTTCGCTTAACTGGCTCGACTGACANAATGGACTACNTTGCTGGTTTGTATTTCATGAACGAGCGGACCGATCGGAACGAAACCNCACCCATCGGCTTATCATTNTCAGATGGAGCGGGCGGGATTGCCNTNNCCATTCCGCCTNTGGATGGTGGTGACCTGCAGGAAAATGAGACTGACAGCTACTCCTTTTTCGGTCAGGTTTCTTTTAACGTGACCGATGCCCTTTCCGTCACCGTTGGTGGACGTAAAACCTGGGATGAGAAAGAAATCAGTCGCCTGGGCACTCCGACAGCAACCGCACCCAACAGGATTTTTGATTTTACTACTGGTAAGAAATGGAATGCCTTCACGGGTAAATTCGGCGTTGAATGGCAAGCCACTGAGGACCTGTTTGTTTACGCCACCGCAGCTGAAGGCTTTAAATCAGGCGGCTATCAAGGCGCTGCTGCAAGCGAATTAATCGCGATCACACCTTTTGATCCTGAAGAAGCCATGTTGTATGAGTTTGGCATTAAAGCCGAATTCTGGGACAACCGGATTCGCCTGAACACAGCTATTTTCTCTACTGATTATGAAGACCTGCAAATTCTACAGTTATTGGTTGAGAATGACGCACCTCCAGGCACCTCCGGTCAGTTGATCACCCAGAACGCGGCAAATGCTGAGATCGAGGGCATTGAAGTCGAGTTTACGATTGTTCCTTCTGAAAAGNTCACCATCCAGGGATCCTATACCTATCTGGATACAGCGTTTTCTGATTTCTTCCTTCCAGAAGGTTTTGGCCCACCCACCGATCCAACAACCGGCGCGGAAGTACCCAGTCCTGACCGTACTGGCAATTCCCTACGAAACGCTCCGGAGAACGCCTATAACGTCCTGGTTCGTTACGATACGGACCTCAGTAATGGTGGGGCACTGGCACTGCAAGCTGACTTCCGGCATAAAGACAAGGTCTACCAGGACCCCGATGTGCTCGAATTTGCGGCCGTACCCGCCTATGATGTGGTCGACCTTCGGGCAACCTATACCTTCCCCAATGGNAACGTCGACGCCACCTTGTGGTCGCGGAATGCAGCAGATGAAGACTACTACCTNCATAACTGGCCACTGCAGGGAAGCGGCCAGGCAACCCCAGCACCACCTCGCACTTATGGCCTGACGGTCACTTGGAGAAACGAATAAGTCATTGTTTCCAAGGCTGAAATTAGCAAAACTGCAGANCATTTCTCATGGAATGATCTGCAGCCTCCCCTTNCCTGCTACACTGAATTAATNGAGCAGGTCCAGTTCAACAGTCCCTACTAAGAAATAANGGTCAATCAGCTTGGCTGTGNACCTAGGCTAATCCGGGATATACCTGAGNAAATCACGATCCAGAACAGCCTCGACTGCTCGANGCAACCCTTCCACGGCCATTTCCCTGGCNCGTTCACTGCTNGGCACGAAAGCCCCGGCAATAATCATATTAAAATTCATCATGAACAGAACGGCGACGTCATAATCAGCCCTTACCTGTGCCAGGGTATAGCCGGAAACACCACAGCCTTTCATAGCCTCACAATAATATCCCAGCATATCCTCTTCGATGGCCCGACGGACCTCAACCTTAAGGCTGGTTGCTGCCAGCCAAGCCAGATCCTGNAGCGGATTGGAGATCATCATATTCTGCCAGTCAATCATAATAACAGGATGTTGACCTGGTTCTCCCTTNCCAAACATGGCATTGTCCATGCGAACATCNCCATGGATAAAGGTCATGGTCCNCTCGCCCATCATTTTCATNATACCGCCCAGGCCGGCCACATAAGCTGGCATGGCATCAAGTAAAACCTTGGGAAAGCACTCAGGGAAATTCTTGATGGCCATCTGCCAACTACCTAAAAAGCCCGGCANGAANCTATCAATGTACTCATCAGAATCNATACTCATCATATGACCAAATTCCTGCTGCCAGCGCCCGTAAAACCGCGCGTGNAATGGCGCAATCGTATCAACCACCATCTTCACCTGCGCCAGGTTGATGCCGGCCACCTGATCCCCTACCCGGTAATCAATGAGATCCTCTATCACTACAGCGTTACCCCCGGCTGAGAGGTCCATTTCAGCGAAGTAACACCGGGTCAGNGGTATATCGATTTGGCTGGCAATCTNGTTGAAAAACATCACCTCGCGCTCATACATCCTGGTGTTGTTGGCAATGGCCCGATTTTCCGGGTTTCGATGTGCGAACTTGATAACCACTGATGAGGGCGCCTGGCAGGTTGCTGAGTAATTGAGCCTGACACGAACCACCTCACCAATAACACCGACAATTTCACCAACTGGTTCAACCGAGAACGACTGCACCTGTANATTCANTGGCAANTCAGCGGCGGCCTGCATAACATCAGTAAGCCAGGTAGNGGTTAAAGTTTCCGGGCTCNNCGGGAAAGTTAAAGANTCCATATAAATACCTATCTCCTTNGGGACAGTAACACTGCCTCCCATTTAAAACGCTTCCACATCGCCTGACAACTGCNTATCCTGAAAGCTTGTGTTTTGCATTCGATCTGGCCNTACTCGTTAATTCCANATTCAACCAAAAAAAACACATNCAGGCCGGCCNTCACTTNCCAAGTTTTCTAGATGCTATGNTCTCTATAATCCAGGGAGACTTCACGANACTCCCACTGATCCTTGNCCTGGCACATCACTATCNTAACTAGGCCCTATCCAGTCCCGCNCGACTTTNATGTTTTCCCTATATAATAGCGCCAACATGCGAGTAGTTTNGATTCCCGNTTCATNCAGTNTGANGCCCGCATCCCACCNCCAACANTATCTCTAAACCGATTTTATTTNTAATCTGACCGTGAGAGCAGAATTCTGCTTAGAGTAACAAACCCACAANTAATGGCCCAACTGAAATGGTCAGGCAGTCCNCCAGGNAAATTAAATTCAANCCATACNANGTATGAAAAGANAGTTATNATGGACTCTGAAATCATTCCCAGATTTAAAAGCATAAANGAAAATAAGGCGTTGACTAATAACTATGGTCTTCTGTTTACAANTAAAACGCTACTAGGACCCTTTCTGGTCTTTGTTGTGACCTTATATAGCCCTTTGGCGTTTTCTCATAGACCATGAAAAGCCACGGTTTGTGTCAAGCAGCGGAAGCGATATCGGAAAATGCGACAATGCCCTGAAGCCTTGTAGAACCATTTTATATGCCAGCTCACAGTCGATCATTGAAGACTTCAATGAAAGCGCCTGGTACCGGCGACGGCCAACACAGCAGCAGTGTAGTTTGACCCTGAAACTTGTAAAGGATGCTCCCATTAAACGTACAATGTGGCCGGTGTTTGCTGTCGGCCCATATGGCATCACCTAAGCTTGTTTACCAGAAGACACTTCTTCAAATTAAAAGTGAAGCAGAGACGCTTCTAAATGAACCTGCCAAACACAGGAAAACATCACGGGTATTCGACCCAAGACCCGGTGAAAATTCTAATCTGAAGAGAAAATCAGAATCGTATTAGATAGCTTGCACGCGAAAGCCACATCAGCTTTCCTCGGAACGAACGCAACCAAATGAGGCGGCATGCCACCAAGTTGAGTAACTACGGAGCATTACGAGTAGTGCCAGGAGACTTCAGGCACCAATTCCTCAGCAACCTGCCAATACCAATCTTTCAGCTTTCCCACTCCCACAGAAGAAGGAAAACCTCAGCTTTTCGAATATTGTTCAGATAGCTCTAGATTTGGACAAAACAACAATCCCGGTTTCCCTGGGAACATCTGTCCAACCTACCCGAGGAGAACTTGCACATTGTCAGGTAGTTCGCCAACCACTGCTTATTGGATAGCAAGCTACTACGACATAACGCTGCCCATCTACCTACAAACCCATTCCATGAATGACTCTGAATATGAATTCAAAAGTCGACTCTATCTCTTACTTCCATCTCATCTAACTACCTACCTGCTAGTAGGTAATCAGACTAAATCACGATCTACGTTGGTCTATTGTGCGACGACGTTAATCGCACTAGGCCCTTTCTGACCCTGCTCGACTTCAAAACTCACACTTTGACCTTCTGCAAGTGATTTGAATCCATCAGCTTGGATAGCGCTATGATGAACGAATACATCAACACTACCGTCAGACGGTGATATAAATCCAAACCCTTTACTATCGTTAAACCATTTTACCGTGCCTGTCGCCATTTTCTGCTACCTTTCCATATTGTTAATCGCACATTATATTAGTAAGTTAACCCTTTTGGTACGAGATAATACGAATTAAACACATTATTTCGCACCCTGCCTAGGACTCATCTGCCCAAAAACACCAGGTTAGGGGTATATTTCTATCAAAAGTCAGCTCAAGTAGCGATTCAGCCAGCTCAAATTCTGAGAGATGCCCGCTCTCATTCTAGCTGCCGGGCATCGTTTATCACAGGCCTGCAATGGCAATGCCATGTGCTTGATTGCACAATCTGCCGCTGCACTCTTTCTTTGAGGACAGTCTTTTTAATGAGGTTATTCGGCGCCTTTGTTGAGTATCGATCCAGAAAGGCTCACTGGGAGGCACCCAAGCTGGCATTACTTGCTGCCTTACCTATACCTTAACTGGGGGGTATCGATCGATCAACATCAGAAATAGCCTCAAAAGTACCCCCATATATCTCTGCAGGCACTGCTATTACATCGCTATCCAGCCCTCCCTCGCGCCTAACAGCCTCTGATTTAAAGCTTTCTTCTGATTCACCTAGCGAAGCATGCTTTATATTAGGATCACAGCAACATTCCGACAAGGATACTAAAGTAAGTTAAGAAGAGCAGGTTTAGATTGCTGCGTGGCTCAGGCACCTGCGGCTAGGATCGACTGGAGTGCCAATGAGCAGAAGTGTCTCTTAGCAAACAGGCTCAGATGGTGCCATATGGGCTAACGTCACACAGCGCATTTAGAAATTGATCGCTCGTGAGCGCTAGCAGCGCCTTCGTTTGCCTGCTACCCGATTTATGTGACTCCGACTGCTTCTGGAATATACTTGAGTACGCCTATGAGAGGAGTTAACGTGGTTGACCATGACTTCCCGACATATTGAAATCCCGGATGACCTGCTTGCAGCCATTGACTACTGTTACGAACAAGGATGGACAGATGGTCTGCCAGTGATTCCGCCAGAGTTGTCTCGCGTAGAAGCGATGTGTGCCATGGAAGGTCGTCCGATAGAGACAGTACTTGCTTCCCATCCAGCTACCGGGTTGGAACTTACGGTGCAGGCACTTGGTGTAAACGCTGTGATGGCTGGGTGTTTGCCAGAGTACTTTCCGGTCCTCGTTGCTGCATTTGAAGCAATGAACAAAGAGCGCTTCAACTTCCATGGCTCGACTGCAAGCACGGGTGGTTCGGCCCCTTTACTTATTGTTAGTGGTCCCTTGGTTGATGAGATAGGTATGAACGCAGGAGTGAATTTGTTTGGCCCTGGCAATCGAGCAAACGCTACCATTGGAAGAGCTGTTCGATTGACCTTGTTGAATGGGTTCAAGATGACGCCGGGGATATCGGATAAATCCACGCAGGGCAATCCGGGCAAATACAGTTTCTGTATCGCTGAAAGAGCCGATTGTAACCCATGGGTTTCACTCGCCGTGGAGCAGGGCTACCCCGAGGAGGTCAGTTCGGTCACGGTGTTTGCCGGGGCTGGTTTTTGTAATGTGGAAAACCACGGCGGTAATACGCCCGAGGCTGTGCTGGACGCCGTGGCTGATGCCATGGCGAATTATGGTTGTCTCAGTCTTGGTCAAAGCGTCGTGGTTCTGTCTCCAGAGCACGTTCGTATTGTCGCTCAGGATGGTTGGTCAAAATCCGATGTGCAATCCTATTTATTCGATCATGCGAAACGCTCCGTTGAGGGAATGAAAAACATAGGTAAATTTGTTGAAGAAGAATATCGGAAACAGGGAATGACCGATGTCCATCGAGGGCTGAAACCGTCAGACATTCTTGTCACCGTTGGTGGTGGCGATGCAGGTGGTCATTCAGCATTTATTCCTTCCTGGAGTCGTTCTCGCGGCTCCATTATGCAGCACCAATCTATAGGGGTATGCATTGACTGTTAATTTTCAGGAGAAACTACAATGATTATTGTCGATCCCACTGTG
The DNA here is from genome assembly GCA_002697205.1 of Gammaproteobacteria bacterium. Classification (GTDB taxonomy): domain Bacteria; phylum Pseudomonadota; class Gammaproteobacteria; order Pseudomonadales; family Azotimanducaceae; genus UBA9926. Next base: position 15,450 of record NZUN01000084.1, read on the forward strand.
ACGAATACTGAACAAAATAATACTCGAGCGCCCGCTGTTGCCATGCTTAAAGGCAAGACGATTGGTGTGCTTTCAAATCGAAAACTTAATGCTGATTTGTTGCTGCGAGAAACAGCACTGTGTCTGGTTACCCGTCATGGGGGAAAGGTGTTGCCGATGAAGCATAAGCTGAATCCCAGTGCGCCGTCGCCCGGCAATACGCTGACAGATTTGTCTTCGCAATGCGATTATCTTCTAACAGCAATAGGTGACTGAGGAAGTTGCTCAACGTGCAGTTTGCATGACGGCATTACCTTCGAACAAACCGGCAAGCGTGCAGTGGTTTTATGCACTGAGCCATTCATCGTCACCGCAAAAAACATTGCAAGGGTCATGGGACTGCCTGACTACCCCTTTGTGGTGCTTGATCATCCGATTGGTAGTTGTACCGCAAGTGAGATTCAGCAGAAGGCTGAGCAGGCGGCCGATCAAGCTGAACGTATATTGCTAGAAATTTAATTGCGACATCTGGACCAACAAAGAACAATGAATAGACGCAGATTCCTAAAAAGTAGTGCTGCTATATCGACGATGGCAGCAATTGCAACGACAGGTGGTTGTATAAGCGAAACCCAAACATTAACTCCAATTTTGAAGACTAGCGTCGGTCAGTTACAAGGCGAGGTCCTTGGCGGAGTTCACAGGTGTTTTTAACAACGCCGAAACCGCCTCGGATATAGCAGTTCAAACCCATTCTCAAACTACACCTACCACTTCCGGCTAAGCAGCACCCCGCCCCCCGGGCACCCCCCACTTCAGCATTTCTGTGGATCTCCTGGCTGATCCAGGCCCAAGTGCTTCAGTATCTTCTGAATAATATCCGGGTCTTCAATTGATGCGATGAGCCGCACAGGTCCGCCCCGCTTTTCGCACTTCTCTTGGCAATCTGGGAAAAATGCGGTTTAAAATACTTATCTACAGGCATCCACGAATTCATTCACCCACTGTTAATCTCTTGACGGCCAGGGCTTTTCTGGCATGCCAAACAATGGCTCACCCAACAACGGACTGCTCAAGGCATAAATCGCATAGTTGGTAAACATCCAGATGATATTCCGATCGTACTCAACATAAATACCGTAAGTCAGATTACCTGTGACATAGCTTGGCGCTTCTTCCGGAGTTGGAAAACGCGGCACATAATAGCCCGCAATCACGGCATTAGTCGGATCAGTTACATCGAACAACTGCACCCCGGCATTATAGAAAGCATAGGGGACAATACCCTGCGTCCACCGCCCAGGTTGAGTTGTATGGTAGCCAGGACGTTTTGGTCCGAAGCTGCCCTTGCGCTGACAATAGTCGCTAAAGGGAGCCTCCTCTGGTGGAGTAGGCCGAGGTAACATGGCAACCACTTTAGGACCAGTGACATCCTTAGCATCAATAACAAAAACATCCTTATAGGGTTCATAGCACTCATCGTTCATGGGGTAGCCATTGGTGAGCACATAACCGGTGCGGTCATACTGACTGACATCGACATTATCAAACTCGGTGCCTGCAAATTTGGGCGGCACATTGAGGCTACCCACTTCCTTCATATTACTGGGGTCACTGATATCAACAATATGAAGACCCAAACCTGCCATGCCACCAAAACCATAGCGACCCCCCTTCTCTACGGGATCGGTTAAAAACAGCGGCATACGCGAACCCATCCAAGAGGTACGATTACCTGCCCGAGGATTCATTAAATAGGCATCTTCGTGCTGCTGATCACCCACGATCTGGCCCTTTGCTGCAAACTGGTTCAGGAACTTGGGATTGGCAGGATCAGACATGTCCCAAGCCTGATAACCGGGGCTATAGAGATAATCAGGGTATTCAGTCAGAGCAAAAGTTTCATCCGGTGCCGCCGACAGAAACATATACTTGCCACCAAAATAGGCTGGAACATCCAATGACCCTGATCCACGCTGATCACCCACTGGCGCATGGGGATGTTTGTAATCGGTGGTGACCTCCGCCAACAATTCCCACTCGTCAGGCAGTGGTCCATTGAGTGCATACACTTTAAAGCCCTTGAGCTTGGGCCAGTGACGAACATAATCGACACGATCAGGCTCTTTTAATTTGTCCTCCATATGGCCAATACGCCCCACTTCATGGGATTGCACCATAATGTACTTGCCAAGATCCTTGTTCCATTGAATCGAGGCAGCACCAACACCTTCCTCGCCTTGAAAGGGGTTTATTTCTTCACTCTGGCCCTTGCCACTCCAGGTGCCACCTTTCTCATGAACCAGCTTGGCATTACGCGGATCGGTAATATCATAAACTTTTAGATTTCTGCCCAGGCCGTAAACATACATGTAGCGGTTGTTACCCCAGTCAATAATGTTCTGCCAGGAGTGAAAGGGAGAGACTATTTTGGGGTAAACACCCAAAACTTCAACATTTTTTGCGTAGCTGTTTTGGTCCCAGTAATCCAGTTGCCCTTCGAAATTAGGAGGAGAAATGGCGAGAGGAGTCGCTCGCGGGTGTGCAAACTTACCGGTTTTGGGGTCAATACCGTAATCAACTCCCGGCACTGGAAAAGGCGGCTTTTGATCATAGACGAGATCGCTTAAGGCTTGCATATAAGGGTCATCAATATTGATCGGAGCATCTTCTACAATATGCTCACCCTCACCACCGGCTGCAAATAGACCCTGCATTGAGAATATGGCCGCGCACAATACTGCGCTTGGCAATTGGCCTTTCAACATTTTTTCTCTCCTTAAAAAGGTCCCGAACAGATAAGTCTGACCGGACCAGTTTACAACTAGAAGCAAAGATCTGTGAATCAAAACGTGGTTAGGAAGAATAACTATCCTTTTCCCGTTATCAGAAAAGTATCCTGGTTCCAGCCTGTTACCCGCCGTCCCCTTCGACAGTTCTTAAGGTGCATTGATAGATGGGAAATGTAGCGCTTACACTATCGAATCTAAACTTCAGGCGAACGCGACTCTCACCGGTGGGTATTCGATGCGCTGGAATTCAGAATAGTGTCGTTTGTTGGTCGGTTTGATCTAACGGCGGTGAACGATTCTGTGGATCAATCTCTATCTGGGAATTAGCTGGAAGAGAAATTGGTCGGGACGGCAGGATTTGAACCTGCGACCACTACACCCCCAGTGTAGTGCGCTACCAGACTGCGCTACGCCCCGAAACGTTGGGCATTGTAACAACATTAACAAGAAATTAAATGGTCAATCCACATAACAAGATCGCATATGGATCTCTCTGGAGATTTGCCCCGCAAAAGCACTGTGCTATCAATAAACCGCGAGCCAACTAGTCCTTAAAAGCCTTCAGCAACTCATTTAATTCCGCAATCATCTGCTGCACCAGCTGTCGAGACTGACTTTTATCGTCCTTTTGTTCCTGGCCGGAAAGCCGCTGCCTGGCCCCTATAATGGTAAAACCCTCATCGTATAAGAGAGCCCGGATCTGACGAATCACGAGCACGTCGTGACGCTGATAGTAACGCCGATTACCCCGACGTTTTAAGGGGCTTAGCTGGGGAAACTCCTGCTCCCAGTAGCGAAGCACATGAGGTTTAACGGCACACAGGACGCTGACTTCACCAATGGTAAAATACCGCTTGCCGGGAATAACCGGTAGATCAGGATTCTGTTCTTGGTCCTGCATAGGAGTCTACCCTGGCCTTTAGCTTCTGGCCTGCCCGAAAGGTTACCACTCGTCGCGCAGATATCGGAATGCCCTGCCCTGTCTTCGGGTTTCGTCCAGGTCTCTGGCTCTTATCCCGAAGATCAAAATTGCCAAAGCCTGATAATTTAACCTGCTCTTTAGATGCCAGTGATATCCGAATCTCTTCGAAGAACAATTCAACAATTTCTTTGGCTTCACGCTTGTTCAAACCCATCTCTTCGAACAGCTTTTCCGCCATCTCCGCTTTGGTTAGCACACTCATCACTAGTCCCTTAAATTCGCACTAAGCTGTTTTTTCATGGCAGTGACGATCTTCTCCATCGCACTATTGACTTCATCGTCTTTAAGAGTGCGCGATGGATGCTGGAAGGTCAACCCCAAACCTATACTTTTGCTATTATTTTCAATGCCTTTGCCGGTATAAACATCAAATAACTTTAGGTTAACGAAGTATTCAGGAGCATTGCTGGTCACCACTTGCCTTAATTGGCTAGAGGTTATTGACGCACTCACCACCACAGCGATATCTCGCCTGATTACTGGAAATCTGGAAATCTCCTGCACGCTGGGAATCGTCCTGGCAACAATCTCCCTGATATCAAGTTCAAACAGGTAGCAGGGCGTACGCAGGTCAAATCTTGCTTGAACCTGCCCATCCAGCAACCCTAAATACCCGACTGGCCGCCCCTCGCGCGATACCCTGGCACTCTGCCCGGACTGCAAAGCGACGTGTTCACAAGGGCTGAATTCATATTCATTAACATCA
>NZUN01000085.1 GCA_002697205.1 Gammaproteobacteria bacterium
ATTCCCGCCACCTCCACCAAATTGAAATCCAGAGACATTAATCAACGTCCTATAAGCCCAGTAATAATGGGCTTTTTCGTAAAGCCCATAATAAGCACCGTCACCAATACTCATTCTCACCTGCTCACAGCCATCCCAATCCCACTTGTATACTGTATAGCACACTCGAAATGACCACTACGACACATAATATCATCGCGCTATTGTATACCAATGCTTTGCTGCCAGTGGGTATATCGTCACCAAGATAATCGCCGCGATTGTTTAGTATCAGCCACCCTACATAGGCAATGGGTAAAAGTAGACCGCAAAATGCCGAAGTCGGCAAAATTACGTAAGGCCCCATACTGGACCAAAGGAACACCCCTAGTACAGCCGGTGTAGGAATTAAGCAGGCCAGTCGATAGGCGGATGAATCTTCATCGAGATCAAACATCTCCATGGCAGCTGCCCCGCAGGTGAGCATGTGCATGACCAGGGACCCGGCAGCCATGCCAAGAACACCCAATGGAAAGATGAGTCGACCGACAAGGTCTCCCATTCCTGCTTGGGCAAACATAATACTCGCCTGGGCCGGCGCAAGCCTATTTTGAGTTGTGCTTTCGCCATCATAAAGCGATGCTGCGGCAGCAATGGAAATCAGGCTGGTGATGATTAAATAGGGAAGCACCAATCCGAGCACAATATCGTACCGAGCCAGATCTCTTTGTTCCGTTCCCCAGCCGCGGCGCAGGATTGTGTATCCATAAACGAAAGTCATGTTGATCCCCACGGCTGTGCCCAGCGCCGCCATCATAGTAGTTACTCCAATGCCGGTGTCAGGAAGCGAGTGAGGAACAAAACCCCACAGTACATCTGACCAGTTGATTGATCCATTTAGGCCCGCACTGATCACGACCCAGGCAAAACTGGTGGCTATCAGGGCAGTGAGTATTTTGATACCGTTTTCAAACAGGCGAACCCCATGATTGCCTTTCCCGTAGTTCCATACCGTCGTGGCACACCCAATCCATACCAGTACTGCAAGAGCAAATAAATAGACCTGCCTGCCAGTGTCTGTTTCTTCATTCTTCAAGGAAAAGCTGAAACTAACCTCTATTGCCTCTTCCAGCATCCCTGCCGCAAGGGGGTAATGGGAAAATCCCCAAATGATGCTTGAACCCAGTGCAGCGATAGCCCAAAACCAAGCTAGGCTGGGTGAAAGATGTTGTTTCATTGCAACGAAAGGTTTTTTACCTGTTGATAGAGTCTGGTGAGCCAGGGCGAACAACATAATGCAACCGATAATCATTGCCACAGGCTGTATCCACAGAAATTCGAAGCCAAACAGGGCGCCAATGGAAAGCGAGGTGATGGCTGAGCCTCCACCCAGCGTCATGGCTCCCTGAAGCCAGCCAGGGCCGCCACTCTTAATCAGTTTTAAGATCGAGGTCATTGGTAAGACTTCTTCATATCAGTTTCTACTTGCAGGTCTTTGGGTGCCCGAAGCGATGCGTTATGTATTTTCTCCTGCAGCCTGGCTTCGTATTGATTTGTATCAATCGGCACTGTAACTGTTTCGTTGTTCCAGGCGGAAAGTAAAATTCCATTCGCTAGCTGTAACGAACCAAGCCCTTGTTCAGTTGGCGTTAGCAATTCGCTACCGATTTCCAGGGAATCAACAAAATTCTGCAATACTGCTGCGTGTTGATTGGATTCCTCGGTGATTTCAATGACTTCCCGATCAAAGACTGGCATACCAAACATCTCATGGGTAGTTCGACAATGGGTTCGAACATTTTCGTCGGCCCTAAGCACGTCAATGACGCCGTGTTCGAGGATGAGGCTACCGCGGTCGCCAACAATTTCCAATCGGTTTACACCGGGTGCTTCACCACTGGAGGCAGTTAAAGTGCCGATGGCACCATTGTCAAAGGTCATGATGGCGCTCACCTCATCTTCAACATCGATATCATGGTGCTTGCCAAAACCAACCTTCGCGGTAATGGAATCGGGTAGACCGACCAGCCACTGCAATACATCCAGGTTATGGATGCACTGGTTGATCAATAGGCCGCCACCTTCTCCTGGCCAGGTACCCCGCCATCTACTCACCTTATAGTAGATGTCGGGCCTGTACCATTTGGTCATGGTCCAACCGATGCGCTGCAGGTTTCCGATCGCATTATTCATAAGCAACTGTTTTAACCTTGCGTAAGCCGGATCAAACCGCTGGCTCAGCATGATGGCAAACTGAAGATGATCCGGAACCAGTGCCAGAAGTTTTTCGGCTTGACCTACCGACATTGCAAGGGGCTTTTCCATCATGATGGGCAGGCCGCACTGAATAGCTGCTTGCGCTATTTCGACATGGCTCATGGTTGGTGTTGCGATGAGGACTGCATTGATGTCAGCGTGGCTGAACATTTCTCGATAGTCTTTGAAGTGAGGCACATCTGTTTGCAGACTGGACGCCGACCTTGATGCTGTGGCCGCAAGCTGTGCGCCTTTGATTTTCCCCGATTGCAGTAATAGGATGTGCTGACTACCGATATTGCCGGTTCCAACAACACCGACTCGAACAACCATCTAGTCAGAGACACGGGGTAATTCAACCCCGCCCTGCATTGCCAAACGAACAGCTGTGACCTTTCCAGTTTTACCCCAGANAAACTCAATCCTGAAATCGCGAGGTTCGAAGAAGAAGTGATCGTCTTTTTCTTCGCGCATAGGGCCATTAAAAAATACAGATTGCACCATTAGGCCGCGCCCGTCATAAGTAAATTTAAGCGTAAAGTTGCCGCCACCATAAGTACCANTATACTNACGATAATGGGTATTGATTTCAATATCGGTCAGTTCTTNNGCNGTCCATAANNTCNANCGNNCNGCNGTTTCCTGTCGNACNTGNTGGATAAATCTCNGGTTCGATAACTCTNCCTGAATGNCCCCAGGCTCGATGCAGATAAGTGAGTAATCCGCTGGCGGTATCGTCGTCGAAATCAGCTAAACCAGCATGCCCGGGCATGACCNAATTCCAGGCTTNNCCTTTAACANTAATAGGGCCCTGCAGTCCCTGGAGTATTATTCTGGCAAGCCTTTCGCTGGGACCGGTGACCCATTCGGACTCGGCCAGGGGTGGTCCTAACGCNGCAATNCCNTTACCATCCCTNCCATGGCAGATACCACACCGGCTAAGGTAATAGTCNTCACCCATTTTCTTTCGACTGCGCTGTGCCGGGGACAANGGAGTCGCATTTTCAGCCAGATTATCACCTTCCCAGGTAAAAGCGCTTCGCACCTTCGAGATGGCCGGCCAGATTTNATCGGGCGGATNGGCAAATAGGCGATGCTCTTCGTCGAGAACAACCCGTTTGAAGCGTTCATCCCGGGTGACATCGAACAGACCTGCCAGCATTGTTTCCTGTAGCCAAGGTTGTTCCTCGGCCATCACATAATCTAAAAGCAGGTTGCCATTCTGAGGCGAAGCTCTGAATGATTGGCTGATTAAACCTTTAATAAAGTGGGTCGATTTTTCGTTTANCTGNTTCCACCCTTGCGCGGATATTGCGTCAATAATTGTTAACTCATTTTGGCGACTCGCAGCCTGGATGGCGGTTTGCTGCAAGCTGCTTGGGTCATTCCCCATGAGACGGCTAACTAAATATTCGATGACATCCCCNCGACNATTACTNGCGGCCAGATACAGGGTCGCGTGATGTGAGATCGATGCTTGATCGGAGTGTATCGCCAGTTTGAGTAATTCTTCGGCAGAGAGTAGGTTACGACCTGCCCTNANTGCGGCAAGCTGGATTACGGGGTTATTGNTGTCCAGTGCTTTGGTTAGAGTCCGGCGATCGAGCGTCCCTCGACCTTCCAGTGTCCAGATCGCATGGACAGCGGCAAACTCGTTAGCGCCTGTTGCAAGCTTNCGTAAACCGCGGTCAATACCTGGGTCCTTCGCGGCCAGTAGTAANCTCTGGGCGGTATCTCGAACCCAACCATTGTTATCTTCGAGGTGCTTTAANAGTTTGCGNCCGCTGGCGGAAAACTGGGNNGGAGGCTTCTTTAATTTACCGTTGGCAGCAGTAATTCGCCAGATGCGCCCCATGCCGATTGGTTCATCCAGCCCGCGCGACAAAGCTTGTGCNCGNANNTCATCGGAGAGGAACATCTGGTCCTGAATAATACCTCGATACATATCCACGATATACAATGCGCCATCGGGTCCTACATCGACATCTACCGGGCGAAATCTTTCATCAGTCGAAGCCAGGAATTCCCGTTGACCCCATTTTTCATCTTCGTACAGGATATGATCTGTGTTGCGATCGAGGTCNTTGGGCAACAGGCGTAACTGGANCACGACATTACCGGCCGGTTCAGTCACGAAGACATCCTGGCGGTAGNCCTGTGGAAACTGGTCTCCGCGATAGTAGGTCATGCCACTGGCGGAGGTAGGCTTGTCTAGTCGTCCGTCTTCTCTGAGCACACCNGGTACATAGGCACGATTGACACCCGNATTGACTCGGACTGCAAANACCTGGTCNTGTTTNCTNATCTGAGTATTCAGGCCGGGNCCTCCGGAATTACCGGCTTCGATGACAGGCTGGGCNTCATAAAGATCACCCAGTAGAAAGTTTGAATTGGTGTTGTAGTAAAGCAGGCCCTGATTATCCTGGGTAATGCCCCATTGCCCACGAAACAGGGTCGGTTCAACGACAAGGCTGCCATTTTGAATCCGCATTCTTCGATCTGATTTGGCGTTGTAGATCCAGTTGTCAATTGCCATTAGAAGGCCATTTTCAGCGTGCTCTACATTGCCTGGTTGATCGCCGTAGTTTNCGAGCCTAATCTTTTTTTGGCAGTCGATATCTTTCGATGCGCCAGTTTGGCTCGGNCAGAGCCATAGATTCGGCGGCTCGCCTATCAGGAGGCCTTCGTTAACAATGGCGATGGCCCTTGGCAGNACCAGGTGATCGAGTAAAACCTGGCGAAGGTCAAATTCGCCATCGTNGTCCGTATCCANGAGTTTGACNACTGTGCCGACGGGTTCCTTATCACCAGCGCCATAGGCATCGGGCATAAAACCACGCATCTCTGCCACATACAGATTACCGATTTCATCCCAGGCAATGGCGACCGGATCTTCAGTGAGCGGTTCTGCCGCCACCAGTTCAATGTTAAATCCCGGGGCAATAGCGAAGGCCGCCAAGGCTTCAGTGGGGCTCAGTTCTGGTGCTGGCGGTGTCTCAAGAGAGAGATAAAAAGGTTTTTCATCAGCCCAGGCTAGATGAACCGTCAACAGGATTAAGACTATAGCAAGGGCGTGCAAGGTCAGAATGTCATCTGGTTCAGATAGGCATAAGAGCGTTCAATAGATTGCTCTGGCGTTGGCGGATTATCCCGTTCGACGAAGAAGTGCTTCGTTCCCTGGGCGATTGCTTTGCGAGTGAATGCAGGGAAATCAATTTCTCCATCACCAACATCAGCAAAATCACCGTTATTGTCAATGTCCTTCAGGTGACAGCTTGGAAAACGGCCGGCAAAGCGTGTCAGGTAATCATCAAAACTTCCGCCACCTTTCACGATCCAGTAGGAATCCAACTGAAAGCCAACTTTCCCCGGGTCTGTCTGTTCTAGCATCAAATCATAAGGAACGACGCCATCAATGGGTGCAAATTCCCAGTTGTGATTGTGATACCCGAACAAGATGCCATGTTCCGAGCAGAGATCTCCTGCCTGGTTTAGCAGCTCAATATTTCGCTTCACCTGATCCAAGGTGCTAAAGTGCTCGGCCATCATTCCGGGTAAATTAAGGTACTTCTGATTGAGGTGTTCAGCATCTGCGATGGCGTTGCGGACATTCTCCAGCAGAAACTCAGGTTTGCCGCGCTCGCGAAAAACTTTGAAAATTTCATCCCGGGATAACTGCATAGTCCCTTCGGGTAATACCGGAGAAATCCGGCCGACCGGCGCACTGAGATTATTTTCAGTCAGTAGTTGTTGCACATAGTTGGCAGGTCGACCGAGAAAACCCATGGCAGAAAATTCGACCTGGCTGTAGCCAATCTCGGCAGCCCTGGCCAAAGTTCCCTCAAAATCTTTCAACATCAACGACGTGACGGTCGAAAGTTGCAAGCCGATATTCTCGAGCCTGGCCTTGGTCACGATTTCCTGTCGAGTGAGCTCCTGGCTACAAGCACTAAGAAATCCTGATGAAAGAACCACGCCCGAAGTTAGATAAAGAAACTCTCTGCGCCGCATAACTATTCCCAGTCGCTTTCTAGAAATTCAATCCTACCCTAATACCGGCGTAAGATTGAGCTTCTCTTGGTAGGACATGGATGTATACGGGTGTTCCACCCCAGATCCCGCCAACATTGCCTTTACCTGTGACGAATCTTTCGTCCGTTACGTTGTTGGCAAACAGGGTAACCTCATAACGCTTATGTTCGCGTTCAACAATGCCCATACTAATATTCAGCACAGCATAACTATCCTGTACAGATCCAGGTTCAGCTAGCAGTGAAAAATTAACATCGCTCTGATACTGGTAGGGCAGATTGAAAAAAAATCATCAAATGGCATGGTGCTTAACGATTGAAAGTACCCAGCGCTAAGTGCCATTTTGACATCAGGTGATGTACCTCGTCAAAACCTTTTGGACATCAGTCCGCCTGAACTAAGAGACACCTTAGCCCATCTGGTTTAGCTGTTCTTGGTAATGCTTTTTGTTTGCGCATGGCTAAAGTGTTTCGTTTAATCATTTCTCGCTGTTCCAGTATTTGGTCCCCACACCCATAAAACACATCTGCTGGCGACAGTCTATTTGAGACCGCTGACACTAAATCCTAAGAGACACTTTGCTCATTGGCACTACAGCGAACCAGCTTGTAGGTGCCTGAGCCACATAGACGTGCATAGATAGCTCTATACCGGCCTTACTGGCCCACCTTAATAATACTCGGTAAATAGAGGAGTCCCCTGCTAATTATGGGCTCTGCTAATGAGTTAGTGCTTGCTCTTGGTCCACTTCAAAATTAAAAACCACGCCCAGATCAATAAAGCCCTGGGGTAATCAATATGAAGGTGGAGATAAATACTGACAAAAAGAGCAGAGTACTGGTGATTGGCGCATCAAGTGGGATTGGCGAAGCGACGGCCCGAGCTTTTTGTGCTCAGGGCATGACAGTATATGCCGCTGCCAGACGGATGGATAAGCTTGAGAAGCTGGCTGAAGAAACGGGTTGTGTTCGCCTTGAGGATGCTGTTGATTTATCGATCAGATCTGTATCGGCTTCTTGCTCAAATCGCTTTTTACCAGTGATAGCATGTCGAGCTTGGTTACCCGAAGTACCGACAGGTTCTAACAACGCCTTCTGAGTTTTCAGTTTGATTCAGGACCTTCAATAGGGGTCGAATTTCTTTCTCTTGGTCTTTCATAAAGATAGCTATCCTGTACTGGTTCTGCTCACCCTATGAATCATGCATGCGACTTGCAGACGTATTTGAGGCACGGATTTGCAATAAGCTTACCGGTTGGTAATCCAGAATTTCGGGGGAATACCGCTATCCAAAGCGTTAGGGCTATGACAGTATTGCTGTATGTATACTTCTACGCTTCCCATACGCCAAGAAATTCAAGACACTCATGCAGCTGCCGCGGCACACTGGGCGTCACCCGGAACCTGGTGGTCTGCGGATGAACGCGCGGCCATCGTTGACGAGGTGCGCAAAGCCTGGGACGCAGAACCACTGCCGCCATGGCAAACCCCGAGTAGCACGCAAGCACTGGCAGACCCCCTTCGCCTTCTACCCATTGCCGCAATCGACGTTATCTGGCGGTTGACCAACCATGTCACAACACTTACTAAAAAATGGTATGAATCCTACGTACCAAGTCAACTGTCGCCACAACAGTACGTCGAAATCGTCGGTATCGTCGCGCAAGTTACCTTAACCGACCGGTTCGCCGACGCGCTGGAGCTTGAGCGTGTTCAATTGCCTGAAGCTCGCCCTGGTGAACCTAGCCGAGAGCAACCTGCTGATGCTGAAGTTGTAGCTCACTGGGTACCCACGGCGCCTATTGTCGATGGCTCGTGGAACCCCGCAACGCCGAGCGATGTGCCCAACGTACGCAAGGCACTGAGCCTGGTCGCTGCGGAACGCATCATGCAATGGGTTCTAATCGATGCGCATTATGTCCAGGGCGGGGCATTGGCTGATGATTTCGGATCTAATCACTGGTCGCTGGAGAGGGCGCAGATCGAACTGCTTGGTACGCGAACGTCAACGGTTAATGAGTGTTTCTACTGAGCCGCCAGCCATGCAGTTCTGCTCGGTCGGAGTGGACAGATTGCCGGAACTGAAGTCTCTATGAATGTAGTCAAAGAGCTTGGTGACGACGATGGTGGTGTGGTACATGGGGCACTTCTGGCTCGACTTTGTGATGCCGTAGCGGGTAAAGATACCGAGGTCATGGCCAACGTGCGGCAACAGGTTTTGCGAGATATGGGTCCTGATCAGCTAGTTGATGCAGTCGGTGTCAGCGCGATGTTTCATATGATGAACCGGGTCGCGAATGCGACCGGAACCCCGCTGGACCCGATCATGCTCAAAGCAGGCCCAGCGATCGCAGCCTCGATCGGTGCAGACACATTTATCAGCGCAGACGATACGCCGGGTTAGATCGCGGAGTATCAGTCTGGCTGGCTAACACTAAGATGGGCTCATCGTTAACTACTCAGCCCTGCCAGCGAGTTAACGCAAACGCATTTAGCGAATTCGCGCGCGCGCTCAATCGTGCCAGACGATTGAGATTGACGCTATCGATTTTGTCTTTCGCCACAATGCAAATAAAATCATAGGCCACAACGGTGTTGACGTCCGCCAGGTCAGGTGTGGTACCGCCAAAGAATGCTGCCTCGCCCAGCATTTCGTCGAGCTCCTGCAGCCCGGCCAGCACCTGCTCCAGCACCCGTTCGCGATACGGCTCATAGAGGTATTCCTGTGGCCTTTGGGTAACCTCGTAAGCGGCCACGACACCTTTTTCCATTACACCGGTGGCTATTGCTGACTGTTTCAATGTGCTACGTCGTGCTTCCCCTGAAGGTGACAGAAGAGACTGCTTTCCAGCAAGTTCCAGAGCATAATCAATGATTGCCGCACTATCGATCACAACATCGTTGCCGATGATCAACGCCGGAACGCGCCCCAGGGGATTGTACTGGCGGATGAAATCGACCGCTTCGGCTGCAGCGACCTCCTCGCGCGTGTATGATAGGCCAAGCAGGTTAAGCGTCGTGGCTGTGCGCCGCACGAAGGGTGACAGATCGCGTCCGATTAGAACTATAGACAAGGTGATATCCTCTGTTTGTTATGGAAGTTAGCGTACAACAACATCTGCTTCCCGCGATAGTGGTACTGGTAATGTGTACCATCGGCATGGAACTGCGCTGGGAGCAGTTTCAAGCACTGATCCGCGCACCCAGAACGCCCATTATCGGCACGCTTATCCATACCCTCACATTTCCCATGCTCGCCATGCTGCTGGTGGTTGCCCTGCAGACCATGGAATTTACCGTATCAGATTCGACAGTGATTGGTATGCTGCTTATCGCAGCCTGTCCAAGCGGCGGCTTTTCGAACGTTCTGGCACTCATTGCCCGCGTCAACCTGCCGCTGTCGGTTACGTTGACGCTG
>NZUN01000086.1 GCA_002697205.1 Gammaproteobacteria bacterium
ATCATCAATTTTGTAATGAAAGAATAATGTAAGACTACTATTTTCAGAAGATAATTAGGCCAGATAAGCGATGTACAATGTGTAACCACGGATTGTGTAAAGGTCATCAGTGCAAGGCTGAAAAATTGACAGCTGTAAAACCAGGGAACTGCTTTGACAACACCCATTAATTTTCAGGAAAAGTTCAAAAAATTCAGTGATCACTGGTCACCACGGGTAATCGCTGAGATGAACGATTATCAATTCAAGATTGTCAGAATTAAAGGCGATTTTGTCTGGCATCAACATGATGACACCGATGAGGTTTTCATTGTCATTGATGGGAAGATGTCAATTGAGTTTGATGACCACACTATTGAGCTCAAAAGTGGTGAGATGATAGTCGTTAGCAAAGGCGAGAAGCACCGGCCCTATGCTGAGCTTGAGTGTAAAGTTCTTTTAGTTGAACCCCGGGGCGTGGTTAACACAGGCGATGCCGGCGGTAGTCTGACAGCGCCGGATGATATCTGGTTGTAGTTATATTAGGTGTCGAGCAGACACTGATTGCATCAGGTTGTTTCCGGCGATAGTGCTGATTAAAGTCAGTCCATGACATAGCTGAATTGTCTGGCTGTCGCTAAAATCAGCGGCTGGTCCAGTTGTTCGGGTATGGTAAACAGGGCTTGTCGACCGCAGGTCTGCACAGGTTTAATGAATTCTTCTACCAGGTGATACTCGGGGCGATCTGTGTAGTCATCAAATAACAGGTGGGTACCTGGCGTTCCCATCGCCAGCGAGTAAAGGAAACAGGCAACCCGAAACCTGCCATCAACCAGAACCAGATCGGGTCGCTGGTCTCGGTTCCAGATAGATTCGATATAGGTCCAGAATTGATCTCGTTTTTCATAGGATNCAGGTCTGCCNGCCCAGCCCAGGGTGCCNAGGTCAATCCACTGGATATCTANNCGCTTGGCTGTTTCGTTACCGGTTCGNACCACATCGATCCAGGCCTGGGAGGANTCAACGGCAAGAANNCTGGCCTGGGAATTGTTCAGCACCCAGCGCGTTGATTTGCCAACGCCGTATTCGCCATAGGTCTTGCTGGTAGTGATGAGCTTCTTGAAAAGCAGGTCATCGCCATCGAACAGGAAATCNGCNGATTTCCGCCTGTAAGACAGGATCCATTTATCGATTAAATTCATGATNGCTGAAAATNCNTCTGNACCGTTCTTGGGTTTANTGCGGNCTGANAANNANNACNNTCTAANNTGAGACGCATCAGAGCATTTCGCTGCTTTAAAGTCAAAGGACCCAGCTTTGTTTTAAGCTGCTGATGGCTTTGCACAGGGTTGTTTACTTGAATGAAACCGGCAATGATTGGACAATACCACNGTCAGTATTAAGCCATCGTTTGTTTACCGGAGNCGGCATGGTCATCCAGCGGTTAACCGTATTGCTCAATGTAGAAGATGTGGCGACCAGTATTGATTTTTATGCCCGGGCCCTGGGTTTTAGCTTGGTTGATTCATGGCGCTATGAGGGCCGCATTGGTTGGGCTAAGCTTGCCATAGGCAGCATTGAGCTGATGTTAAATGANCATGGNGAAAATNCNCCAGCGAGAAGGAAGAATCATCAGGGCCATCGTGATGTNGTTCTCTATTTCGATGTNGATGACCNGGATAGTCTCTGGGCGGCGCTCGAACAAGATGGTTTACGACCTGGTGTNATAAGAAAGGAAGATTATGGCACCCGGCAGTTTGCNCTGNTTGATCTCGATGGTTANGAGATTGCTNTAACGGGTAATTAAATANTGTCAAAGNCAATGGTNGNTTNTTCAGTTAAATANTNTTTAAGGGTTNGTTNAGNTAAATNNNAATTANATGTTTGCACATGTCTATATCATTAAAATGTTTGGTCAGGTAAATCTTACTTAAATGGATGTTTCTCATATTCTNGATTCTTTGAATCCGGCGCAACNTGAAGCGGTNACAGCGCCGCTTGGCAGCGGTCTTGTGCTGGCTGGTGCAGGCAGCGGTAAAACCCGNGTGCTGACNCATAGAATTGCCTGGTTGATTCAAACGCAGGGTTTATCACCATTTAGTATTCTGGCGGTTACCTTTACTAATAAAGCGGCTGCAGAGATGCGGGCGCGGATTGAGTCTTTACTGCAGGTACCTCTGCGCGGCATGTGGGTGGGGACCTTCCATAGCCTGGCGCATCGATTTCTCAGAGCGCATTGGCGTGACGCTGATCTGGACCAGAATTTCCANATTATCGATGCNGATGATCAGCTTAGGCTGGTAAAGCGGGTGATGGCCGGGCTCAACCTGGATGACAAGAAGTGGCCAGCCAAGCAGGCTGTGTGGTGGATCAATGCGCAGAAGGATGAAGGTCTGAGGCCCGNGCATATTGAAGATTTTGGNGACCTGTATGTGAAGACCCAGTTAAGNGTNTATCGAGTGTATGANGAAGCCTGCCAGCGNGGNGGCATGGTTGATTTTGCCGAATTACTGCTGCGCACCCATGAAACCCTGCTTAAGCAGCCAGCACTACTGAAACACTATCAGGAGCGCTTTGCCGCTTTATTAGTGGATGAATTCCAGGATACCAATGGCATTCAATATGCATGGCTGCGAATTCTTGCGGGTGAACGCAATAACCTGATGGTAGTGGGTGATGATGATCAATCNATTTATGGCTGGCGCGGTGCCAAGATAGAAAACATTCAGCGNTTTCAGGATGATTTNCCGNACTTTNTGATGGTCCGCCTTGAACAGAATTACCGGTCGACTAATACTATCTTAGGGGCTGCAAACAGCCTGATCATGAACAATTCAGATCGTCTGGGAAAGCAGCTATGGACCGAAGATGGCCAGGGCGATGCTATTTCANTGTATGCTGCCTACAATGAAATCGATGAAGCTCGTTACATCGTAGAGCGCATCAAACAGTGGTTTGCGGACGGCAATGGTTACAGTGAGGCTGCCGTCTTGTATCGTTCCAATGCCCAGTCCCGGGTTCTCGAGGAAGCGCTGCTTAGATCCCAGATGCCTTATCGTATCTATGGCGGTCAACGTTTTTTCGAGCGAGCAGAAATTCGCACAGCNCTGGCTTACATCAGACTGGTCAATCAGCGCGATGCCGATGCTGCATTTGAACGGGTCGTTAATCTGCCAGCCAGGGGTATCGGCGGGAAGACCTTGGAGCAGATCCGAGGGTTTGCCAGGCAACAAACGGTTTCGCTCTGGCAGGCCGCTGTTCAGTTATGTCAATCGGATACGCTTACTAACCGATCCAAGACAGCGATTGAAGGTTTTNTGCACTTGATCAATGACCTGGATGAAGCAACAGCCGAGATGGATCTGCCGCTANTGGTTGAGGCCATTATTNAGCAGGTTGGTNTGAGAGCGCATTTTGANCGCGAAGGCGGAGAGAAGGGCCAGGCGAGATTAGAAAATCTTGCTGAGCTGGTCTCTGCAGCGAGAACGTTTGATCCCGATGACAATNTTATGTTTGATCCNGANNNCAGGGCTGAAATGACAGTAGTTGATGAATTCCTTGGTCATGCTGCCCTNGAGGCAGGTGAAGGTCAGGGGCAGGCTAACGAGGATTGTGTGCAACTGATGACCATGCATAGTGCCAAGGGGTTGGAATTCCCNGTGGTGTTTCTGGCAGGTCTCGAAGANGGGCTGTTTCCTCATAACATGTCGCTGGAGGAACCCGGNNGGTTAGAAGANGAGCGTCGGCTCTGCTACGTTGGNGTGACTCGGGCGATGCGCAAATTGTATATCACCTATGCNGAATCNCGTCGCTTGAATGGCAGTGAAAACTACAACCAGAAGTCACGATTTNTAACCGAGATACCGGCAGAACTGATNCAGGAAGTACGCCTACAGGATACNGTAGTGCGGCCGGCNTATCAGACCTCGCATAAGGTGAAGCGAATATTCAGCGAAGTAGAAGGCACTGATTTTGCNCTNGGCCAGAGGGTAATGCATGCTAAATTTGGTGAAGGTNTCATATTGAATTATGAAGGTGCCGGTAAGCAGGCCAGAGTCCAGGTTAAATTNGATCAGGTCGNNAGCAAGTGGCTTATGCTGAGTTTCGCCAATTTGCAGGCGATTGGTTAACAAGGGGAAAAGATGTTTTTCAGAATGTGGNTTGTCATCTGGGTTGGNNTGCTTNTCGGCTGCGCTGAAGAAGCGATAGAAACAGTGCCGGAAANAGTGATTCAGCCCGAGAAAATATTCNACTGGCGGCTGGTGACGACNTGGCCAAAGAATTTCCCGGG
This sequence comes from Gammaproteobacteria bacterium, assembly GCA_002697205.1. GTDB lineage: Bacteria > Pseudomonadota > Gammaproteobacteria > Pseudomonadales > Azotimanducaceae > UBA9926. The sequence continues at coordinate 4,271 of NZUN01000086.1, forward strand.
TATGGGCATGGCACCNGAGCACATGGCGGATCTGATTCGGGAAATGAGTAATGGGCGATTGGATATNAAGGTNTATGGNGCAGGTGAAATTGTTCCGGCGATGGAGATATTTGAAGCCGTATCCCAGGGTACGGTGCAGATGGGTCATGGCTCNGCATATTACTGGCGCGGGAGTGTTCCTGCTGCGCAGTTCTTTACCGCGGTACCGTTTGGATTGACTGCGCAGGAAATGAATGGCTGGTTGTTACACGGCGGTGGATTGGCATTGTGGGAAGAGTTGTATGCGCGGTATGACCTGGTACCGATACCGGGGGGTAACACCGGTGTTCAGATGGCGGGGTGGTTTAACAAGGAAATTAATTCCCTGGCGGATCTACAGGGTGTCAAGATGCGTATACCGGGGCTCGGTGGTGAAGTCTTTGAAGCGGCAGGTGGTACAGCCGTTACAATTCCNGGTGGGGAGATATTTACCAGCCTGCAGACGGGTGTCATTGATGCAGCAGAATGGGTGGGNCCGTTTAATGATCTTGTNATTGGATTTCACCAGGTCGCCAAATATTATTATTATCCGGGTTGGCAGGAGCCGGGCCCGAATCTTGAATTGATTGTCAATAAACAGGTCTGGGANACGCTNCCCGCTGACCTGCAGGCAATCCTGAGAACAGCGACNCTTGCNGTTAGNAACGATGTGCTNGCTGAGTACACCGCCCGCAACAATGAAGCGCTGAGGGAATTAGTAGAACAACATGGTGTTAAAGTGCGTCGATTACCCGCTGATGTTCTGGCGCAACTGAAACTNATCTCTGANGAGAAAGTTGCTGAATTGGTTGGTGATGACGAATTGAGCATGAGAATTTATCGTTCCTATGAGAACTTCCGGAAAGGCGTTATCGATTACAACGAATATTCCGAGCGTGCTTTTATGAACATACGGGCGGAACTTGAGGGATATTAGTTATAAAGCTGACTGGGTAACCAGGTTGCGATCCACGGCTGCCAGGCCAGGAATACCAGCAGTAACAGCTGGATTAATATGAACGGGATTACGCCGATATAAATGTCGCTGGTTTTAACCTGATCACCCACTGCACCACGCAGGTAAAATAGCGCAAAACCAAATGGTGGCGTCAGGAAAGAGGTCTGCAGATTGATAGCGATCATGATGCCTAGCCAGACCGGGTCAACACCCATGGCCATGAGGATAGGCCCAACAATAGGCACGACGACGAAGGTAATTTCAATAAAATCAAGGATAAATCCGAGTAGAAATATAACTACCATTACCACGCAGGTTGCGCCGAACACACCGCCAGGCATGTCGTTAAAAAGTGACTGTACCAGTTCATCGCCACCGTAACCTCGAAAAACCAGTGAAAACAGTGAAGCGCCGATCAAAATGAAAAATACCATGGAGGTTGTTTGGGTAGTGGCCTGCAGCGTGCTTCTGAGTTTGTCTGTACTGAAGGTGCCTTTACTCAGGGCCAGCAGAAAAGCACCCAGGGCGCCAACACCGGCAGCTTCTGTGGGCGTTGCCATGCCTAACAGAATTGATCCGAGAACGGTCACAATCAGTAGCAACGGGGGCATGGTACTGAAGAGGAGCTGATTAAGTTTCACCGCCGGCAATTTTGTAGGGGGTGCCAATTCTGGTTTGAAGACTGCGGTAAGCACTACCAGCAGGCTGTACAGGGCAACCAGAATGAAGCCTGGAATTATTGCCCCGGCGAATAAGTCGCCTACCGAAATAGATCGTGGGTTGAAAATACCGATTGAAAGCTGAGCCTGTTGATAAGCGCTGGCGATAACGTCGCCGAGCAGTACCAGTGCTATGGACGGTGGAATGATCTGGCCCAGCGTCCCAGTAGCGCAGATGGTGCCNGTNGCCAGNGAAGGATGATAGCCTGCTTTTAACATGGTAGGCAGCGNCATAAGGCCCATGGTCACGACGGTAGCNCCGACGATTCCTGTGCTNGCNGCCATCAGCATGCCGACCATACATACCGCAAAACCCAGACCCCCTGGAAGGGCGCCAAAGGAACGGGTCATGGCGTCGAGCAGGTCTTCAGCNATCTTTGATNTTTCCAGAATTATGCCCATCAGTACAAATAAAGGGACTGCTATCAAGGTCTGGTTTGTCATAATTCCAAACACGCGATTAGGCGTGGCATAGAGGAAAACAAGATCAAAATGTCCCGTAGCAATTCCCACAGCTGCTGCCAGCAATGAGGTGCCGGCAAGGGTNAGNGCGACCGGATANCCCATCAGTAATAATAAGAAGANGCTTGCAAACAGCATGAGTGAGGCATATTCAGCCATGGTGTGCTGTTCTAAGTTTAACNANGTTTTTAAGGGCTTCNGCGATACCCTGNAGGAGTAGGCCGAGTGCCATGATGGGAATCAGGGTTTTCAGTAANAAAATACCGGGTAATCCTCCTGGTGCTCCGGAAGATTCGAGCAGCGACCAGGAAAATCGAACATAGTTTAGACTGCTGAAAAACATAAACAGGGCGACNGGCAGTAGAAAAATCACNAAACCGATGAGTTCGATCTGGCATTGTCGACGNGGCGAGAGATTTCTTTGCAATATATCAACTCGAACATGGCCGCCCTGTTTGAGGGTATAGGCAATGCCGAGCATGAATAGTGTNGCGTGCAGATACATAATCGATTCTTGAATGGCGATGGAGCCAAAATTAAAGAAATATCGAGCGATGACCACCACTCCGGTAAGAATCATCATNANCAAAGCCAGCCACGCTATACAGTGCCCAATGGTTTCGCTGATCCGATCGATGATNTTTATGGCAGCATTCATAATGGCTTCTAATATTGCACCAGGACGCCTAGAAAAATTAAGCCGCCGATCCACTGATTATTCAGGAATGCNGTTAAGCACTTTTNTCNTTGGCGNTTTCTGATCAGGAATTGCTGGTAGATGAACAGGCAGGATACAGCGATGATACTGGCGTAAAAAGAAGTCTCGAAAGCCAGTTCATTGCCCNTCTGGNTGAGCATGACAANAAAAAGGCATTGCAGCAAAGCTATCATCAGGCGGTCCAGATCACCAAATAAAATGGCGGTTGANCCGACCCCGATTGTTAGGTCATCTTGCCGGTCTACCATGGCATATTCNGTATCATANGCCACNACCCAGACCAGGTTGGCAAGGAATAACAACCAGCAGATCAGCGGTAACGAATTTGTTACGGCGGTGAATGCCATGGGTATNCCACAGGAAAATGCAATCCCAAGAACGATCTGGGGCAAGTGGCTGATTCTTTTTACAAAGGGATAGAGACCAGCAATAAACGCAGCGGCAANCGCNAGNAAGAAGGTATGCAGGTTTGTGCTCAGCACTAGTAGCAGGGAAATGAACAGGAGAAAGGCCATGAACAGAATCGCTGTGAAAACGTTTAATTGGCCGGTCGCCAGGGGTCGATGCCGGGTTCGCTCAACNTGCGGATCTATTTTCCGGTCGGCAATATCGTTAATGATACAGCCAGCCGAACGGGTCAGCAGGGTACCCAGACAGAATACGCTGAGCAGGTGCCAGCCTGGGAAGCCCTCCGCGGCAATCCATAGGGCCCAGAGGGTTGGCCAGAGTAACAGCACAGATCCAACCGGCCGGTCTAGCCGTGATACTTGTATTAGNAGGGGGGCATTTCGTTGCCAGCCATCAATCAGCGTTTGCAGCATTATTTGGGCATGTTTGTCATATTNCAAATGAGTTAGTATACGGGTCTTGTGATCACAGCACATCCGTTGGNGTGCGTTTATTTTTTTGGAAATTANTNAAAGGTGGTGAAGAAACTATTATGAAAAAGTGGCAATGTATTGTTTGTGGATTTATCTATGATGAAGAAGAAGGTCTGGAAGAAGAGGGAATTGCNGCGGGTACACGCTGGGAAGATATTCCCGAAGACTGGGTCTGTCCAGAGTGTGGTGTGAGCAAGGAAGATTTTGAAATGGAAGAACTGGCTTAGGACAGATCATGGATCGGAGTAGACTGACGCGAAATATTTTACTGGGCATGCTNCTGGGTCTGGTACTGGGCTCGCTAATCCATGCCATGGCACTGGACACATCGANTTTTCTCANAGTTTATGTGGTTGATGGTATCTTCGATGTCGGTGGCAAGGTATTTATAGCCAGTTTGAAACTCTTAGTCGTGCCGCTGGTGTTTGTGTCCCTGGTCTCGGGCGCAAGTAATCTCTCAGGTGAAGGNCACATGGGTCGAATTGGTATCAAGGCCGTGGGTCTGTACCTGATGACCACCGCCATTGCAATTTGTCTTGCCCTGCTGTTAGCCAATCTGATTAATCCGGGNATGGGCTTTAATATGGCGGCAGCNACTGAATTTGTGGCCAAGGAAAGCCCTTCTCTGAAACAGGTAGTAATCAATATATTCCCCACCAATCCCATACAGGCGATGGCCGAAACTAATATGCTGCAGATTATTGTTTTCGCGATTCTACTGGGNGTNGCCATTACCAAAGCTGGCGCTCATGGGGAGCGTCTTCGGGATACTTTCAATGATTGGAATGAAGTTGTAATGCGCCTGGTGTTAATGCTGATGAATGTCGCTCCCATCGGTGTTTTNTGTTTGATGGTGACTTTGTTTTCAAAAATGGGTTTCTCGGCTATTTCCCAGTTGATTTATTATTTCGTNGCCGTTTTATTGGTACTNATGGTACATTTTTTTGTTACCTACCCTATGCTGATTCGATTCGTTGCTGGGCTGAATCCCATCACTTTTTACNAAAGGATGATGCCAGTGATGGTTTTTGCGTTTTCGACGTCTTCCAGTGGCGCAACCCTGCCGGTTACGCTGGAAGCGGTCAAGAAGAGGCTCGGAGTCAAGAATCAGGTCGCCAGCTTTATTATNCCGTTGGGTGCCACCATTAATATGGACGGCACGGCTATTATGCAAGGCGTAGCGACTGTTTTTATCGCGCAGGCTTTTAATGTCGATATTTCGCTCTCGGGCTATCTGATGGTGATTTTGACAGCAACCCTGGCATCAATTGGTACAGCTGGCGTACCGGGTGTCGGGCTGATCACATTGGCCCTGGTGTTGACCCAGGTTGGCTTGCCNGTNGAGGGTATTGCNCTGATTATCGGTGTTGATCGACTTCTTGATATGACCCGCACAGTGGTGAATGTGGTGGGTGATGCAACTGTTGCAACCNTTGTCGCTCGAAGTGAGGGGCAGTTCGAGCAGGCCNTTTTTGATTCAGAATAATGGCAGTNATTTTATTAGACCTGGCCGTAATCCGAGACTGAACCAATCCAACGCTGCACCAGTGCTTTAGCGACTGTACTGTTTTCTGAAAATAATTGTCGGGCAAGCCTGATTGCTTCGTCNAGCATATCCTGATCCCGCATTAAATCAGCTATNTTGAAATTGACGTTACCGGATTGACGGTCTCCAAGCACATCACCNGGTCCTCGGATGATGAGATCCTGCTCGGCAATAAAAAATCCGTCCTGACTGTGGCGTATGACATTCAGACGTTTTTTACTGACCTCTCCCAGCGGTGTGGCATANAGCAATAAGCAGAAGCTTTTTGATTNACCTCGACCGACTCGGCCGCGNAATTGATGCAGTTGGGTCAGGCCTAGCCGTTCGGCGTTTTCTATAACCATGAAACTGGCATTGGCAATGTCGACGCCGACTTCAATGACGGTCGTGGCGACCAGTACNTGAATCTCNCCATTGCTGAATCTCTCCATCACCCGGGCNTTNTCCTGACCAGACATACGGCCGTGCACGAGCCCGACCACTAATGGGTGCAGGGCTTTTTCTAATTGTCTAGCGGTATCNTGAGCCGCCTGAGCTGCCAGGATCTCTGAGCTTTCTATCAGGGTACAGACCCAGTAGGCTTGAGCGCCTGAGACACAGGCTGCTTTCAATCGATCGANGATTTCAATGCGCCTGCTAGCTGGAATGATGCGGGTGGTGATGGGTGTTCGACCTGCCGGGAGTTCATCGATGACCGAACAGTCCATGTCGCCGTATAGGCTCATGGTCAGGGTTCTAGGAATTGGTGTTGCAGTCATGATTAACTGGTGCGGCATTAATCCTTGTTTTTCGCCCTTGTCGCGCAGCGCCATTCTTTGATGAACNCCAAAGCGGTGCTGCTCGTCTATAATGGCCAGGCCCAGNTGCTTGAAGCTNACTTGATCCTGAAATAATGCGTGGGTGCCGACGATGACCTGCAGTNTGCCGGTGCGCAGGTCATCAAGTAGCTGGCTTCGCTGTTTACCCTTGATACTGCTGGCAAGCCAGTTTACCGTGATGTTNAGGGGCTCGAGCCAGGCCTTGAGAGTGACATAGTGCTGTTCGGCCAGTATCTCAGTNGGCACCATCAATGCTGTCTGAAACTGATTTTCACAGGCCTGTACGGCCGCAAGAGCAGCGATAACGGTCTTTCCGGAACCAACATCACCCTGCAGAAGNCGNAGGCTNGGNGTGCTTCTTTGCAGGTCNTGTGAGACTTCTGCGGCGACTCTCTTTTGTGCCTGGGTCAACGTAAAATTTAATTGTTNGATGAAACGCNCAACCAGGCCCGAAGGTTCCNCAAATTGTGGTGCTGGNAGCTGGGTCATTTTCTCCCGCATGAACAGGATACCGATCTGATGTGCGGTGAGTTCTTCAAATGACAGCGCTCGTTGTGCCGGGTCCAAGCCTGCGCTGAGTTGCTCAAGGTCACTGTTGGCTNAAGGTTGGTGNAGATGAACAAGACTATCAGTGATNACCGGTCGATCTGNTACATTGATGAGATTGGCGAGAAGCTGNCTCTGTTGCAAGGTTGCCAGAGTCTGCAATACTAATTTACGAAGCTGGTTCTGGCTGATNCCTTCAGTCNNCGGGTACACCGGGGTTAACGTTGTTTCCAGAGGCTGATTTAACTGGTTACTGTATTCGGGATGGTACAACTCCAGACCNGAGGCACCTCGCCTTATTTCGCCAAAGCAGCGGATTTCAGGTAACCCTTCCAACTGAGCNTGCTGTGTTTTTCCAAAGTAGTAAAAACGNAGGTTGATTTGCCCGGTTTCATCTCTCAGGCTAGCAACCAGACTTCTTCGTCTTCCAAATTGGATTTGAGTACTNACGATCTGNCCTTTTAGCACCANGTGGTCGCCAGGTTGAGCATCGGCTATGGCCGTTATTCTGGTTCTGTTTTCATAGCGAAGCGGCAGGTGCAGTAACAGGTCCTGCAGATTATGGATGGACAACTGTTCCAGTTTTTTAAACATAGCCGGTCCCACACCCTTGAGCGTGGCGACNGANACNTTTTCAAGCGTTTTAGCCACCGACAGTCATGGCCGCCACTGCTTCGATCTCGATTAGTGCGTTCTTTGGNAGGGCACTGATCTCGACCGTNGCTCTTGCAGGATAGGGTTTGTCAAACCTGTTCTGCATGAGTTCGTTGACCAGGTTGAATTGGGAAAGNTCTGTCAAATAGATGGTCAGTTTGACAATATTCTGCATGCNCACACCNGCGGCTGCGCAAATCGAGTGGATATTGTCAAAGACCTGTTTTGTCTGATGACTGAGGTCGTCGTNGATCAGCTNTCCGGTTTCGGGAATTAATCCTATTTGGCCGCTAATGAATAATAGCCCGCCTGTGACGACTCCCTGTGAGTAGGGCCCAAGTGCCTGTGGCGCTGCAGTGGTGGAAATTGTTGTGATTTTTTTCATTAGCCTTTCAATCGAATAATTTTATTAATGTTGTGGATATGTCTTACCTTGCGAATAACTCTGGCCAGGTGGACCCGATCCTTTAAAGTCATGACAATATTGACAATGGCCAGATGAGCGTCTTTCTCAAGCAGGCTTATTCGTTCGATNTTAGCCTCGGCGCTGGTAATAGTTGACGCCAGCATGGCGATCATGCCTTTTTCGTGTTCCAGCTCTACCCGCAGTTCAACTGCAAATTCCTGGTCGACACCGGGTTCCCAGCGTACCGTCATTATCTCATCACNCTTGTCCCTGATTTCGGACATATTTCCGCAGGTCTCCACATGNATGACGATGCCGCGTCCAGCACTGATGTGGCCAACGATAGGGTCNCCAGCAATAGGCCGNCAGCATTTGGCATAGGTCACCACCAGGCCTTCGGTACCGGTAATAGCCAGTGGGCCGTGATAGGAGAGCTCTATATCANTGACCGTGTCCGGATTTTTAATTAATTTTCGGGCAATAATGTTAGACATCTGATTACCGAGGCCTATCTCAGCTAAAAGATCGTCAAGTGATTTCAGCTGCTTTTGATCCAGCAGTTGTTTGAGTGCCTGCTTGTCTATATCAGCCAGTGTTTTATCAAATGACTGGACGGCCCGTTNAAGTAGTCTTCGTCCGAGTTCGACCGATTCATATAAATGCTGGTGTTTGAGGGCAATTCGAATGCTGGCTCTGGCTTTTCCTGTCACCGCGAAACTCAGCCAGGCTGGGTTCGGCAAGGCGCCTTTGGTTGTGACTATCTCGACCGTCTGGCCACTTTCTAGAACAGCGCTGAGTGGTGCCAGTCGACGATCAATGCGGCAGGCGATGCAGGTATTACCGATATCCGTATGCACCGCATAGGCGAAATCGATAGGTGTNGAACCGTTCGGAAGCTCATAAATTTCACCGATTGGGGTAAATATATANACCTCGTCAGGGAATAGATCAATTTTAACGTTTTCTATAAATTCCAGTGAATTCCCTGCNCTCTGCTGTAATTCCAGTAAACCCTGCATCCATTCCCTTGCCCGCCGGTGGCTTCCGGAGGCGGATNCATCGTTACTTTTATATAACCAGTGCCCAGCGATGCCGTTGTTGGCAACCATTTCCATTTCTGCTGTTCTTATCTGAATCTCTATNGGCAAACCNTGCATGCCGAATAAAGTGGTGTGCAGGGATTGATAACCATTGGCTTTGGGTATAGCAACATAATCTTTAAATCTGCCGGCCACGGGTTTGTAGAGATTGTGAACAGAACCNAGNGTGCGGTAACAGGTATCNACATCTGTAACGATAATTCGAAAGGCGTAAACGTCCATTATTTCGGTAAANGAACGTCTTTTTNGTCGCATTTTGTCGTAGATACTGTAGAGATGTTTTTCTCGGCCCGTTACGGTTGCCTTTATACCCTCTCTTTTCAGACAACTTNCGATNGACTGGCGTATTTTAGAGACAACTTCNTTGCGGTTTCCTCGGGCCCTTCGAACGGCTTTTTCTATCATGGACGATCGAAGCGGATACAGTGCTTTAAAGCCCAGTTCCTCGAATTCTATTCTGATTGCATTCATACCTAGCCTTAATGCAATTGGCGCGTAAATCTCCAGTGTTTCCTTGGCAATTCGGCGCCTGCGTTCACTATCNAGATGGCCGAGAGTTCGCATGTTATGCAGACGATCTGCTAGTTTGACCAGAATGACCCGGATATCCTTGGCCATTGCCAGGGTCATTTTTTGAAAATTTTCGGCCTGCGCCTCGGCACGTGAGTGGAACATGCTTTTCAGTTTGCTTACNCCGTCGACTAGATCGGCAACTTCCTGATCGAATTCCACGCTNAACAGATGTTTCGGTATGCCGGTATCTTCTATTACATCATGCAGGAGGGCCGCCATGAGACATTGATGATCCATGTGCATGCNGGAAAGAATACTAGCAACCTCCAGGGGGTGATTAATGTAGGGTTCACCCGATTTCCTGGTTTGGCCTTTGTGGGCATCTTTTGCAAAATGATAAGCGCGAACGACTTGCTTGACCTGTTTGGGTTCCAGGTATTCATTGAGATNGGTTGCTAGATTGTCGATCGTCTGCATAGATTAACTATACCAACGATTGNAGGAAAGTGTACCCTTCTGCTAGAACTCTGCGTCGTGTCGTTNGAAACTATCGGCTAACAGTTCCATGGCGATAGGCTCAAAATTTTCGCGGGGCTTTTCGGTCAGAATCTCTGCTGTTACCAGACCTTCTGCGATCTCTCTGAGAGCGAGTACNGTNGCTTTGTCATTTTCGATTGGTACCAGTGGATCCTTGCCTTCATTGGCAATTTGTCGGGCACGCTTACTGGCTACCATGACCAGTTCAAAGCGGTTGTCTACATTTTCCAAACAGTCCTCAACGGTNACTCTAGCCATTAAACATTTTCCTTGAACCAAATGATTTTTCAAAAGCCTTGCCGCTAAACTGGCAAGGGGGGGGCGGATTGTAGCCNTATTGGGGCCAACTGGCAANNAATCCGTGGGTTCCTGGTTAGTTTAATGGTTCTACCAGGAGTTGGTTTATCAAAGGTGCTAGCTCGGTTAATTGGGCATCGTGCGNAAAAGTGGAACCATCTGAAAACAGGATCTGTTCCAGTGCCTGCAAAGTGGTATCGAATAGGTTGTTGACCAGGAGAAAATCAAAGCGGTGGTGATGCCTGATTTCTTCGATTGCACCGGTTAATCGCCGCTCAACGGTATTCCGGTCATCTTGGTTACGATTAACCAGGCGCTGGCGAAGGGTCGCAAGGGAGGGTGGTAGAATAAAAATCATCTGNCTGTTCGGCATGGNTGCCTTGACCTGCAATGCACCCTGCCAGTCAATTTCCAGAATGATGTGCCTGCCAGATGACAGAATCTGATTAGCCTCGCGCTTACTTGTACCATAGAGGTGCCCGAANACTTCTGCAGATTCNATGAATTGNTCATCAGNCAGCATCTTCTTGAAGTTCTGTCGGCTGATAAAGAAATAATTCAACCCGTCTATTTCTCCGGGCCTGATTTTTCTGGTGGTATGAGAGACGCAGACCTGGNCAGNAGAATTTCTTTCAAGNAGTGCTTTTACCAGGCTGGTTTTTCCGGTACCAGAAGGTGCTGAAATAACGTAGACCTGGCCTNTTTGTAGTGACATGGTTTCTATTCGGTTATGAGCGGATATGAATTGCTCGAGCAGTTTAATTTGGGATTNAGAGGATACTAAAGCATGGATATCAATGCTACCAATGAACCTGTTGATCGTTCACCTGCTATGAATGTAGTGCATTCATGCAAGTGAGTTTTGGCGTGCTAAGTTCTCTGATTGATTTGGNCAGTCGCAGCGTCGTCAANGGGTTATTCGATATTCTGTACCTGTTCACGCATCTGTTCAATAATCACTTTCATATCGACTGCGTTCAGCGTGGAAGATACNGCAATGGATTTTGAGGAAAGGGTATTGGCTTCCCGATTTAATTCCTGCATGAGAAAATCCAGTCGTCTTCCCGACCCTCCCTCTNCCTGAAGGGCTCTTCTNACCTCCTGAATATGCATAGTGAGCCTTTCAAGCTCCTCGGCGACATCTGCTTTGTTGGCCAGAAAAATAAATTCCTGGTGAATTCGATCCTGATCAAAGTCGGTTTTCAGTTCGGCGAGTCGATCAAGTAACCGGGCCTTTTGTTGTGCTAATAANGCGGGTAATTGGCTGCGCACCACCGCGATGAGTTCCGTCAATCCTACCAGTTTATNTTCAATNGCTGTTGCTGTCTCAGCACCCTCTCTGACGCGCATTTCAACCAGAGAAACCAAGCTTTGTTCGAAACCGATGNTGANATCATTGTCCTGCCCCTGCTCACTTGNCTGNGANTCGAGCACGCCGGGGCATTGCAGCAAATCNAGNGTGGTAGGTTGTTGAGCGTCCGGTAGCCGAGTGGCGATGATATTCAGATTCTGGGTTAGCTCGTCAAGCAGATCTTGATTGAGCTTTTTTACTTCCTGCTGGCCGGGTGAGGATCGCAGAACCGCCTCAACTTTACCCCGTTTAACATATTTTTTNAGNAGCCCGCGGAGACTAGGCTCCAGGTGTTTATAGTGATCGGGTAATCGNAACGCCGCGTCCAGATAACGATGATTGACAGAACGCACNTGCCAACTGAATTGTTCGCACTCAACATGGGCGAACGCGGTCATACTGGTAATCATGTCTGTAACTTCGCAGTTTTTCTCAGTTAAGCGAAGTATAATCCATATGTCATTAACAGTCTTTGGAAGAATATGTCGANAATCAATAGAAGNGCAGATCGCAAGTATAATGAATTACGCGATATCAGCATTGTGCGTAATTTCAATAAACATGCAGAAGGGTCGGTTCTGGTTAGTTTTGGCGATACCCAGGTCATTTGCACGGCGAGTCTGGAATCTGGGGTGCCACCTTTTATGCGCGGTAAAGGAGAAGGNTGGGTAACCGCAGAGTACGGGATGCTACCCAGGTCGACTCATGAGCGAATGGGTCGAGAATCGGCAAGAGGCAAGCAGTCCGGGCGAACTCAGGAAATACAGAGACTGATAGGAAGGTCATTGCGAGCCGCGGTGGATTTGTCGACCATGGGGGAGCACACGGTGAAAATAGATTGCGATGTTATTCAGGCCGATGGNGGAACCCGCACAGCCTCAATAACCGGCGCTTGCGTGGCTTTGTTTGATGCCCTGGATCGATTGCCGAAGGCTGCACAGATTAAAAGAAGATACGTGGCGTCTGTGTCCGTGGGTATTGTCAAAGGCCGACCTNTTCTAGATCTGGAGTATACTGAAGATTCAACGGCTGATACCGATATGAACGTGGTGATGACTGAACAGGGTCACTTTATTGAAGTGCAGGGTACGGCTGAAGCTGCACCCTTTGACCGGTCTGAGTTAGATGCACTGCTTGATCTGGCTAGAGATGGCATCATGAAATTAATTGAATATCAGAGGGCTTGANCGAGGATTTCGAAATGCAATCAGCGGCGGAATTNATCCATGAATTCATTGAATTTGCTATTCAGAGGGATGTCCTTAANTTTGGCGAGTTCACCTTAAAATCTGGTCGCAAAAGCCCGTATTTCTTTAATGCAGGTCTGTTTCAGGATGGCGAATCCCTAGCCAGGTTGGGGCAGTATTATGCTCAAGCCCTGCAGGCCTCTGCGGTTTCCTATGACGTTTTATTCGGTCCTCCCTACAAGGGCATTCCACTGGTTAGTGCNACTGCCATTGGGTTAAGCACCCATTACCAGCGAAATGTGCCCTATGCTTATAGCCGAAAGGAGGNNAAAAAACATGGTGAAGGGGGACAGTTGGTTGGCGCTGAAATCACGGGTCGGGTCATGATTGTTGATGATGTCATCACGGCGGGTACGGCTATTCGCGGCGCCATTGATTTGATTCAGGAACAGACAGGCCAGGTCGCTGGTGTGGTGGTTGCNATAGATCGTCAGGAAAAAGGCAGTGGNCAACTTTCTGCCATTGAGGAGGTGGAACAGGAGTTTCAGGTTCCAGTGATNAGCATCGTCAAATTCGCGGATATTATTGAGTATCTTTCTGCNCAATCTTCAAAAGACCAGATANAACGAATGCTTGCTTACCGGCGTACCTACGGCGTGAGTTAAAAGTCTGGGTCAGCCAAACAGACCGGTTCTGATGAGTTGCCAGTGTTCAGTCCAGCCCTGNGTCGGCTGTTTTTGAAAATCACTTCTGACAAATTGCCCTAATCTACCTTCGATCAGGTTCATCANGAGCNGGGCGCTGGTGTTTGGTTCCAGTTTTGGCGGTCGTTCTCCGTGTAATTCTGATTCTCTCAGGACCTGCCTTAGCTGGGCTTCTATCCTTTCAAAAAACTGATTAACACGTTTTCGCAGCCTGGTGGATTCACCGGTTAAGGGTTCGCCAGTGAGTAAGCGACTGATGCCCGGGTTTTTNTCGCTGAAAGTGAGAACCAGTAAGAGAAGTTGATTNCAGCGGTCAGCGGTGCTCTGGGGCTCATCTAAAATGATGGATATTCTCGAGAATATTGATTCTTCTACAAATTCGATNAGTGCTTCCAGCATTTTTGCTTTACTGGGAAAATGCCGGTACAGAGCNGCCTCAGATACNCCGACTTGTCTGGCTAATTTAGCAGTGGTGATCTTCTGTCCGGGGCCCTGTTCCAGCATATGTGCGAAACACTCGAGGATATGCTGTCGTCTTGAACCCTTGGCGGGTCTTGAAGTGCTCATTCTTGCATCGGGGTAATCTTNGTACCTACACCTTCATCGGTTAACACTTCCAGCAGGACAGCGTGCGCCACCCTNCCATCGATGATATGCGCGCTGNTAACGCCCCGACTGACAGCGTCAAGGGCGCACTGGATTTTAGGTAGCATACCACCATGAATGGTATTGCTGCTAATGAGCGAAGAGACCTGTTTTGAGTTTAACCTGGANAGTAATTTACCATTTTCATCCTCAACACCGGAAACATCAGTAAGCAGAATCAGTTTTTCTGCCTTGAGTTCCTCGGCGATGGCACCGGCCACCAGATCAGCATTGATGTTGAAAGTCTGTCCAGTCTTATCGGTTCCAATTGGCGCGATGACTGGGATCAGGTCACTGTTACTGGCTATATCGAGTACTTCACGATTAATATGGGTTACCTCGCCGACATGGCCAATATCAATAATCTCGGGTGCAGTAAGAGACGGTGTTGCTTTTTCGATAAGCATTTTTTTGGCTTCTATGAGCGACGCATCCTTGCCAGTTAACCCTATCGCTCTTCCACCGGTCTGGTTGATCAGGCTGACAATATCTTGATTAACAAGACCCCCTAATACCATTTGCACGACGTCCATGGTTTCNCTATCTGTGACCCGCATACCATCGACGAATTCCGAATGAATATTCAGTTGCTGTAAAAAATTACCGATCTGGGGTCCACCGCCATGGACGATTACAGGGTTCAATCCGACCAGCTTCATGAGCACGATATCTTTTGCAAAACTATGCTTGAGTTGTGCTTCAGTCATNGCATTGCCGCCGTATTTTACGACGATAGTTTTACCCGTAAANCGCTGGATATAAGGTAGTGCCTCGGTGAGCACCTTGGCGATATTAAGGGCTCTGTCTATGTTGACGGTCATGATGGCGTTCTCAAAAGCTGAAATGATATCATGATGAGGGTTCGCCTACTGTGGATTCTTTACGACGGTTAAGTTACNTGGGCTATTTTTTACCGGTNGAACCAAAGCCGGCTTCACCTCGGCTTGAACTATCAAAAGAATCGACAATTTCAAATTCAGCCTGGGCCACTGGTAACACTANCANCTGGGCAATTCTATCTCCAGGNTGGATGGAAAATTCGCTATGCCCCCGGTTCCAGCAAGAAACCATGAGCTCACCCTGATAATCTGAATCGATCAAGCCGACCAGGTTACCCAANACAATGCCNTGCTTGTGACCAAGACCAGACCTGGGTAGGATCACTGCTGCAAAATTCGGGTCTTCTATATAAATNGCCATACCGGTTGAAATGAGATGGGTCTCACCGGGTTGGACATTCAACGTTGTCGCCAGNCAGGCGCGAAGGTCCATGCCTGCTGAACCTTTGGTTGCATATTCGGGTAAGGGAATGTCGGCGCCGATTTTGCTATCAAGAATTCGAATCTGAACGTTCATATTCTTTGCTTGATGTGCTGGGAAATGATGGTGACAATCTTCTCAGACAAGGCCCGCTTGGACATGGTTGGCATATTAACCTTGCCTTCCTGCCATAGGATGGTGGTTTCGTTGAGGTCACTGTTAAANCCGATCTGGGCGTTTGCTACATTGTTTGCGATGATGAGATCGAGTTTCTTTTCTATTAATTTCTTACGNGCGTAAGCTTCAATGTTCTCGGTTTCCGCTGCAAAGCCCACNGTAAAGGGTTTAGGCACACTGTCTGCTACTTCGGCGATTATGTCTGGATTCTCTACAAACTCCAGGGTGAGGGTACGTTTGTTGGCGGTGTTTTTCTTGATTTTTTGATTTTGTACCAGTTTTGGTCGGTAGTCAGCAACAGCGGCAACCCCGACAAATATGTCGGTTTCTGACAGTCTGGATTGAACNTTATCGTGCATGTCCTGTGCACTCACCACTGATACCAGCTCAGCTCGGTCCGGCGCCGCCAANTGGGTTGGACCGGATATCAGGATAACCCTNGCACCGGCATCTAGCGCGGCTTGTGCAAGTGCATAACCCTGTTTGCCACTACTGTGATTGCTGATGTAGCGTACCGGATCAATGGCTTCCCGGGTTGGGCCCGCTGTTATCATAACAGTCTTACCGGTGAGCTCGCCTGAATCAAACAGCTCACTGGTTGCCAGAATTAATCGGTCAATATCCAGTAGTCTACCTGCNCCGGTATCNCCGCANGCCTGGATACCATGATCGGGTCCCAGTAAATGCACGCCTCTGGAGACNAGNAGNTTTTGGTTTGCTTGAGTCGCTGGTTTTGCCCACATTGCCTGGTTCATNGCAGGTGCCACCGCCACGGGACATTCAGCAGCCAGGCAAACGGTCGNTAATAGATCATCGCTNTGACCGCTGGCAAAGCGAGCNAGGAAATTGGCACTGGCAGGTACTATTAATATGAGATCAGCCCATCGCGCCAGTTCAATATGGCCCATAGCAGANTCTGTATCCGGATTGAGTAAGTCAAGATGAACTGGATTGGTGGATAATGCCTGTAGGGTCAGAGGCGTAATAAACTCGGTTGCAGATCGAGTCATGATGATTCGAATTTTTGCCCCTTGATCCTGAAGTCGTCGAGTCAATTCNGCTGCTTTATAAGCNGCAATGCCACCCGTTACACCAAGCAGGATCCTGCGATTTCTCAGCGTTAGCAATGTATTATTCATTACACTGTCCTTTCGAGTTCATCTCTTTCGCCTGTTACTTCGGGCATAATCCGGCATCTTAAACAGTTTCAGTCGCTATAGCACTCTACAGATAATTTCCTATATTAAAAGACCAGGCAGNAAATAGGATCTCAGNTGGCGGAAAGTGNCNCAACGCGGNGTATGAGTGGGCAGAAATCGGACGGTGGGCTCAAGNTTTCGCAGCCGATCCGCTATTCAGAGCTGGATTTACTGGCGCTTATTCTCGGCATATCCAATGAACCGGAGAGTCTTGACNTGTTGCATGCACGTTTGTGTCGAGAACCGNACCTGCAGTGGTTGCGCGGNGATGATGCCGANTCAGACGCTTATTGCCTACCTTCTATCTGGTGGTTGCGATTGCAGGCCTGTTTTGAATTGGTCGATCGGGTTATTTGGGAGAACCTTAGGCGCTCTGATGTGATGCACGCGCCCAGCGATGTGCGGCAATTCCTGTTAGGTCGACTGGGGCACTGCAAGACTGAACAGTTTGCCGTACTTTATNTGGATTCTGCCAATCGCATACTGGAATTTCAGATTCTATTTTCCGGGACAGTCAATTCAGTGAAGGTTTATCCGAGAGTAGTGGTCCAACAGGCCCTNGCTATCAACGCAAGTGCATTGATTATCAGTCACAATCACCCTTCTGGGTCCTGGCAACTGTCTGCCGCCGATATCGATTTAACCCAGGATTTGCGTGAACTGGTAGAAAAACTGGATATCCGTATCCTGGATCACATGGTCGTCGCCCAGGGTGTGGTTATTTCCATGGTTGAACAAGGATTGCTATAAACATTGAAAAGGAATCGGGCATCTGGTATAAAGTCGCGCTCCTGCGGCGTGGCTGTGGGGGGGTACTTATCAATTGAACGGGNAAATAAAATGTCCAGAGTCTGTCAGGTTACTGGAAAAAGACCGATTACCGGAAACAATGTTTCTCATGCCAACAACAAAACGCGNCGTAGATTTCTGCCAAATATCCATGACCANAGNTTTTGGCTGGCCAGTGAGAAGCGTTTTGTGAAATTAAGAGTGTCAGCTAAAGGTATGCGAATTATTGACAAACTCGGCCTGGAAAAGGTTGTTGCGGACCTCAAGGCAAGAGGTGAAAGGGTCTGAACCCTGGATTGAGACAATAGGCTGTTTCGGTAAAGATATGCGANTCAGGGNTCGACAAAGACACTCCNTGGAATTTTATGTAGGTCAGTTGAGGCGAGTATAAATCGCAATGACTTTGTTGCAATGACTTTTTTGAAATGACTTAGCNGCAATGACTTTAAAGATTATCGGAATTGCAGTGTATAGTGTAAATATTCCNGTTAGAGAGGGCATACGAAAATGAGAGATAAAATCAAACTGGTGTCTTCGGCTGGCACAGGTCACTACTACACCACCAGCAAGAATAAGAAAACCACACCGGATAAGATGGAAATCAAGAAATTCGATCCTGTGGTTCGAAAACACGTTATCTACAAAGAAGCAAAGATCAAATAATTTCTTTGTGGAGCATTAAACTGCCACTGCNGGTCAGNGTCGCTGTCCAGTTTTCTTTCACCCTGGTCAAGGTGTGATCTTCCAGAATGAGAAAGGGGCCAGGTAAGCTGTTGCCCTCAATCAGCTCTTCTCTGCGAACTGTTTTATAGCTATTAGCNTCAGCGGGCTTGCCTGAANTGTCGATTCTTGGGAGACGCGAGCGGTCCCTGGNTAGAGGCTGCGGCTTGGNCATGTCGATCCTGCTAGGTGACGACAGNCTCAGNCGGATATTAAGAAGTTCTATGGGTTGGTTCAGTTGATGCCCGTATCGTAATTGATGCTGGTTTTGAAACTCATGCTGACAACCTGGGATGTCATTAAACGGGATGTTAAGGGTATGGGACTGGCCCTGATAGCGAAGATCTANGCTGGCTTGGGAATAGATATCGGTAACCCCCTCCTGCNTNAGTTCTCTGTAACCATGTTGATAAAGTTCGTCTAGCCATTGCTGGATCTGCTTNTTGTTTAATTCCTGTAACAAGCTCAGTTTGGTTTTNACCAGCTCTCTGCCTGGCTTTGCNCAGAGCATACCCAGGGCAGATAACACNCCACTGTGCAAAGGAATGACNGCAGTGCTAATTTCCAGCATCTCAGCCAGGTCACACAGGTGCAGGCCGCCTGCACCACCAAAACAGGTCAGGGTAAACTCTCTGGGGTCAAAGCCTCTCTGGATGGAGATCAGACGTAACGCCTGCGCCATATGTTCGTTGGCAATTGCAATGATGCCTT
Organism: Gammaproteobacteria bacterium; assembly: GCA_002697205.1. GTDB lineage: Bacteria > Pseudomonadota > Gammaproteobacteria > Pseudomonadales > Azotimanducaceae > UBA9926. The sequence goes on from NZUN01000086.1 coordinate 23,187, forward strand.
CGGCTGTTTGTGTGGCGGAAAGCCCGAGCTGACGACCAATGCTAAGGATAGCAGTGATCGCCTTTGACTCGTCAATAGCCAGGGACCCAGCAAGTAGCTGGTTTGCAGGTAGTCGCTTTAAAACCACATTAGCATCTGTAACAGTTGGCTGTGTTCCGCCCAGGCCATAACACGCTGGGCCGGGCTTGGCACCNGCCGAAAGTGGACCNACCTGCAGTATGCCACCTTGGTCAACGTAGGCTATTGAACCTCCGCCGGCACCAATGGTGTGGATGTCAGCCATGGGAATAGCGATAGGCAGACCGGCAATATGGCCCTGGTTGGTAATTTTGATATCCTCGTCGATTAACGATACATCGGTTGAGGTGCCGCCCATGTCGAAGGTCATTAACTTATCGGGTTGAACCTGGNTTGTCGCCGCACTCAGGCCTCCTGCAGGGCCNGATAGCAGAAGATTGATCCCCCGTTTGGCAGCCTGNTCCGCGGCGATGGTAAGTCCAGAAGATTGCATTATNGTGACCGGACTAGGNGCGAAGGCGGCAGAGAGTTCAGCCAGGTAGTTGTTTAATAANGGTCCAAGCGAGGCGTTCATCCAGGTAGCGATACCCCGTTCATATTCCCGGTATTCGGGTAGTACGTAGGAAGATCGACTGATAAAATAGGCATCGCCGAGTTTGTCCTGGATCTGTTTTTCCTCCTTATCGTTGACAAACGAAAACAGTAGGTTAATCGCGANAGCCTGNGGTTTAGCAGCGTCGATTTGNCTCACTAGGTGGTTCAGCGAATCTTCATCCAGGTCAGTCAGGAGCTCGCCCTGGGCTGATCGTCTTGTNGTGACTTCAAAGGTGAGAGAAGCATCCAGTGATATCATGGGTTTGCTGGGTTGTAGNTGGTAAAGCTGAGAGCGGGTTTGGCGGCCTATNGTTAAAATATCAGCCAGACCCTCATTGGTGATATAAGCAGTTTTAGCCCCTTTTTGCTGGAGTGCAGCATTNGTTGCAACCGTTGTNCCATGAACGATGATCAGGTTGCCCGAGGCCAACAGGTCCTGCACANCCAGATCATGAATTCCTTCGAAAATAGCTTGTTCAGGTGCATCAGGCGTTGACAGGACTTTGTGAGTGAGTACCTTATCGTCCCTTACCAGCACAAAATCAGTGAATGTGCCACCGGTATCAATTCCCAGTAAATTCTTTTCCATCGGCGTGTGGCATCATTTGTGAAATAATGTGATCCCCAGCATGTCAAGCTGGCTGGAATAGCTTATTGTAATTAGAGCAGTTGCTGCAAGCGGCTATTACCAGCGATTATTAACAGCGGCTATTAATAGCAGGTCGTGAAAGCAGATTTTGATAAGACATACATTGAAAAGCGTTACCTTGAAAAACATTAAATATGCTTGTGGACAGGAAGCAGATGCCTGAATTACCTGAAGTAGAGACGACGCGTGCAGGCATTGAACCTCATATTAGAGATCAGCGAATTACGGCAGTGCATATAAGAGAGCACCAACTGCGTTGGCCGATATCGCCCGACCTCGGCCAGAACATAACGGGTAAGGTTGTCAGGGAGGTGAAGCGCCGAGCCAAGTACCTGCTTCTGGATACGCGGCAAGGCCAGATCATGATGCACCTGGGCATGTCAGGAAGCCTGCGCATTCTTGCACAAGATACACCGGCACAGACGCATGATCATGTCGACTTCGTGTTCAGCAATGGTAAGCTTCTTCGCTATAGAGACCCGAGAAAATTTGGTTCCATATTCTGGCTGCCTGAAGGTGAGCACCGGCTTCTCAGGCACCTGGGACCTGAACCCCTGCTCGATGAATTTACGCCTCGTTATCTTTTTGTTCGAAGCAGAGGTCGGCAGGTAGCCATCAAAACCTTGATTATGAATGCTCAGATCGTCGTTGGCGTCGGCAATATTTATGCGAATGAAGCTCTTTTTATGGCGGGTATTAAGCCCACATTTCCAGCGGGTAAATTATCTCTGCGCAGATGTACTCGCCTGGTGAATTCAATAAGGGTTGTGCTTCGCAGTGCCATTGAAGCCGGTGGCACCAGCTTAAGGGACTTTATCAGGGAAGATGGGTCGCCCGGCTACTTCCGCCAGGCGCTTCAGGTCTATGGTCGAGAGGGTGAAGATTGTTATCGGTGCGAGAAACCACTGAAGACACTTAGGATGGGCGGGCGTGCAACAGTTTATTGCAGCCGCTGTCAGCGTTAACTGATTTGCCCATCTTTTACTGCCTCTGCAATCGCCGGGTGAACAAAGTGGCCGATATCGCCTCCGTAGGATGCAATCTGTCGAACCAGTGTTGACGAGATATAAGAAAATTCTTCAGAAGGCGCCAGAAATATGGTCTCCAGAGAAGGGTTGAGCACTCGGTTCATGTTCAGCATCTGAAACTCATACTCAAAATCGGTGACAGTCCTGATCCCCTTGAGGATGACACTGGCGCCTATCTTTTTGGCAAAATCGACAGTAAGCCCATGGAAACCTTGAACATCTACATTGTCCAGGTGTGCCAGTGCCAGTTTGGCCAGATCAACTCTCAATGCCAGAACGCTTGGATCTTTCTGGGGGCTGGTAGCAATACCGAGTACGACGTTATCGAATAAAATCGAAGCGCGTTGAACCAAATCAGCATGCCCGTTGTGAATGGGATTGAATGTTCCCGGATACAGTACAGTGCTCATGGTTGCTTTGTCCCTGATTAAAGCCGGAATCATACATGACTGTCAGTGAGGGTCAAAGCTCATTGTTCCTGCCCAACAAGGCAAAGTGGACTTTTCCAGCCTGTTTTTGTTTTAAGATAGTCAACTCAGAAAATCGTTTATTCTGTCCAAGCGAAATGCCACTTTCAATGTAAATTAAACCGCCCCGTTTGAGCCATTGATTGTCTATAATGGTTTGGGTTAATTGCTGGTAGTTGCCGTCCCGAAAAGGAGGATCCATGAAAATGAGATCAAAAGCCTGGCTAGCTCGCTGCCCGAGGTATTGCTCTGCGGTGCTGCAATAGATAGAGAA